>JAGOEH010000002.1 GCA_017997825.1 Candidatus Delongbacteria bacterium | reverse complement strand
TCTCTGTTGTGATTTTTCTTGGACAGCATAATTGCCAACCTGGTTTCCGTTTTTCAATTTTTAACCACGTAACCCTTGGAAATTCAACATGCTCTTTCTCGACTAAAAACTATTTTGGACAGCATTGTGTCAACTATGACAAAATAAAACAGCACTTCAGGCAAATGAATTTTAATAACTTGCATGACTGAAAGCTGACTGATAGAATACCAATCTGATAAATAGATCATAAGATAAGCGGTTTTAACCATTAGGATTTCATGGAAAAATTAGGTTTGGTAATATAATAGCAGTGGTTTACAGACAAAAATTAAAAAAGATCACTAAAGTTGATTTTTTTTTAAATACTATCTATACTATAAACATGAGTATGAGTGAACTGGAGTTCCACCGGGTTTGGGATCAGGCGTCGTTTCATTCGGACGGATGGGTGACCTGCTCGGGGTTTCCACTGGAAATCATTTATCCGGGTACATACAGTCATGGAGAGGGGCCCGATTTCCGCTATGCCCGGTTATGGATCAATCACCATCTGATTGTGACCGATATTGAGATTGAGTTGCGGGCGGAGAACTGGTATCATCATCGCCACCATCTGAATTCGGCCTACCAGAATGTCCGGCTGGTGGTGGTGATGGAGCAGCCGGTCGGGCCGGCCAGGCTGGAGCATTCATTAAGCAATGAACCAATCGAGATTTTATGGTGGCCTGAACCTGATTCAATTCCACCCGAGACTGGTTTCCTGTCCGGAGTGATCTGTCCACTCAATCAGTCCGATCATGCACCGGAAGAAACGCTGATCCGTCTTGGCTGGAAAAGGCTGGAAGCCAAGTTCAGCCGCTTCCGGATCCGATACGGTAACGATAAGGTATTCGATGAACTGATTTATCAGGGGATGATGGAGGGACTGGGGTATACCCGGAATCAGGATGCTTTTTTGCGTTTATCATCCTATCTGAATCTGGATTTGATTTGCCGGGTAATAACGGCTGCGCCGCACGAGATTCGTCCTTTTGTTTTACAAGCGGTTCTATTTCGGGTTTCCGGCTGGGAGGATCAGATCAATCGGCAGGCTCCGGCGTATATGAATTATTTGCGGGATAGTCTGGCCAGGGCCGGATTGAAAATGCAGCTTCCGGTCCTGGATTTGCATTGGAAACTGGCCCGAACACGTCCTTTCTCTCATCCGGTTAGCCGGATGGTCTATATATCTTTCTGGTTGTCCCAGGTATTGCCGGAAGGGTTGACTGAGTTTATTCTATCCCGATTTTACCAACCGGAGGGAGGATTGAGATCCCGATTGTGCCGGGCTCTCAGGCCGGAGCTGAGTCCCACTCAGCGCCATATGTTGTCAGGCTGTTATTATCGTTTGCCTGACGGATTGATCGGCCGTCCCAGGATCGATATCCTGGTTTTCAATGTGATCATGCCGTTGTTGTGGATATTTTTCAGCCAGGAAGGAATGAATCGGCATCGTGATCAGGTAGTTAAAGAAATTGAGGATTACCCCTTACTGAGCGATAATTTCCCCCAATCCCTGGTCCTGGAACGGTGGAATCGGCTTCATCATCCCGGTATCCGGATTCGGCATGCCATTCAACAGCAAGGATTGATCTATATTTATCATCAGTTTTGCCGCCAGGGTCATTGTGAAAAATGCCGAATTGGATCATGAAATCTGTGTTGACATTTTAAGGCTTACTGCTTATATTCACCAAGGAATACTCACAAGGAGCCGATGACATGGAAGCGGGTTTTGATCAGATCAAGCAGTATTGGGAAAACCAGAGTACACTGTCGCTGAAGGATACCTATCTTAAACGCATTGAAGTCCAAAAGATTGTGAGTCTTATCGCATCGGAGAATTCCCGGTATGAGAGAGCCCTTGAAATCGGTTGCGGTGATGGGGAAGGGACGCATGAATACTCTTCCCGGTGCCGCCATCTGGTGGCCCTTGATTATTCCTTCACCATGCTCCAAAAAGCCCGCCAGCAGACGGCTGACCAGGATTCCATCAGTCTGGTTCAGGCCGATGTGCGCCATTTGCCCTTCAAACCTTCCATCCGTTTCGATTTGATCATCTCCGAGCGATGCCTGATCAATCTTCCCCAAAAATCGGAACAGGAGGAGTGCATCCGGCAATTAACCCATCGTTTAAATCCTGCCGGCCGGTTTGTTTTGGTGGAGGGATCGAAACAGGGACTGGAACGGCTGAACCGGATCCGGCACCGAGTCGGATTACCGCCGATTCCCATGCCGTGGCATAATCAGTTTTTTGACGAGTCTGATCTGATTCCCTTTTTAAAACCATTCTATTCGATTTTACATCAAGGTTCATTCTGGTACTACTATATAGGGAGCCGTGTTATCCAGCCGGCCCTGATCTATCCTGATGAGCCGAAACACGATTCCGAACTGAATCGTATTACATGGCAGGTCTATCAGGACCTGGGTGAGGATTTTTGGCCTCATCTGCAGGAACCGTTTACCATCGGGCAGATATTTTATCTGGATTTGCAGAAAACAGCACTTCAACCTTAACTGCGGATAACCATTCATGTCATATCAGAAATTAGCGGCGCTGGGCGGTGAGCCTCAATACCCCGTCCTCCAGGAACTAATCCGTCCTTCGATGCCTCCCATTAAAGAGATTCAGTCTCAGTTGGAGCGGATTCATCAATCCACCTTTATTACTAATGGGCATTACAATCGTGAATTTGAGGAGATCATTCGACAGGAGCTCCAGGTCCCGTTTGCTCTGACCGTCAGTAATGCCACCATCGGACTGATGCTGGCCTTACGGGCGTTGGCGGATCACCCCCGGGGTGAAGTGATTCTGCCGTCATTTACCTTTGCCTCAACCGGATTGAGTGTGATCTGGAACGGATTGACACCGGTTTTTGCCGATATTGACCCGGCGACCAAGAATCTTGATCCCTGGAAGGTTGAGGAGAAGATTACCTCGAATACGGTCGCGATCATGCCGGTCTATATATTTTCCAATGTTCCGATGATCGAGGAATTCGATCGGATCGGCCGGCGCTATCATCTGCCGGTGATTTACGATACGGCCC
Source organism: Candidatus Delongbacteria bacterium (assembly GCA_017997825.1). GTDB lineage: Bacteria > JAGOEH01 > JAGOEH01 > JAGOEH01 > JAGOEH01 > JAGOEH01. Next base: position 51,779 of record JAGOEH010000002.1, on the reverse strand, counting down.
AGGGATTGGGCAGCCGTTACCGTGATGAAGCGGCCGGGCGTTTCGGCACCATGGAGGTATTCAGTCTGGCACCCACTAAAGTGGCCACCTCGGTTGAGGGGTGTATCATAACGCTGTCCGATCCGGAACTGGCCCGTCGTTTGGAAGCCTTGAGAAATATCGGCAAGACGGGTGAGTATGATTATGAGCTGACCGGGTTGAACGCCCGGATGACCGAATACCAGGCTGTTGTCGGTATGTATAATTTCAGGAAGCTGCAGTCTTATATCCATTATCGTCAGGATCTGATTGATTACTATCGATCCCGGCTGGTAGACGTGCCCGGGCTGGGTTTTCAGCAGATCAGCCCGAATTCGAAGTCAGGGAATAACTATATGGTGGTTTTTGTGGATGAGTCCCGGTTCGGATTGAGCCGGAATCAGGTGGCGGAACTGTTCCGAAGGGAGAATATTCAGACCAAGCGCTACTTCTACCCGGCACTTCACCGGATGCCACCATTCCAGGCTTATGCCGACAGCTATTTGGAGGTTAGTGAAGAAGCGGCTGAGACCGGTTTGGCGCTGCCGCTGTATAATCAAATGGAAACCAGTTTGGCAGAAAATGTCTGCCGTCTCTGGCACGCGATTTATGAAAACCGGCACACACTCCGGGCTCAACTCACCCAATCCGGGGAAGGCGGATCATGAACCAAACGATCCTGATTCGAAATATCCGGTATCTGATGGTGGACGAGGATCCGATCCGGTTGTCGGAGCCGACCGATATTCTGATCCAAGGAGACCGATTCAGCCGGATCGAACCGGGGATTCTTGCCCCTGAAGCCGATGTGGTGGACGGATCGGATCGCTATCTATTACCCGGCTTGATCCAGACCCATGTCCATCTGTGCCAGACCCTTTTTCGATCCCTGGCCGATGACGTTCCTCTACTGATGTGGCTGAACCAGACCATTCTCCCGATGGAAAGCTGCCATTCCTATCAATCTCTTTACTGGTCATCGATTTTGGGATTGGCCGAACTCATTGATTCCGGAACCACCACCATCGTGGACATGGCCACTAACCATCATACCGATGCGGTATTTCAGGCTATGGCCGATATGGGAATCCGGGGCTATTCCGGGAAAATGATGATGGATATGGCCCGTAATCCAAGAGCAGCGGGATTGGTTTCCGAAACCGAAACCGCTTTGGATGAAAGCCTCGAATTGATGAAACAATGGCATGATTATCAGAACGGTCGCCTTCAGTATATTCTTAATCCGCGGTTTGCCGTAACCTGTTCCCGTTCAATGCTCAAATCGATCGGGGAGTTTGCTGATCATCATCAGTTGATGATCCATACCCATGCCTCTGAGAACACCGGGGAGATCGAACTGATCCGGCAGGAAACCGGCATGGAGAATGTCGAATATTTAGGCAATCTGGGATTACTGAATTCATCCCTGTTGTTGGCTCATTGTATCTGGCTGGACGATAAAGAGTTTGATCTTATCCGGCAGAGCGGTACCACCGTACTGCATTGTCCCTCCTCTAACCTCAAGCTGGGATCGGGGATCGCTCAGGTGGTGCGGATGATGAAAATGGGAATTCCAGTCACCCTTGGAGCAGATGGAGCCGCCTGCAGTAATACATTGAGTATCTGGAACGAGATTCGATCCGCGGCCCTGCTCCAGAAGGTCAAACTCGGTCCTGACGCTATCCGGGCTGATGATTTGCTGCGGATGGTTACGGCCATTCCGGCCAGATCCCTGCACCGAGATCACCAAATTGGTCGTATCGCTGTCGGACTGAAAGCCGATGCTGTTATTCTGAATCCTCAAGCCGGATTCTCAATGCAACCATTTGCTGAAGAACGTATTGCGTCTTATCTGGTCTATAGCGCTGATCCCCGGCAGGTCGAATCGGTGCTGATCGATGGAGTGTTCCGTAAACGCGACTTCAAACTCATGATGCCCTGTTCCTACGATCATCTCATCAGTCAGGTTCGTCAGCAATTGCAGGATGTCCAAAGGAGGTGTCAATTACTATGATGAAGGTTTTTTTCTATATCCGCGACATATCGGATTATGTGACAACTCTTGAGAATTTCATCCGAACGGTGCATTTCCCCTGCGAGGTTTTTTATGATCTGGACCTTTTGATGGAGGTCCTGCAGCAGAAAGAGTATGATCATGCCGTCCTGATCATGGACGTTTTTCTGGAAAAAGAGCATAAAGACACGATTATTGCGATTCGGCGAAAATGGTTCCTTCCGATTGTAATGGTTTATCAAAAGGAAATCGATATTGAACAGATTTCCGAGAATCTGATTTATACTGATACGGCTCTGTCGATGGATGAACTGGTTTCTCCCTATGGGATCAATATTATATCCAATATTCTGAATTCACGTGCCCAGGATGAAACCAAGAAGATTTTGATTGTTGACAACTCCCAGATCCGTCAGCATATTATTCAGGCGGCGCTTAAAAAATACCAGCATTACCAGCTTTATGAGTCATGGTTTCAGGAGAGTCTGGGGAGTATTATCGAGGCCATCCAACCTCATTTGATTCTGATCGATCTGACCGAGGATTATCAAAACAAGCTCCGCTTTATCAACCGGCTCCGAAATGATGAAAACCTGAATAAGCTTCCGATTCTGGCTTTGATTGAAGAGGATGAGAGCGATCTGAAAAATATCGGATTCGAGTACGGAATCAATGAATTTTTTGTGAATGATCGTGATAATTTGCCGCTTCTGGAGGCCTATGTCTATAAGATTCTTCACCATATTCAGTTGATCAATGCCCGCCGGGTATTGGTCATTGATGATTCGATCACCCTTCTGCAGGGAATCCGGTTTACCTTGAAAAATCAGGGATTTCTGGTGGAGATCGCCCAGGATTTTTTTTCCGCCCTTCAAATTCTGGCTAAAGAATTGCCGGATGTCATTATTCTGGATATTACCATGCCGGTCATGAACGGATTTCAGGTGGCCCGCTTTCTGAAAAGTGAACCCCACCTGAGGACTATTCCGATTATCGCCATCAGTGGAATTAATATATCCAAATCGGAAGCTTTTTATGCCCGTTCCCTCGGTATTGAAAAGTATATTCTCAAACCTTTCAATCAGAATAAAATCATCAATTCAATTCTCGGGGTAAAGATCGCCAAACAAAGTCAGGCCTTACAGCCCGAGTACACTCAGGACTATATTCTGACTCGTCTGAATCAGATGCTGGATGTCAGCAATTTCAAACTGATCATCGGATCGTCATTGAATCACTTGATTAAGAAGCAAACCCTGGCTCCGCATCAATTCTGGAAAAACTTTGTTGATTTGATTGCCCGCTTGCTTTATATCTCAAGGGTTTGCATAAGGATTGGGCCGGATCTCTTTGTTGCTTATCATCCTGACTCATCATTTGTCCTGGATACCATCAAGTCCGATTATAAATTGGAAAACAGTTCGATTACCCCGCTCACCAGTACCGAGATGACACCCCATCTGCCGACCGATCCCATTCTTTTTCATAAAACCCTGTTCGCGCCCTATGGTCAAGCCACCGAAATCACCATCCACGGGTCGGAAGAACAGAGCAGTCCCTCGATTGATAAGCAAATCCTGGAATTACTGGATGATTTTGTGTCCAATACGCTGCCGGGGATCCTTCATTTTTATTACCTTCGAGATGAAGAGACCCTTAAGATTAAAGTGTTTCAGCGGGCCTTGACTCAGTTCAAAAATCCACTTAATGCGCTGCAGAGTTTTTTTGAGACCCTGCACCTCGATCGGGAAGAAATCGCCCAGCCGTCGCTTTATCAGCAGATCCAGAAATCCCTGAACCAGATTCAGTATGTGTATAGTGAGATTTCCAGTCTGTTTCTGATGAAAACGTTTTTCAAACCCTATAAGGATAAGATCCGGTTTGATCATCTGCTGCAGAGTGTCGAGCGCGTGGTGAAGGAGGAAGCCGAAGGGAAGAATATCCGGATAGAATACCCGGAAGCGGATATGATTTTACCGGTTATTTCCGGAGATAAAGAGCTACTGAACCGTTTGCTGGAATTATTGATATACGCAGCTATCAACCATGGCGCCGAAAATTCCGTTATTTTGATCCAATTGCAGAAAAGCCTCTACTGGTTGGAGTTGGAGCTGTCTTTTCACCCTGAATTGATGAATCAGGTGCATCCCGATAGCACGGAGTATCTGTCCTGGGAGGGGATGATTATGATCAGGGAGATTATTAGAATTCACAATGGTCATTTGAAAATCGAACCGCAGGAAAATGGCAGGATGATGTGCTGTATCCATTTCCCATTGTATCCCAATCAAGCCATGAATACACACTATTTTTGAGCGAGTTGGTAATGACAGATCGAAATAAAATACTACTGGGCATTACCGGGTCGATTGCGGCTTATAAAGCTCCAGAACTGATCCGCCGGCTGATCAAATCCGGGTATCAGGTTAAAGTGATTCTGACGGATTCGGGCCGGCATCTGGTGACGTCTACGGTGCTTGAAACGTTGAGCGGTAATCCGGTTTACAGTGAGATGTTCCGTTCCGGCCGGCCGTTTGAGATTGATCATATTGCGCTGGTGAAATGGGCTGATTTGGTGCTGATTGCACCGGCTACCGCCAATTCGATCGGCAAGTATGCCTCCGGAATTGCCGATGATTTGCTTTCGGCTACGATCATGACCGGTATGCTCCAAAAACCTATCCTGATCGTTCCTGCCATGAACCATTTTATGTATCTCAATCCCGTGGTGCAGGAAAATCTGAGCCGGCTTCAATCGCACGGGATTCATATCATGGAACCTCAATCCGGTGAACTGGCGTGTAAGACCGAGGGCAAGGGCAGACTACCGGAGATTCCGGCAATTGTGTCCGAGGTTGAAGCGCTGCTCAATCCGGATCGTTCCCTGGGAGGGCGGAAGGTGTTGATTACGGCCGGCCGAACGATTGAGGCCATCGACCCGGTTCGCTATCTTTCCAATTTTTCAAGCGGAAAAATGGGATACTATCTGGCGGAAACCGCTATTCAAATGGGGGCCAGGGTAACCGTTATCTCCGGCAGGAGCGATGTCGATTTTGCCCGTTTGCCGGTCACTCTGTATCCGGTTACCAGTGCCTGTGAAATGGAAGCGGCATTTTTTGACGGTTTCTCTTCCCAGGATATTGCGATTGGAGCCGCCGCGGTATGTGATTATCGGCCTCAATCGTTTTCATCAGTCAAGTTGAAAAAATCCGATGAGTTACAGCTCAAGTTGATCAAGAATCCGGATATCATGGCACGGGCCGGCCGTGAGAAAACTCGCCAGATCCTGGTAGGATTTGCTCTTGAAACCGATCATGATCTGGAATATGCCCTCCGAAAAAAGAATGAAAAGAGGATGGACATGATCGTGTTGAACAATCCTACCCGCGTCGGCAGTGAGATGGGAGGCGATACCAACCAGATAACCCTGATCGGGCCTGGATCCCAGCCACAGGAGTTTCCAGTCATGACCAAAAAAGAGTGCAGCCGCGTTATTATGCAGGCTATCGTCACGATGATCACCTAAGGATGGAGTACAAAACAATGGATGAATTGGGTAATTTTATCAAACGAGTCAGCGATCAATGCACCTCCCGCGAAATGGATATCGCCGCCCATTATCGTCTGACTCTGTCGGAATCCCGGGCGATTCGATCGTTCCGGTCACCGGATGAAAAAATCAAGATGACCGAACTATCCAATCGGATGGAATTGGCGGAGTCCAGAATTACCAGGATTATCGACAGCCTGGTTAAAAAAAAGTATATCGTCCGTGAGAACTCAGCCGAAGATCGTCGGGTGGTCTTTATCGGTCTGACCGAGAAAGGACGATCGGTCTTCAGCGAACTATTGGAAACCTGCGACCAGTTGTGGCGTCAAATCTGGAAACTCTTGCCGGATGAAGTTAAAGGATCAATCATAAACGATTTTAGGATCCTGGATCAGGTGATGGATCAAATCAAAGGAATTAATCCATGAATCCCCTTACTCTTTTATCCGGTTCCGATATTCGGGGACAAGCCGAAACGGATCTGAATGATGGTTTTATAAATTGTTTGATGTCGGTGTGGAGCCGGCAACTGAAGGAAATTACACCTGATCCTCTGGTGGTGATCGGCAAAGACAGCCGGATATCGGGACCCCGGATTGAGGAATGCCTGGGCCGAGCCCTGAGCCGGCACGGTATACGTACCATCCATCTGGTGACGGAGCCTCAATGGAAGCATGTATCCACCACACCGGAAATCTTTCAGGCAGTCGGTTATTTTTCCGCCGCGGCCGGTATCATGATTACAGCCAGCCATCTTCCTCAGTCCTGGAACGGATTGAAGTTTTTCAGCCCTGAGGATTCCTACAGCAAAGATCAGATCCGGAATCTGCTGCAAGGGTGCTTAAATGATAGCATCTGTGATGATACCGTGGTTTTGCCGGATGAAATTACAGGGAAACGGCAGGCAAAGGATTATTTGTCGGTATATGCCCGGGGAATTGTGGATTTGATCCGCCGGGGGATCGGCGTTGATTCGTCTGATAGCCGTCCTTTGAATGGCTTACGGATTTTGACTGATGCCGGCAACGGCGCATCAGGTTTTTTTGCCGACTATATACTGAGTCCATTGGGGGCTGATATTGAGGGTAGTTTATATCTGGAGCCGGACGGACGCTTTCCGCACCATGTGCCGAACCCTGAAGATCCGGATGCGATTCGGGACCTTTCGGCTGCCGTCGTCAAGCATCGGGCCGATCTGGGTATTATTTTCGATACCGATGGGGATCGGAGTTCGGTGGTTTTACCGGATGGCCGGCCGGTGACTCATAACCGTCTGCTGGCGCTGATAGCCGCTATGACCCTTTCCGATCATCCCGGCTCTTATGTGGTCACCGATAGTGTTACCTCCGACGGATTGAGCCGGTTCATTACGGCGCGTGGAGGCGTTCATCGACGCTTCAAACGCGGATATGCCAATGTCCGTAATGAAATGAAGCGTCTAAACCAGTCCGGATTGGAATGTTGGGCCGGTGGAGAGACCTCCGGCCATGTCATGTTTCGTGAGAACCGCTATGCCGACGATGGATGTTACACCGTAGCCCGAATCTTGATCTATATGGCTCGTCTCAAATCCCGGGGATACACTCTGGAATCCGTTCTGAGTGAGCTGCAGGAGCCCGCTGAAAGCCGAAACTGGCGGATTCCCATTCACTCTGATGATTTTCAGGCCGCCGGCCGCCAATGCATTGAGCATTTAGTCCGGTATGCCTCTCACCGGGGATTGACAATGGATACCACCGAAGGTGTCCGGATCAGTTTCCGTTCCGGCGATTTCGGAAGCTGGATCCTGGTGCGCTTATCCCTGCATGAACCTCTGCTGGTCGTCAATGCCGAATCCGATCAGGCCAGGGGATTGACGCCTATGCTGGATCTTCTCCGGCATGAATTGGCCGGATTTGGTTTTTTGACGCTTGATTTTTAGAGTAGAGAAAGTGAATTGTATGATGGAACCGGATGATCTTCACTATGGAACCGATGTCTTTGTGGCCGATACGGCCCGGGTGATTGGCCGGGTGTCACTGGGGGATCAGGTCAGTGTGTGGTATGGAGCTGTTGTGAGGGCTGATCTGGCTCCCATCCGGATCGGACGAGGCTCCAATGTTCAGGATAATGCCGTGATCCATGTCAGTCAGGATATCCCCGTCGAGATCGGCAGCTATGTTACCATCGGTCATGCCGCTGTCGTCCACGCCGCCCAGGTCGGAGATTACAGCCTGATCGGCATGAACGCTACCGTGCTCGATGATGCCGAGATCGGTCAGTATTGTATTGTCGGCGCCGGAAGCCTTATTCCGCCGCGGTCCCGGATTCCCGACTTCAGCCTGGTGATGGGTTTGCCGGCAAAGATCGTAAAAACTTTGACCCCTGAAATGATGGAAGCCAATCGGCAAAACGCCGAAGAGTATATTCATCTGGCTCAAAAATACCTGAAACAATTTTCCAGAAATTCGGTTTAACGTTCTGATGCCCGGCATCATTTCACTATGCCGATGCATCCTGATTGTCCACTTATGCCGGATCATAATCGTTTCTGATGGAGCTGATTGTGAAATGTCCATTCCGGTTTTTTTGTTTTATGAATAACAAGGTTTCCATATTCCCGGTCTGCCGATTGATCGGATCGCACCATGGGAAGGGATGACTAAAGGAATGGTTTGAGTGCTGCGCCTATGTCAAAAAATAAAAATGTAGAACCTCAATTAACGATTCTTTTGGTTGATGATTATCCGGTCATCGATCGAACGTTGGGATCGTTTCTTCGGGAACATGGTTATCTGGTCCATTATGCCGGCGATGCCAAAGCCGCCATCGATATTTTCGAGCATCAGACCATCGATATCATCATCACCGATCTGAAGATGCCGGGTGAGGATGGATTCAGCTTTATCTCCAAGATTAAAAAGCTCAGCACCGACATGGAGATCATCATCATTACCGGACACGGCGATCTGGATGCTGCGATCCAGGCAATCCGAATGGGAGTATCCGATTTTATCCTCAAACCGGTCAATTTGAATAATCTGTTGCTGGCAATCGAAAAGACCCGGGTATACCACCAGCTCAAACAGGAAAAGAAGATTCTGAAGGAGCAGTTGTCAACCCTGATCGAAGGGGTTGACAAATCCAATAAAGGGATTGAACAGATCATCGGTGCCAGCCGGCCGATCCAGGAGATCAAAAAGCTGATCTCCAAGATCATCGAATTCCCCGATACCTCTGTCCTGATCGAGGGTGAAAGCGGAACCGGTAAGGAATTGATTGCCCGGGCCATTCATTTTGAAGGTCCTAATGCCGATAAACCCTTTATCCCTGTTAACAGTTCCTCCATTCCTGAAACCCTGATTGAGAGTGAATTATTTGGACATGAGAAGGGTTCCTTTACCGATGCTAAGGTGACTCGTAAAGGTTTGTTCGAGATTGCCAATGGGGGAACCATTTTTTTGGACGAGATCGGAGATATCTCCTTATCGGTCCAGAAGAATTTGCTTCGGGTGCTGGAGAACCGTGAAATCCGTTATGTGGGAGGAAGTAAGATCATTAAGTTGGATTTCAGAGTGGTGGCGGCCACCAACAAAAATCTGGAACAGGCCGTGGAACAGGGAGAATTTCGCCGGGATCTGTTTTATCGTCTGAATATATTTCGGATTTTGGTGCCGCCGTTGAGGGAACGGAAAGATGATATCACCCGCCTGGCGGAGTTTTTTTTACGGGAGTTTAACCTAAAGTTGAAGAAAAATATCCGCGGCCTGAGTATGCATGCCGCTGAAGAACTGATGGCTTATCCGTTTCCGGGGAATATCCGCGAGTTGAAGAACATCGTGGAGCAGGCCGTGATTCTGTGCGATGAGGAGTTTCTGATGCCCCGCCATTTCCCGATCCTAATGAGAGGTAATAAATCTGCGGCTGCCCGGCCGGCCGAATCGATCAATCTGGAACAGACGGAACGGAATCTGATCATCCAGGCTCTGAAAAATGCCGATTACAATAAAGCCAAGGCCTGCAAGAATCTGGGAATTACCCGGGATTCATTGCGGCGCAAAATGGATAAATACTCAATCAACATCGCCAAAGAACTAAGGAGGGAAGATTATATATGAAAAATGTTAAAAGACTGATGGTTGTAATCCTGATGGGCATGTCGATTCTTACAGGATGCAAGCAGAACATGCCCAACATCAATTCGACCTCTGCCGATACTATTACGATCACCAAAGATTACCTGGTGGCCATTTACAAGGACCGGCAGGCGTCGGAGTGCATCAAGGCCACCACCTTTTTCAAGAAGAACTATAAGATCGAAAGTTTTGTCTTTGATTCCAAAAAGTATGACGGGATCGATAAAAAGTTTTATTATGTCTTTACGGCCGTTTACAAAGATAAAAAAGAGGCCGAGCAAGAGCAAGTCCGTCTGACAAAAATGGGGCTGAAACCCAAGATTTTCGAAATCGAAAAGAAACGATGATCATTCATCCTCGATTCGGTCTGGATCAGCATCATTCCACGGCCGAACTCTTTCTGCGTCATTTTCAAATCCCCGTTCATCTTCCCGATAATAATATGTTGCAACGGGTTCTCAAAGCCTTCTCCAATCTGCCCTACGAGAATTTGAGTAAAATCATCAAATTTAACCAGATCAAGGGGGAATGGGATCGATTGCGGATGCCTGAGGAAGTATGGGTCGATTATCTAGAGAATCATCTGGGTGGTACCTGTTATTCACTGACTTACTTCTTGTGGAGCATTCTCTATCGTCTGGGGTATCAAGCCGATCCGATTGTGATGGATATGACATGGGGACAGGCCGTCCATTGCGGATTGGTTCTGCGGATGGCGGATGAGGATTATCTGGTGGATCCGGGATATCTAATTTCGACCCCGCTTCCGATCCGGTCGGAAACCGTAATCCGGATCCAGGATGAAGATACCCGGCTGGAATTGGAGTTTTGCAGCTCCAATCAGCAATACCGTTTGTATTCGGTTTCCCGGGATCAAAAAAAATTCCGCTATTCATTTATCTTACACCCACTTGATGTGAATGATTTTCTTTTATATTGGAAAGATTCCTTTTATCAAAAATCGATGAGACACCTCTGCCTGACCCGGATCGACCGGCAGCAGCCCGGACGGATCTATATCCGGGATGATTTCGTCAAGCACTATTCCAGCCAAAGAAACACCAAAATCCATCTTCCCACGGTTCAGGCCATTCAGCAGTTTTTCAATATTCCACCTGCAATCTGGGAAGAAGCCAGGAGCGTTCTGGATGGCCCAGGTCGTTAGCGTCGATCCGGTCAAGCTGTTCATGGCAATCCTTACCAATGGCCGGACCGAATGGAATCATATCATGGATCGTCTGATCCTCCATTGGGGTAAAATCGATTATCAGAGTGCTGATTATGAATTCGGCTTGACTGATTATTATCAAAAGGAGATGGGAGAGCCGCTGTACCGGCGATTCATTTCGTTTCAGGCCCTGATTCCCCCGGAAGCGATCGCTTCGATCAAACGGGTGACCAACCGGATCGAGGAGGAAGGGATGATAAACGGAAATCGGCAGTTCAATCTGGATCCGGGCTACCTGGATTACCAGAAGATCGTGTTGGCTTCGATGAAGTTCGGAGGGCAGAAGATTCACCTCCATTCCGGGGTATATGCCGATCTGACCTTATATTACCGAAAAGGAAGCTTTACGGTTTTCCCCTGGACCTTTCCCGATTTCAAATCGGATATTTACTACCCCTGCCTGTTGAGAATCCGAGAGCTTTATAAACAAAACCGGCAACAAAATCCACCGGAATAACCTGATTGATCATTCTGCCTGATTTGTGGTTTCAGGCTCTTTCTATCATGACATTCCAAATTATAAAACCATAGTGTTGATCGTTATTATAGAAGATGATGATTCTGATTGGTCGGAATTGATGAAAAGCTTTGATGGTCAGGCCTAATCGATCAGCTCCGCTTGATGTTGCTTTTTAGGTCATTTCGATTATATTGTAAGGTTATTGATTGATGAATGATTTCAAAGATCACCCATGTGGATCTGGAATCAATAGCCTATGATTTAAAACTAGGGAGCTTTAATGAATAAAATATTTTTATGGATTATTCTATTTTCAGTAATGATAGAAGCTCGGGATCGGTGTGATAGTCTGATTACCCTGATCGATACATCCGATGTCAAAGCATCGTTGTCGATTTATCTGCAATTGGCGGAAGAATACAATAATCGAAAGTCAGACAGTGTATTGTCGTATATCAATCTGGCAACCGAAGCGGCGGATCGGTTGAATGACCATCGCAGCCGGACTGCTGCTTTGATCGAACGGGGGATCTTTCATGACTATCGCCGGGAATTTGCCTTGGCCGAAGAGCTTTACCACCAGTCTATGATCATGGCTACGGATTCCAACTATATGGAAATGATGGCAAAGATTACCTATCAATTAGCCCGGCTGTACAATAAAACTGACCAGACTCAAAAAGCTCGGCTGACATTTACCCAATCGGTTAAGTATTATTCCAGATGCCGTGATTCGCTCCGGTTGGCTAAAACCTTACGCGAGAAAGGTCTCTTCCTGTGGCGCCAGAGTGAGTATGACAGTGCCCTGATCTGCCTCAACCACGCCCTAGCCGTTTCAACCAGTCTGAAGGATCCTGAGCCGAGAGCGTCCATTCTTAACAGTATCGGAGTTATCTACTGGCAGTGGGCTTATTATGAAAAAGCCCTGGAATACTATTCGGAATCCCTGAAAATCCGACAACAACTAAAGGACATTTCGGGAGAATGCCTGACGCTTAATAATATTGGACGTGTTTATCTGGAATGGGGAAAAATTGAGTCGGGAATGAGTACGTTTCTTGAGGCCTTGGAGAAAGGTAAACCCATCCGAAATGATATCCTGGTTACCGGATATACCTACCATAATTTGGGATATGCTTGGGAAATCAGCCAGAATTATGATTCCGCACTTTATTATTATAATGTGTCATTGAAGGTTTATGAACGGGATGTACCTGATAATGGGGGAATAATTCTGGATCTGAACGCACTGGCCAATATTTATAATCTAAAAGCGGATTATGATCAGGCATTGGAACTGGCCAGGCAGGCCTTAATTAAAGCCCGAAAATCAAATAATCGCGAGCGGGAAGCTAACGCCCTGAAGAACATCGGAACCAGTTACTGGAAAAAGCGGCAGTATGATTCGGCTATTGAGAATCTCAGGAAAAGCATCGAAATTGCGGGGGCTATCCGACAGCGAGCCCTGATGCGGGACAATTACCTTAAACTATCGGAGATCTACCAGGAAATGGGATTGTGGAAGATCGCTCATCAGCAGTATTTGATCTATGATACGATCCGTGACAGTATGTTCAATGAAAGCAATAACCGGATTATTCTGGATCTTCAGATTAAATATCAAACCCAGCAGAAGGAAAAGGAAAACCTAAGATTAATGGGAACCCAACAACTCCAGGATGCCGAATTGGAACGGCAGCATTGGACTATTATCCTGGGAGGGTTGGTTCTGGTGCTAACAATAGGGTTTTCAGGAATCCTGATCTATGTTAACCGGGTAAAAACAAAAATGAATGTTGTATTACAATCCGGTAACCAGGAGATTGCCCGCCAGCGGGACGATCTACAGCAGAAAACCGGAGAACTGGAAACGGCTCTCAATAATATCAAAACACTCAATGGATTACTGCCGATTTGTTCCAACTGCAAAAAAATCCGGGATGATGAAGGATACTGGAAGGAGGTTGAGACTTATATCAGCGCTCATTCCGAAGCCTCCTTCAGCCATAGTCTGTGTCCCGATTGTGCCCGGAAAATCTATCCGGAGCTGAGAAAATGAGACGGTTTCAAAGCGAGCTCTCTTCCTTATCAATGATATTAACCGTGAGCTTCGATTGAAGTTTTTAGGGGGGGGAGGTTAATGCTCTTTGAAAAGGCATTGACATTCTGAAAAAAGCGAGTATATTGAATCCATGATATAATATATACCAAAGTGGAGATTTAACTGGAGTAATCTCGTCACAATGAACTTATCATCTGTTCCCGGATTCGGATTTCTATTTTTTTCGGTACTTAATCATTTTCCGGATTGTTTTTTCCTGATTATAAGCTATCGCTTTTGGTTGTTGAGAAGATTTTTAGATTCATTGATTGACACTATGCAACATAATTTTTCATCAAGTCTGGGTTGAAAATAGGTGTCGAATGATAATCTATTGACGGATCCGGATTAATTGAGTTTTAATTATCAATTAATATAATATGGAGTTTTTCCGGCTGTGATTCTGTAATTCATTCACAAGGGGAGGGAAGCATGAAACGGCTACTGGTTCTTGGATTGTTCTACTTATTGATTGGATGTGTTCGGAGAGGAGTGCCTGATCAGCGGAAGGATGTCATGATTCCATTGGTTCAAGGTAATACAGAACAGATCAAAGATGGTCGTGATCTGTTCTGTGTGGTTGATAGTTTTGTTTTGCAGTGTACATCGGAATCTGTGATATCTAAGTTTGACAGAGTGCTGATGAATGATTCATTTATTGTTGCGGTGGGGGAGATGGACCCTCTTCCTATGGTATTTAATCGTCGAGGTGAATACCTTAACCGAATTGGTGAAAATGGATTTGGAAAGACTCAGATTAAAAACAATCACTGGACTCAAATCAATGATTCAATGGTCTTGGTATTGACCTGGCCCCAAGGAGCTATCAATTGTTATTCCTTTACCAATCAGTTCATTAAATCGATTTCCCTGAAAAAAACAGACCGGATTTTTCATTGCTTTTATGAAATGGGTCCTGAACTATTCTTGATTAATATGATTTTTGAACCCACTGGGTTGTTGTTTGCCCATTATGATCTAACCAGCGACAGCCTGACTCCATTGTGGAGCATCTATACCGAATCGGAAAACAACAAGTATAAGGGCTGTAAAACCCATCATATGTCCATCCAACACGCTTTTTCCAATGGTCAATCTTTTCTGTGTTCCACTCAGGAATATAAAATCCGCCATTGGGTGGGGGATTTGAGTATAGGATATTATACCAATCCTTATTTTCCCTATGAATTTTTAGAGATCGATTCCGTCTCGGAAAAAGAATGTGAAGAAAAATATAAACGCAACTGGTTAAATATGAATTGCATTTTCAGACTCTATTTTGTTGAAGATCGTTATCTGCTGATCGATCTTTGGCAAAGAGAAGGAGATATGGTGACCGACACGATCAACCGTACTGCATCCGATGGAATGATTATGACATATTATGATCTGATTGATACCCAGCAAAAAAAGATTTATTCTCATATCCCAAAATCGAATCACTTTTTCATAGGAACCTGGAATAATTTGTTTATTGAGCGTGACATCATCAATGAAGCGGAGCCTATGAATGATATGAATCCGGCACATCGCTGCATCAAACTTTACCGGTTGAATACCGATAAATTGTTATAATCATTCTGAATCATTGACATGATTGAGTCCTGAAAATCCTTTGATATGATGTATCCGCTTTGGTATTTCATATTTTACTCCACTATACCGGGGATAAACCATGAATCGGATAAAAGATTGGGGTAACCTGGAGTCGTTAGGGAATAGTAAAATTTTTTTAGATGTAGCGGCAAAATCGACTTTATTTTTATAACGCTTGACATTCATTGGACGATATATTTTATTATGATAAGGTGAGACATGTGATACCGGATTTTGGCCGGGATTATCCCGGGAATCGATCCGCCGGCGCTTTCATGATATCAATAATCGATTTACCCCTGGAGCACGATGATGCCGAATCAATCAACACCTTTGGAATTGGATCAGTTTTTGCTTGAAATGATGCCGCATGGCGTTATTGATCAGGATCGGGATGGACGGATACTATATGCCAATTCGGCCGCCGCTGAGGTTTTTATGCTCACTCCGGATCAAATGATGGGGATGCTGCCGGCTGATTTATTGAGGAAAGCGGTTCGTGACGATGGTTCGGCTTTCGATACCTCGGATTTTCCCGGAACGATCGCCCTTGGTACCGGACAGGCGGTGCGGAATGTGATAATGGGAATGGCTGTGCCGGAATCCAATGATTATCGATGGTTCGAGATTAGTGCTGTTCCTCGGCGGAAGATGAGTGATGGGGCGATCATCGGAGTTTTGAGCATATGGATCGATATTACCCGGCACCGTATAATTGAGGAAAAACTAAGGAATTATGAAGAAAAATACCGGATCTTGTTTGATAACCACCATTCGGTTATGCTGCTGCTTGATCCGAAAACCGGAAAGATTTTGGATGTCAATCAGGCGGCGGTGGAGTATTATAGTTGGACCCGAAATGAACTTTTGACAATGAATATTGCCCAGATCAATATATTAACTCAGGAAGAAATTGTCGCCGAAATGAATTCGGCTATTGCAATGAAGAAAAGCTGCTTTAATTTTCATCATCGTCGAGCTGATGGTTCAATCCGCGATGTTGAGGTTTATTCGGGACCAGTTCAAATCAAAGGCAAACAGCTTTTATTTTCTTTTATCTATGATGTTTCTGATCGTCTTAGAGCGGAGAAAGTACTAAAGGAATCGTTGGAGAATCTGAAGCGTAGTCAGGCCATCGCCCATGTTGGGAGCTGGAGTTGGGATATCATAGCCGATCGTTTCATTGTGTCTGAAGAGGGCCTGAAAATAATGGGATTTCCTTTGGATAGTTATCCCAGTTTCAGAGAGGTAACGGAACGGATTCACCCGCAAGACCGGGATCGATCAAATTCTATCATAGCAGAATCATTGTCGACCGGTAATCCTTATTCGATGGAAATGAGGATTTTTAAAAAAGATACAGGAGAACTCCGATATCTGATTTCGATGGGTGAAGTGGAGATGGATAATCAGAAAAAACCGATCCGGGTATTTGGGATCAGTCAGGATATTACGGAACGAAAACAGGTGGAAGATGCGTTGAGGGAAAATCAACGGTTCATGGCCGATCTGATTGAACACAGCGGGGCATTGATCTATGTCAAGAACTGCCGGGGGGGGTATCAACTGGTTAACCGGAAGTGGGAAGAAGTAACCGGATTGATGCGACAAGAGGTGCTTGGCAAAACCGACCAGGATCTCTTTCCCCCTGCCGATGCTCAGGTCTTTCGTAGCCATGATCTGAATGCAATGGAATCGGATCGGGTCCTTGAACTTGATGAGGTATTGACTTATCCGAATGGTAATCGATATTTCATCTCGGTCAAGTTTCCCTTGCATAGCGCAAGTGGAGAAGTGACCGGGCTATGTGGTATGACGACCGAAATTACCGACCGCAGGCAGCATGAGGAGGAATTGAGAGAGAGCGAAAACCGATTTCGCGAACTGATCGAATTGGCGGTCGATGGAATTCTGCTGGGTTCACCCCAGGGTATCATTATCGGGGCTAATCAGGCATTTTGTGATATGATTGGATTTTCCAGCCAGGCTATCATCGGAATCGATATCCGGGATCTGCCCTTTAAACCGGAGAGTATTCAAGCTTCACCGCTACGGTATGATTTGCTTCGGCAAGGTCAGATCGTTGAAGCTCAGCGGATTATGATCAATCCTGAGGGGGAGGAAATCCATGTTGAGATGAGGACCAAGATGATGCCGGATGGGAGCTATCAGTCTATCTACCGGGATATTACCGAACGGAAACGGTCCGAAGCCGAGCATAACAAACTCCAGGCTCAGTTAGTGCAAGCCCAGAAAATGGAATCGGTCGGACGATTGGCTGGAGGGGTGGCCCATGATTTCAACAATATGCTGGGCGTGATTCTCGGATATACTGATCTGGGATTGGCCGAAATAGAGCCGGATCATCCCTTAGCGGCCAATCTGAAAGAGATTCGCAAAGCCGCCGAACGATCCGCCAACCTGACCCGGCAATTGCTGGCTTTTGCCCGTAAACAGACCGTTTCCCCGATTGTGATCGATCTGAATGCCACCGTGGAAGGCATGCTCCGGATGCTGGAACGGCTGATCGGGGAAAATATTAAATTATCGTGGATTCCCGGCAGTGAGCTCGGATCGGTAATGATCGATCCCAGCCAGATTGACCAGATTTTGGCCAATCTTTGTGTCAACGCCCGTGATGCCATCAAGGGCAATGGCCGAATCACCATCGAAACGGAAAATGTCTCGGTTGATGAAAACTATTGCCGGATTGCCGCCGATGCCAAAGCCGGGGATTACATACGCCTGATTGTGAGCGATAATGGCGCCGGGATGGATAAAGAGACCTTGGGCCACCTGTTTGAGCCCTTTTTTACGACCAAGGAATTGGGGCGGGGAACCGGTCTGGGACTGGCCACGATTTATGGTATCGTCAGGCAGAACGACGGTTTCATTACAGTCTACAGCGAACCGGGCCAGGGAACCAGTATCAAGATTTATCTTCCCCGTCATCGAGAAAAACGCGGGACTCAGAGCCCAGAATCCAAACTCGAACCGCTTGCTGCCCGACAAGGGACTATCCTGTTGGTGGAGGATGAACCGGCTATTCTGAAAATGACCTCCATCATGCTGACCGGGTTGGGATATAAGGTGCTGGCGGCTTCCACTCCGGGACAGGCTATTGCCATGGCTCGTGAGCATTCCGGAGAGATCGATTTATTAATGACCGATGTGATCATGCCGGAAATGAACGGCCGCGAACTGGCAAAGAATATGCTCTCGATCTATCCTCAGCTCGGCCGCCTTTTCATGTCGGGATATACGGCCGATGTTATCGCCCATCACGGCGTCTTAGATGAAGGCGTCCATTTCATCCAAAAACCCTTCACCATCCGGGAGCTGTCTGTCAAAATCCGGGAGATTTTGGATCATTAACAATTCGATCAGGGTATTACTATAACATGGTCGGGGTGCTACTACTCAAATCCTTCTCCCAAAAGATGCTTGACAAATGATGTCGAAAGCCTTATCATAAAACCACAGGATAAAACAATTGTTGATCGGATAAACGGCATGGAAGGCCGGAAGGAGTAATGCCGGCATTATGAAGCTTTCCGGAATTCTTTCATCATCCTTCATCGGTGTGTTCATGGAAAGGGGAATCTCATGGACCGGGTATCAGTGAATGGACAGACACTATTGATCAGTCTGTTGATTGGTTTTAATAATTAAGGAGGAGATCTAATGAGATTTATTCGGAGGTTGGGGCTGATTGTTATATGCTTTTGTATACTGTTTATGCTTTGCAGCCATAAGCAAGCTGTATCAGATAAGATTGAAACTGTGGAATTGAAAGAATCTGATTTTGATTCGTGTTTTGATTTTGTCGACACATTAACGTTCGATTTTGATTCATTGTTTATTAAAGCGATCTGGAATTTTGTTGCTGTTGATAACAATCATTTCTTTATTCGGGATTTGGAGAAGTTTAAACTAATCTATATTGATTATTCTCGGAAGAAATTTGAAATCATTGATCCGGAAAAAGTGTTTCCCGGGCTGAAAACTCATTGTTTTTGTCTTGTAAAAGACAGGAGTGATAATAGTGTTTGGTGTTTCTATTCTCCTAATTATGCAATTAACTTCAAAGTCAATGACGGGAAGCTCTTGATGCAGGGGCATCATTTTGAAGGATATGCTCTTACTGATCCTATTGGAATAGGATGTGATAACCATATCTACTTTTCTGATGGGAATCCCTCGGCAGGATATTCTTTGTTTTCACTGGATATTACTAAAAACAAAAAAGAAAAAGTAGGGAATCTTAATTTTAATGATCAGTTATTGAATGCCATCAGCATCGTTGGTCTAGGTGGTTGTATGCTTGTTGACAGTGAAAACAATTGTTATATATCAAATTCTATAGAAAATAGAATTTTCAGGTTTGATAATGCCAGTGGAGAATTTTCCATCATCCATAGTGGATATAATGATTATCAGTTATTGGAGAAGGATTATCCGTCGAACTTTAAATCACTACCTCGTCCGGTATTCGATTCATTTAGGGAAATGGCATTTCTGAAAAAAGATTGCATTATAGCGAATTATCTGATTCAAAATACTCCTCAGTATGAACTTTTTTTTATCAGCCATGACAAATGCCGGACGAAAAAGCTGAAAAACAATAAATTGCAATATCTTTTGTTTGCAGATGATTCGGTGGTTTATATGAGTATTCCCATGGCTTTACCGTCCGATTCCGATATGTCATTTGAAATTAGGAATCCTGTTGTTGTACGATATAAGATTAAAAGCTCGTGCTTAATGGAGGGTTTATAATACAATTTTTAGGTTGTAATTCGCTGTCGAGAAATTACGGTTGTAAAATTGGGGCATTGAATTCATTTTGAGTTCACTCGGCCCCCTCTTTTAGTAGTTTACATGCGATAAGAATTTTGGAATCAATAACTGTAGACCTGGTGATTAAATAAAATGAAGAATATGCGATCCGGAAATCTGTTCGATAAATTTAAGTTTGACTTTTAACCTTTCTGAGGTATATTGAAAATAGTAAGGAACAGATGATGAGGATTCCATTTGATGATTTGTGGAAACATGTAATCGATCAAAACCTGCCTCAGTTTCTGGAACTTATAGTGCCCGATTTGTATCCTCATATTGATTTCAGTGAGGCGTGTTTGTCGCTGGATAAGGAATTGTCCGAAATTTCGATGAATTCCGGAAGTAACAGACAGAGGGTTTTGGATAAGCTGATCCAGGTAAAGCTGAAAGACCAGACTGAACAGTGGATACTGATTCACATTGAGATCCAGGGATATCGGCAATCCGGCTTCAGTGAGCGGATGTTTCGCTATTTCTATCGGATTTATGACAAGTATCAGAAAAAGATCATCAGTGCAGCTGTATTCACTGATATCAATCGAAGTTTTCGGCCTGACCGGTTTGAGTATGAGTTTTATGGCTGCAGCCTGGTATTTAGGTATAATACCCTTAAACTGATTGATTATACGGAAGATTCGCTGGAAAGGATGGTTAATCCGTTTGGCCCGGTGATTCAGGCGGCTCGTTATGCCGTCAGCTACCGGAATGATGAGGAACGGTATTATTACTTCAAGAAAGAACTGATCAAGAAGTCGATTCATAAGGGATTTTCCCGGGAACAAATCAGGAGCATAATTCGTTTTATAGATGGAATACTATATATTTCGGACATGATGAAGAATAAGCTGATTTATGATGAAATCAAGCGGGATGAAGGAGATTTACCTATGACCTACTTAACTAGTTTTGATGAAATCATTTTGCAGGAGAAATACAGCGAGGGTAAGCTTGAGGGTAAGCTTGAAGGAAAACTCGAAGGTAAGCTTGAAGGTAAGCTTGAAGGCAAGCTTGAGGGTAAACTCGAAGGTAAACTCGAGGCTTCCATTAATTCACTGATTACTATCCTGAAAGCGCGTTTTCATACTGTGCCTGCCGTCAAACTTAAAGCCATTCGGAATTTGAAGCAAATCGATCGTCTGGAAGAACTGATCCGCCAAGCTTTAAAAATTAAAGATATTGATCAGTTAGAAATTTAGTCCGGTTGGTGGATTTTGTATCCCTGAAAACCGGTCGGGTACTGGATACATTCAAGATGAATGATAATCTGATCCATTACGATCCACAAACCCGGGAGTTATTCTGCCATGTGGCGAATCATCCGGGGAAAGTGGATCTGGATGAACTGTCACGGCGTTCATCCAGTATTTCCGTTTATGATTTGAATATCAAGTGATCGTTATATAAAAAGGCCTTCCGGAGATTCCGGAAGGCCTTTTTTAATCAGCTCATTTTGGCCAGGGCCTGCTGTAGGGTGTCATATTTAGCCTGCAGTTCGTCGCGGCGGGCTTTTTCCTTGGCCACTACCTCGGCCGGGGCACCGCTCACAAACTTCTCATTCTGCAGTTTTTGATTCAATCCCTGTAAATATCCGGCTAATTGTTTTATTTCCTTCTCGATCTTTTCCTTTTCCTTGCCCAGATCGACCAGTCCGCTCAGGGGAATATAGAATTCCAGGTCGCCGACCACCCCGACGGCCGAGTCGGCTGGAGCGGTATCACTGATACTGATCTGATCCACCTTGGCCAGGTTGCCGACAAACGCTTGGTTCTGAGCGATAACCGGCAGATCCCGTTTAAGGACCAGGTTGACCTTATCCTTGGGTTTAATATTCTTTTCAGACCGGATATTACGGATCTGGGAGATCAGTTCCATCAAAAATTCCATCTCCTTAAAAGCTTCCGGGAAATCGCAGGCCGGATCGACTTGAGGAAACTGAGCCGCCATAATGGAGAGCTTATCCTGATCGCGGGTCAACAACCCGGCTGATTTGAAGCTCTGCCAGATCTCCTCGGTCAGGAAGGGCATGAAGGGGTGCAGCAGTTTGAGAAACGCCTGCATGATATGAATACACAGGTATTGAGACATGGCTTTGTCCTGATCGGATACCGGCTGATACCATCGCAGCTTGTTAATTTCCAGGTACCAGTCGCAGTAATCCTTCCAGATGAAATCATAGATGGCATGTTCGGCTTCGTTGAACCGGAATTCCTTTAGGTCAGCATTGATCTGATCGATGGCGTGGTTGAGACGGTGGAGCAGCCACTGGTCGGGCAGGGTGAGTCGTGATGGATCATAGTGGAATTCGGACAAACTAAAATCTTCGATATTCATCATCACCAGTCGGAAGGCATTCCAGATTTTATTGGTAAAGTTACGTCCCATTTCGGTTTGTTTGTCGGAATAGAGGGTATTCTGGCCGGGAGGAGTGGAGAAGATGATAGCGAAACGCATGGCGTCGGCCGAATA
The DNA here is from genome assembly GCA_017997825.1 of Candidatus Delongbacteria bacterium. Lineage (GTDB taxonomy): Bacteria > JAGOEH01 > JAGOEH01 > JAGOEH01 > JAGOEH01 > JAGOEH01. The sequence continues at coordinate 29,389 of JAGOEH010000002.1, read as the reverse complement.
GGTCTGGATGATATCGATCGGGTCGGGGGAGTTCCCCAGTGACTTGCTCATTTTGCGGCCCTGTTCGTCGCAGACCACTCCATGCAGGTGGACTTCGCTGAAGGGTTTGTTGCCCATGAATTCATAACCGGCCATGATCATCCGGATCACCCAGAAGAAGATGATGCCCGGATCAGTGACCAGGGTGCTGGTGGGATAGAAATAGTCGAGATCCTTGTTTTTTTCCGGCCAGCCGAAGGTTGAGAAGGGCCACAACCACGAGGAAAACCAGGTATCCAGCACATCGGGATCCTGAACCAGATCGGTTGATCCGCAGATCGGGCATTTCTCCGGTCGGGGGATCGAGGCGGTGACATGATGGTCGGGACAGTACCAGATCGGAATTTTATGCCCCAGCCAGATCTGGCGGGAGATGCACCAATCCCGGATGTTATAGAGCCAGTTGAGGGCGTTCTTTTTCCAGCGTTCCGGGTAGAATTTGATCTGATCATTTTCGATAGCCTGGATCACCGGCTGGGCCAGAGGGCCCATTTTAACGAACCACTGATCGGAGAGATGGGGTTCGATTACGGTATTGCAGCGGTAGCAATGGCCGACGCTATGGGTGTAATCCTGGATGCTTTCCAGATAATTTTGGGATTTCAGATCCTCCACCAATCGGGTGCGGCATTCGAAACGATCCAGTCCTTGATATATACCGGCCTGATCGTTCATCTTGCCGGAAGAATCGATGACCACAATTTTTTCCAGGGGATGGCGCATCGCCATCTGAAAATCATTGGGATCGTGGGCCGGTGTGACTTTGACGCAGCCGGTACCGAAGCTTGGATCGACAAAATCATCGGCAATGATCGGGATTTCACGGTTGACGATCGGCAGGATTAACTTTCTTCCGATCAAGGCCGTGAATCGCTCATCCTTGGGATTGACCGCTACCGCCGTATCGCCCAGCATGGTTTCCGGCCGGGTGGTAGCCACCACCAGATATTTTTCAGGTTCATCCTTGAAATGGTAACGGATATGCCACAGGTGGGACTGTTTTTCGGCATAGTCGGTCTCGTCGTCGCTGAGGGCTGTACCGCAGCGAGGGCACCAGTTGATGATATATTTACCCCGATAAACCAGCCCTTTATTATACAGGCGAATGAAAACTTCCTGGACGGCCCGGGTCAGGTTGGCATCCATAGTAAAGGCTTCCCGTTCCCAGTCGCAGGACGCCCCCAGCAGCTTGAGCTGCTTGATGATGGTTCCCCCGGATTTATTCCGCCAGTCCCAAAAAAGCTGGGTAAAGGCCTCTCGGCCGATATCGTCCTTGGTCTTGCCCTCTTTTCTGAGCATCTTTTCCAGTACATTCTGGGTAGCGATTGCAGCATGATCGGTGCCCGGCAGCCATTCAGTATTGAATCCCTGCATTTTTTTCCAGCGAATCAGAATATCTTGAAGCGTATTGTTGAGCACATGCCCCATGTGGAGGACCCCGGTAATGTTGGGCGGTGGAATCACAATGGTGTAGGGCGGCTTATCACGGCTCGGTTCGGCATGAAACATCTTTTGGGACAGCCAATAATCGTACCACTTATTTTCTACTGATGAGGGATCGTATCGGTCGGCCAAATTCAACATAGTGAAGCTCCTTTATCCTTAGGTGAAGGGGTGTTTTAATTTATCCTAGTGTCGTCAATCCTGCTTTTCAGCTTGCCGTGGAGGAGTTACGGGCGTTTTAAGACTGACTCATCGGCCGAAGACCATGGTTTGTTCACCTTTTTCTTCATCAGATTCGAATCCTGAGAGATAGGATGATCCCGCGGCCGCTTCTATTTTACAAAAATCTGATGAGGTTGTCAACCCGTTTTTTTCGGTGAACTGGAATCCGGTCAAGATGTTACTGTGGAATGTGCTATGAAACGGTTATTGCCGATCATGGACTGCTCGAAGGTTGTTCATCAGTAACGGATACCAGGAATAGCCTTGATATCGGATCAATCCCATCTATTCCGATATGATATCGTATATCCCAATGAGGGAGCATGATCTCCAATCAATAAATTCGGGCTATAACTTTATCATAATGGTATTCAAATGATTGATGAATCTTAGAATATTTATATTATCGAAAAAAAAAATATTGATTTTTGAAAATTTATTGACTATTTTGGCAATATTGAGTCAGAGAATAATTTATGGCATGTAATCTGGGTAGGGATGTCGGATGATATATTTATTTACTATATACCTTGATTGTAGATGTTTGGAAAGATTGATATCTATTGGTTGTTTGAACTAGTGATAAAACAATAGGTGATGAATAGGATTCAGGATTTAAGTTAGGAGTTCTTTCAAAATATGTCGTTTCTAGATATATCAGATTTATTTATATAGATGGTATATGGAATAGTGATAAACCGATTGACTGTCACCCTGGAAATTTAATACCAGCCGGTGGTTTCAAAATTGCTTTTTATTTGATTCTCTATGGGTCGGAAATAGTGAAAGGAAGGCATTTGTGAGATTCTGTCGATGGTTGTTGGTTTTAGTAGGATTGGTCTGTATGGTTTATTCGACACAGGCTCAATTAAATTATACCTATAGCGGAACGATCACTCATGATGGAACCGGATTAGCCGGGGTTCAGCTTAGTTGTGTTGTAGTCGGTTTTCCGGGTTCCACCAGTTCGACCACTTCGGATGAAAACGGGCATTATAGTTTTACGGTATCAGCCGGGGCCAGTGGAACTATCACGCCGAGTCTGGCCGGTTATAATTTTGATCCTACCAATCACCTATTTGTTTCCGCTGTTCAAGATCTGGATACGCTGGATTTTACCGCCGATCGGGTTCCTCTGAAGATCAGCGGCCTACTGACTGTCGATGGAAATCCTTTGCCGGGTGCAACTGTTTATCTGAGCGGTTCACTGATCGATTCGGTCACCAGCGATTTGACCGGGGCTTATGAATTTACTGTCTCCTATGGCGGTACCTATACGGTGACCCCACAAAAAAGCGGGTATACCTTTACTCCAATTTCCAATCTCTTCCCCGCCATCACCGGGGATCAGGTTTTTAATTTTACGGCTGCCATCAATACATTAACCGTCAGTGGTGTAATTACCCTGGATGGAAATGGGTTATCCGGGGTAACGGTTCATTTGACCGGCAGCAACAATGATTCGCTGGTAACCGATCATACCGGTCAGTATTCCTTTTCGGTGGGGGCCGGTGGGTATTATCTGGTGACTCCTGCCAAAGCGGGATACACCTTTGATCCGCTGACGAAGGAGTTTTTGAATCCCTTTAACAACCAGGTCCAGAATTTTGCGGCCAGTCTGGATGCGATTATCGTCAGCGGACAGGTGACGTTCAGCGGCGCCCCCCTGGCGGATGTTCGGATGATGCTGGTGGGAACGACCAACGATACCGTCCTGACCGATGTTTCGGGGAATTACAGCTTTACGGTTAACGCGACCGGTAGTTATATACTGACCGCATACAAGGAGGATTATACCTTTTTACCGGCTTATATCGAGCTGATGGCCCCGGAAGAGAATCAAACCCAGGATTTTGAGGCCTACCAGAACTATGTCCGGATCAGTGGTAAAATTACCCTTAAAACGTTATCGTTAATGATGGGATCGGGAAGCAATCAAGAAAACCCGAGGCTCCGTTTGGGTGCAGCAGCCGATACCCCTATTTCGGGTGTAACGGTCATTCTGACCGGTACGGATTTGGATACTGCAATCACCGATGTCTCCGGGGATTATCATTTTGATGTGCTGCAATATGGGACTTATAGTGTGACTCCGTATAAATATGGTTTCCAGTTTGATCCGGTTACCCGGATAGCACTGGTGATCGAAACCGATAGTGTATTCAATTTTCTGGGAGAACGCTCTAAACCGATCCCGGTACTGCCCCAGGATGGTGCCGGTGATGTCTCGACCAATCCCCGTCTGCGCTGGTTGTATTATGGTGCCGATACCAATACTGTTTACTATGTCCAGGTTTCGCATCAATCATCGTTTATGACTTTGGTTCGGGAGATATCGAATATCCCTGACAGTTCGGTCCGGGTTGACAATCTTGAGCTCAATACTCAGTATTATTGGCGGGTGAGGGGGATAACCGGTGCGGATACCAGTCAATGGTCGGATTACAGTCGGTTTGTAACCACAGCTATCGCTTTGCCGTTGACGATTTATGAGGCCGATTTCAGTCCCTTGAAAGATCGGGTGCCTCTTTTGCTGGTGCATGGCTGGAGACCCTCAGAGTCTCCAGGTGTCCCCAGTCCCGGCTACTGGGATAATTTTCTGGCGTATCTGGCCCAAGATGAAGAACTGAAAGCTAGTTACAAGCCCTATTACGTAAATTATTACTCCAACTGGTATAGTGTGGACCAACTAGGAGACCGGTTAAGCCAGGAGTTGTTGAATTGGGAAGGTTATAGTGATGGATTCACCGGCAAGAAGTTTGTCTTTCTCTGCCACAGTATGGGGGGCTTAGTCGCCCGGTCAACGGCTCAGGAGCATGGTTATCTCAAGCGAACCAAGCTGATTATCACCTTGGGAACGCCTCATCACGGTTCTCCGATCGCCAATGGTCCTGCCCGAAATGCCCATGTCAGTGAGGGAATGGCGCTGACCATGAATCTGCTGGAACTAGGCCTCTTCAGTCAGAACCATTACCAGGATCCGAACCGTTACGATATGCATTGGGATAATTTTGATGCTCTGTTGGATTATACGAGCTACCCCAATGAATCCAACCTTTGGCTGAACACTCTCAACACCGATTTTTCGATCGATGACCGTCTGATCGTTTATGCCGGCCGAATTCCGGGACAACTGATCACTCCTCCTTACGTCAATAGTGTGGCTATGTATAATGTCGGTTCCTATGTGTTGAATCATGAATTCGGGCTGAACAATGACGGGATTGTTCCTTACTCCAGTGCTGTGTTTGAGGGACATCATCCCTTTAAAACCTATGCCTTTGACAATTATAACCACCAGGATATCGTGATGGGGAAGGGCGATGGCGCTCTGTTTCTGAGTGTCCGTAACGATTTGATGGAAGTAGCACCCCTGAACATCCTGAGCCCCAACGGCGGTGAATCGGTTCAGAATGGTACCCAGTGCGAGATTCGGTGGACTTCACCCCAGTATGTTCACCATGTCGATCTGTATTATTCGGTGGATAGCGGACAGAGTTATATCGAGCTGATTCGGAACAAGCCGACCCAAGCTCGGGATTCTTACCAGTTTACCGTTCCCGATACCAATTCCTTCAATTGTCTGATCAAGATTGTCAATAGTGATGATCCGGAAGAATACGATCTGTCCGACAGCCGATTCAGAATGTATTACAATTGGATCCGATTAACAGCTCCAACCGCCGATACGGTATGGGAACGAGGCGATCCCTGCCTGATCCGGTGGGATTATAATGGAATCGGAGAGGCTGTGCGGATTGAGTATGAGGATCCGGGGCATGACTATCAATTGACCATTGCCGAGAATACCGATTTGAGTCTGCGTCAGTATTCATGGACCATTCCCATGGAAGTTCCGTTGACTGATCAGGCACAGATTAGGCTTCAGATTCTAAATCTGGATCGGGATTATCAGGACCTTTCGCCGGCCTTTGCCGTCTATCCGGTTAGAGGCGTTGCAATTATCCAACCTAACGGCGGTGACAGCTTGGTGCTGGATAGCGTCTTTACCCTTCGTTGGCGCTCCCAAGGCAATATCGAAGCCTTAAGGGTGGCCCTGATCGACAGCAATCAGACCGTTACGTGGTACGATACGATTCCGAATACAGCAGCCAATGAGTACCAGGGGAATACGGAATGGATAGTCCCGCATGTCCATGGACGTGGGTTTTCCTTACGGCTGGAGGATAGCCGGCGCAATCAGATCGCCGATATCAGCGATAGCTCATTTCAAATCCGATATCGTAAAATGGAGCTTTCCGCTCCAACCAACGGTAGTAATGAAACCTCCTGCGGATTCAATTTCGTTGTCAAGGGACGTACCATCAATTACAATTATTTGCTGGCAATCTCGACCGATAGTCTGTTTCGGGATTCGGTCCGCTATTATGACCATGGGATATCGCAGATTCCGGTATATCTATTGCGGAGTGGACGCACCTATTATTGGAAGGCCAAGTGTCGGCTCGATTCATGGGATTCTTACTGGTCTGATACATGGAGTGTAACGACTCTGATGCGTCAACCCTCCTCATGGTGCCGTGGTCATACTCCCAAGCATGAAGCCCCCGATGTCCATGTCTCTGCATCCTTTATCTGGGAACGCTCCTGTTATGCCGATCATTATCGATTGGTGCTCGGACTGGATAGTCTGATGACACGGATCGAACTGGACACCCTGATTCCTGATACTCTCAATTTTTTAGAGTATAGCCGGGATACTATTTGCTTTCAGTATCATCTGAAAAGTCCGGGCAGCCGCTATTGGTGGTATGTTGTGCCGGTGAATTCACAGGGACAGGCTGATCCTCCGGGGCGATCCTATCAGTTTACCTGCATCGATAGCTGTTTTACCGTTAATGGGGTAACTATATGTCCGGAAAGCTGGTCGGTGATTGAGGACGTCGGGTATCGCAGTCAGGGAATGGTTAAAATCGGAGATCGGACCATTATTCAGAATGGATATGTAATAGTCAATCAGGAGCGGACCGCGATTACGTCCGGAGAAGGATTGGTTCGATTCCGAACCGATGGGGATACATTAAATATCTTTTCCGGTCAATTGACGATGCCGAGTTCAACCATTCTGATGCAAGCTGGATCCCAGATCCGATTATCGTCTGATAATCTGGGCGCGCTGTTCAATTCCCGGCTGGTGGTGAAAGGAATCGATACCAAGAATAGCTTGGTTTACCTGAATTATACCGATAGTTTGATCGATCTGAGTATGGAGGGACTGAAACAGGATGACGGATCCGATATCCGGTGTAAGGCGGTCAAAGATTTTGCCATCAAATCCGACGGCCATATCGAGGGAAAGCTCTATGCCAAAACCAAGGAAGGGACTTCCGATTGGCTGATCCTGAATATCGCGGAAATCCAGATTTTTACCAATAAACTACAATTGAAGGGGAATATCAATTCAGCCTTTATGATTGGTCAGGTGGATCATTTTATGATCGGAGACAAGTTTGCGCCGGCCCCGGCTCTCAAAGCCAAATCCCTTTATCTGCGAATTACGGCTGATCGGAAGGATATCGATTTTTGCAGGGAAACCGGCGATGATCCCGATTGCGATGACCTGAAAACCGCCATTCCGGATATCCGAGTGGCCGATTGGAAATTTGAAGGCCCCAAGGTGGGATTCAGTTATAAGACTGATATCAAGAAATGGTGTCTGTTCGGCAAGGCTACGCTGATCTTTCCATTCCAACTACGGAAGTTGGTAACCGGGGGATTGACTGGAGGATTGGGGGCTTGTTTTCTGAAAGCCAGCCTGGAGCTGTATTCTCAATCTCCCTATATGCATGATGTTTCAGGAGGGATGGAGGGATGCTTTTCTGTACCGGTTGCCCCGTTTGTCTTTTTTACCGGATTTTGGGGACATCTGACCCTGTTGGCCAAGAATGAAAAAGTGACCGGAATATCGGGCGGAGGAACCCTATCATTCGATGTCGGTACCGGCCAATTTCCTCCCCTGGTGCGGGGTGTGCCGGGATTCAACATCAATACCAAAGGGATCTTGGATCTGACCGGTGAACTCCGGCTCTTCGGGTTCATCACTATGTCTAAGGTGGCCTTCTCGCTGGATGCTTCCCAGAAAAACAAAACCGTACTTTACGGCAAGATGTATTTTGAGTCTCCTCCCTATTATCCATGGGTCAAGGCCGATGTCGAGGGCAAGATCGAGATCCTTTCGACCAGCCAGGCCAACCGGAGCAATCTGGTCGATCGCATGTATTTTACGGGAACATCGTTATTTCAGATTCCGGGTAAAGTCGTGACTATTATGGGATTGAACCTGCCGCCCGGAGATATTGTACTTCAGGGATACAAAATTGAAGTCGGTGAGTTCAAGAGCGGCGGTAAATCGATGGGGAAGGGTGTTCAGGCCGGAGTTTGTATTTTTACTCTCAGCTATCCGACCTGCGAGTGCGGTTGCACCCCCTGGTATAAACCCTGGAAATGGGATTGGGATTGTAGTTGGGTTCATAAACAGATCTGGGCTACGGCCTTTGTTCCGATTCAGAGCGGCAAGCCTCGCCTAGGCACTAATTTCTATGATCTGGTTAAATTCAGTAAACGGACTTATCTGCGCCGCCGCGGCAATCTGGAAAGTATGTCTTCCTATATCCGTCAATTTGCCAGTGACGGTAATGGTGATACCCTGCATATTTATGTACCCCCCAGTTCATCCGAAATGACCTTCTTCTCGCTCAAATACTATTCGGAAAAAAGGCCTTCCTTGGTATTTCTGAATCCGTCCGAAACACACGGATACTGGAGTGATAAGATGATCGAAGATTCTCCCGGGAGTGTGACTGACAGCGGATTTGTGGTAGGTGTGCCGACCGAACCCGGAGTATGGAAGATTTTAGTGGACAGTATCCAATCCTCCAGCGATTACCTGTTGACCATCGCCGGATTGAACACTCCCCCCAAACTGACCATCCAATCTACCGTTCGGAATTCCGATACGCTGTATACGATCGGGTATCAGGCCTACGATGCCGATGATGAAGCTACTATAACATTTTATTATACCGAAAACGACAGCACTAAGGGATTGCTGATCAATCCCTCCGAACTGATCGAAAGAGATACGACCGGATTGTATCAGTGGAATGTGCGGGGTGTAAAAAACGGGACTTATCGGATATACGGAATCATCTCCGATGCGGCTAATCCTTTAGTAAAAACATTTTATGATCAACCGGTGGTGATCGGTCACCATGATGTTCCAGCGGTTCCACGGGATTTTAGAGTGATTCGCGATACCGCCGAAATGATCTTCTGCTGGCAGGAGGATCCCTATTCGGAACAATATCAGATCCGATGGGGAACTCAGTCCGGCATTTATACCGATACGATCACCGGTATTACCGGCCATCAGTATCCTTTTTTCCCGGAGACCGATAGTACGGTATATTATGCCGTGATTGCAGCGGAAAACATCAATGGGGATTGGTCGCCCTTTTCAGCGGAACTTAGTTTTTCCTTCAATACGATCGAATTGGATACGCTACCCCCTGCTATTCCATCCAAACCGGTCGTGAAAGCGGTATGCTCTGTCGCCGATAATCCCGACAGCAGTCTGACGCTGCCTTATGTGGTGATTTCCTGGACCCGGTCTTCCGATGCGGCCGGATATGTCATCACCTATCGTCCCACAGAATCCGAACAAGAGAATTCGTTCGATGTCGGTCAATCCGATTCGTTGACGATCACCGGTCTGACTTCGGGCACTACCTATGGCTTTAGTCTTCAGGCCTATGACAGCGTTTATAATTACAGTTCCGCGAGCCAGACGGTAACGGCTGATCTGTTCCCTCCCGATGACCGGGATGGGGATGGAATGAATGATAGCCAGGAGATCCGCTATTTCGGCGATATCGATTATACCAACGATTCTATGGGAGATGAGGATGAGGATGAACTGACCAACGGTTATGAATTGGAGCATGGAACCAATCCGATGAACCATGATACCGACGGGGATCGGATCTGGGATGATGTGGATCCGCATCCGACTTCATCCATTGATACCGATAATGACTTGATGCCGGATGATTGGGAACGATACTACGAACTCGATCTGCCGGATGAAGACCCGGACCGGGACCGATTGAGCAATCTGAATGAGTACCGTTATGGCACCGATCCCCTCAATCCCGATACGGATGGAGGGGGGCTGTCGGATGGGGATGAAGTAGATCGGGGACGAGATCCTCTTAATGCCAAGGATGATCCATGGGACGGGCTGCCGGCGGCGGAATTGAAATCGTTCACTGCCCGTTGGGAAAACGATTCGATTGGTTTACAATGGGTGACCCGGGATGAAAACTTCCTGAAAGGATTCAATCTGTATCGCAAACAATCCCACCAGAACGGGTATGAGAGGATCAATCCGGACTTGATCGTTCCCCCTGCCGACTCGGGTTCCGGCCATGGCTATAGCTATCAGGATGGTCCGATCAATCCGGATAGTACCTATACCTACTGGCTGGAGTCATTGGGAGAATTCGAGAATGCGGATAGCCTGGGTTGGGTTGAAGTCGCGGCGGTAACCGCTATTAATGAACCGACACAGCCTGATATCAAGGAATTCGATCTGGAACAGAATTACCCGAATCCGTTCAATCAGTCGACTGTTATTCGCTATCAATTGCCGATCGATGAGCGCTATCCATCTTATTCGGTTGAATTGGAAATTTTTAATTTACTGGGACAGAGAGTCCGCAGTTTGGTCAGAGCCAATCAACCCTCCGGGCGTTATCAGGTGATCTGGAACGGGATGAATGATCAGGGAAGAGCGGTCAAGAGCGGGGTATACTTTTACCAGCTAAAATCAAACAAATTCTGTACGAAAAGGAGCTTGCTGCTGCTAAGATAAATCAGAGTTTTCTATATCCGGCAATTCAGAGTCAATTGGGGGATGTATCAATTGAATGCCATGGATTTTATCTTCCAGGTTACTGGAAAAGCAAAAACCAATCCCTAATCCCAGGGGGAACCCATGCGGTGGATGCTGTTCGCTGTAGCGATGGTCCTTGGAGTGATGGTTTTTAATCGAATCGAAGCCCAGAATCCAGGCTTTGATTCGATTGTGACGGATGATACTGCAACATTGGCGGATCTGAACCGACAGGTCGATAATCTGCGCGATAGTCTTCCGGAGAAGAGCCTGGACTATGCCTTGGCTGCTGTGGAGCTGGCCCGTAAATTGGCCTTGATTCCGGAGCAGAAAAAGGCCCTGCTGAATCTGTCTGAGGTGTACATCCGGCTCAAACAGCCGGAAAAAGCGGCGCAGATTATGGAAGAATGCCTGGCCCTGGAAGGAATCCTCTGGGATGAAACAGATCGGATCGATCTGATGAATCGGACCGCCTATCAATATCTGTTGAGTTCCTCTCATGAAAAAGCCGTTCACTTTAGTCTGAAAGCCCTGGAGGAGTCGGAAGCCGGCAATCACTATGATCAGATGTCGGTTGCACTCCAGCACCAAGGATATCTCAGCCGGTTACGGGGGAATCTGAAACAATCCGAGACCTTTTATCAAAGGATTGTTGATCTGCAGGATAAAATCGAGAATCAATCCGCGGTCGGGAATGCGCTGAATGAACTGGGAAACCTCAGGATACTGGAAAATGATTATCCGGGAGCTCTGGATTATAAAAAACAGGCTTTGAAAACGGCTGTCCGTTTAAAGGATAAAGGATTGGAAGCCTATTGCAGTAATGACCTTGGAATTATCTATCAGAATATGGAAGACTATACCCAGGCCCTGAACTATTATAAACGCGCTTCCCGTCTGCTCAAGAATCCCTCCCGCGAATATGCCCTCAGTTTGATGAATATCGCCGGCCTTTATTATTATCTTGGAAACCGTAGCATGAGCCTGGGTTACTATCGCGAGGCGGAAACCATCTGCCGGAATCTGGGATTGAAAACTGAGCTGAAGGATGTTTTGCAAACTAAAGCCGAATCTTGGTTCCAAGCGGGGCAATACGATTCGGCATATCTGGCTCTGTACGAGGCCTATCAAACCTATCGGGAGGTTTTTTCTGAAACCTCAACCGAAAAGATTGCCCAGATGCAAGCCCGGTATGAATCGGAAAAAAAGGAACGCGAGATCGAGCTGTTGAAGAAAAATGAGGCGATCCAGCAATTACGCTATCGAAAACAGCAAATGATGCGGAATTTTCTGCTGGTCAGCCTGATTCTTTCTCTGGCCGTCGTTTTCCTGATCTGGAAAGGGTATCGGCTGAAGGTCAGAACCAATCGGGAATTGGAAGCTGCTAAAAATAAACTGGATGAGCTTTCCCGGCATGATCCCCTGACCGGGTTGTCCAACCGCCGTGATTTTCTGGAAAAACTGACGGATGAAATGAACCGCTATGACCGATATGGGCAGCCATTCTGCCTGATTCTGTCTGATATTGATCACTTTAAGGAGTTCAATGACCGGTATGGTCATGATGGCGGTGATTATGTCCTCCGGATGGCGTCGCTCACCATCCGGAACCAGATTCGGAAACAAGACAGTCTGGCCCGTTGGGGAGGGGAAGAGTTTCTGATTCTCCTTCCCGAAACTGAGATGGACCATGCCATTATGATGGCTCAGCGGATTCAGTCGGAACTCAGCAGGGCTGAATTCGTTTACCGGGATCTGCCGCTCCGGATTACCATGACCTTTGGGGTGGCGGAAGCTATATCGGGTCTGAAAATGGAGGAATTGGTCAACCGGGCCGATCAGGCTATGTATTACGGAAAAACCAACGGCAGGCATTGCGTTTGCATCTCGGATGCCGGAGGATATTTCCATAAAATTGATCCCATCGATTGACATTTTGCTTAAAATGATGAATAGGCATCCACAATTCACTATCTCTCTATCGATTTATGTATTGACATTTAGTTTTTATTATCTATATTGTTACCATTCACCTAATGATATTTACAGCTAATGGGTTTTGAGCGTATTATCCGTTTATATGAACGATTTTAACAAATCAGGATCTGATTTTAGTCGGTTGGCTGCCGGGAGAGAATCAATTGCGAAGCTGCTCCCGTCAAACCGATGAGTTGCTGAAAACAATGTGGTTGGAGGTGTGCGATGACGAAACGGTGGGTGGCAATGGTAGGATTGTTGGTGATCGGATTGATGACAATCTCCGTCCGGGCGGATGGACCTATATCCGAAAACGGTGATGAGGGATCGATTAAGAATAACGGATTATATCATGGCGTTCCTCTCGACCAATTGTGGATCGATCAGGAGATGGATGGCCGGAACTCTTGCCGGATCAAGGCCGGTGGTTCCAATCCTATAGGGATCGATCCGATAGGAGCCGAGAAATTTTCAGGACTGTCGCGGGTTGTTTCCGATTCGGTGATCCGTTCCTGGATCCGGCAGGATACGACCATCCCTTTTTTATCCGGAACGGTTCCTGCCGCTATGACGGTCGATTCTGCCGGAAATGTCTATATTGTCGGCACTTGTGCTAATCCCGGGAATAAAGATGATATTGTTATCATTAAGTATAATCTCAATGGTGAACGATTATGGATCGCTTTGTATGATGGTCCGGATCATGAATCGGAAGTGGCTCAATGTATCGCATCGGATTCCCATGGAAATGTTTATGCATCCGGTCATATCGGCAGTTCGGCTTCAGTAGCCGACTATGTCGTCATAAAATATGATTCTTTGGGTAATCAATTATGGAATGCCATTTATAATGGTACCGGGGATTATTATGACGATCCCCGCGCCTTGGTAGTGGATGACTCTGGCAATGTTTATGTTACTGGATGCAGCTATGGTTCAGGTACATCTTATGATTATGTTACCCTCAAGTATGATATGTCGGGAAATCAGGTATGGGTAAGCCGTTATAATGGGTCTTCTAATTCAGATGATATCCCTTCTGCCATAGCGCTGGATCGGAACGGGAATGTCTATGTTACTGGAAGAGCTATCAATACAGGAACCGGAGAGGATTATACCACCATTAAATACTCTTCAGCCGGAGAACAATTGTGGATCGCTACCTATGATGGGCCTAAAAATTCGAATGATCAGGCCAGTGCAATCAAAATTGACTCTGATGGATCTATTTATATTACCGGAGGGAGTGAAGGTTTTTTGACTGGTATGGATTATGCCACTATCAAGTATGATTCATCCGGGAACCAGGTTTGGGTTGCACGTTATGGTGATGTTCAATCGATGCAGGATCTGGCAGAGGCAATCGATGTTGACTATTCCGGAAATGTGTATGTCACCGGGTATTCTCATAATCTTGCTGCAGGAATTGATTTTCTCACGATCAAGTACGATTCCGCCGGTCAACAACTCTGGAATGCCATTTATAGCGGATCAGCAGGGGGAGCTAATTATCCTAGCGGGATGGTGGTTGATTCAGCCGGTGATGTCATTGTCTCGGGGAGGAGCCAGGGGGATGATCATAAATACGATTATGCTACCATCAAGTATGATACCAATGGGAATCAACTATGGGAATCCAGATATGATGGATCGTCGGGTGGAAACTATCGGGCCGTAGCGGTCAAGTCGATTGCAAATCAGGGTGTTTGGGTTACAGGATTTGGACTGGGTGATAATGCTCGTAATCAAGGTGTAATCATCAAGTATGATCAAGTAGGCAATCAGCTATGGGAGAGCAAGGTCACCGGAGCCGGTTACCGATCGACCTATTACTGTTCGATGCAGCTGACTCCGGCGGGCCATGTGGCTGTTGCCGCGGCTTCTTACGGCAAAGGCGGGGGCACCAATTGTATGACTCAGCTCTATGATTCCAAGGGCAAGAAACTCTGGCAGGCCTGGTATGACGGCCCGACTCATTCCCATGACCATCCCACCGATCTGGTGGTCGATCGGGACGGTAATGTCTGCATTACCGGAATGAGCCACGGAACAAATAACAATGATTGTATCACCATTAAGTATAGTCCGTCGGGAGAGGAGCTTTGGGCGGCCCGCTATAATGGCCCGGCCGATTCGAGCGACCAGGCGTCTGCGATTACAGTGGATTCGGCCGGTCAGTTCTATGTGGCCGGCTATAGTTACCACCCTGATTCCCATTATGATATGCTTACTGTTAAATACAGTTCGTCGGGCCAGGAATTGTGGAGCGCTGGTTATAATGGTGCCGGCGATTCTTCGGATTATGGACGGGGAATCGCGGTCGATCCGTCCGGGGCCGTTTATGTGGCGGCAGAGAGCTGGGGAAGCGACGGTAATTCCGATCTGGCGGTTGTCAAGTACACTCCGGTAGGCGAGATGGCCTGGGAAAAGCGATATAGCATAGCTTCCAACACATCCGAAAAGCCGATCGATCTGAAACTGGATTCGGAGGGAAATCCCTATGTGGCCGGATACTCCCTGGATAATCGGTATTTTGCATTAAAGCTTAATCCGGATGGGGAGATTGTATGGAGTGTGGTCCCCGAATTTTCAGGAATCCTCAGCGGTATGACGCTGGATCCTTCCGGCCAACTCTATTTGACCGGCAGCGCCTATATCAATTCGGATCACGGCGATTATGCGGTGGTAAAGCTTGATTCGAACGGCCAAATCCTTTGGCAGCGCTTTTCCGACTGGCGAGGCAATGCCGTTTTCGTCACTTTGTATGCCGTCACGTTGGACAATCATGGAGATGTTTATCTGTCCGGCAAGATGCATTGGCCCAATCTATCATTTGAAAGTGATTTACTTACCGTAAAGTATTCTGCGGCCGGAGAATTGATATGGGTCAAGACCACCGACGTCAGCGGAGATAATAACGCGTATGCCCGATCGATCGTGGTGGACCAGGACTATAATGTCTATTGTGCCGGTTGGGTTTCGTATGAAGACCTGCCGTTATGTCTGTTCGTGCAGAAATACCGGCAGATCATGACGGATGTGGGTGAATCGATCCTGCCTTCCGGCGTGGTTTTTTCTTTGGATCCGGCCTATCCCAATCCCTTCAATCCAACGACAGTCATCAGTTTTAATCTGCCGGTCGCTTCACCGGTATCGCTGAAAATTTATGATATGCTGGGGCGCGAGGCGGCAACCCTGGTTTCCGGTGAACTTTCGGCCGGCACCCATGCGGTGCGGTGGCAGGCGGATGATCATCCCGCGGGTGTATATCTATGCCGGCTTCAGGCCGGTGCCTGGACCCAGACCTGTAAAATTACCCTGCTTAAATAAGCGGCTGTTAGTCGGCAACTCATTTCTCCCGCTCAGGCGATTGCTTATTATCGGAAGAACCGGTCTTATCTGATAGATTGTATCAAGATGAGAGTCACCGGTTTCCGCCTGGACCGATTGAATCCTATACCCTGACGTGCATTTGCTGAATGGGTGTTCAATCTTGACATTGCTATAGAGCGGAGGATGGATGATGGGGGAGGATCAATGCCGATTGACCCGGGAGTCAGAATTAGAACACATTCTGGGTTATCGAAACCGGATAAGCCGGGATGAGTTATGGAATCCCGGTTTTTTAAAAATAGCTATTGACTTTAATGAAAAAACTTTTTAAATTGACCCTCTGCAAACGATTAAACAACGCAGGAGGCATTTACAATGATTGAAATGCGATTGAAAGTCGGCCTGGCTGATATGCTCAAAGGCGGCGTTATCATGGATGTGACGGACGCCAGGCAGGCGGAGATAGCCGAATCGGCCGGAGCTGTGGCTGTGATGGCTTTAGAACGTGTTCCGGCCGATATTCGGGCCGAAGGCGGAGTCGCCCGGATGGCGGCAGTGAAAAAAATCAAGGAGATCATGACGGCCGTTGATATTCCCGTGATGGCCAAATGTCGGATCGGGCATTTCGCGGAAGCCCAGATTTTGGAATATCTTGGTGTGGATTATATAGATGAATCGGAGGTATTGACTCCGGCGGACGATCAGTTCCATGTCGATAAGTTCATGTTTAAAGTTCCCTTTGTCTGCGGATGCCGTAATCTGGGCGAAGCCTTGCGCCGAATCGGCGAAGGAGCCGCCATGATGCGCACCAAGGGTGAAGCCGGAACGGGAGATATTATCCATGCGGTCCGTCATATGCGGGAAGTTCAGTCCGGGATTAAACGACTGACCCTGTTGCGGGACGAGGAACTGATGACCGAAGCCAAGAATCTGGGAGCCCCTTATGAATTGGTTCGCTGGGTGGCCCAGAATGGCAAGCTGCCGGTTCCTAATTTTGCTGCCGGCGGGATTGCCACCCCGGCCGATGCCTCGCTGATGATGCAGTTGGGCGCTGAAAGTGTATTTGTAGGATCCGGGATCTTCAAGTCTTCCGATCCAGAAAAGCGGGCCAAAGCCATTGTCATGGCGGCGACTCATTATACGGATCCCAAAGTACTGGCCGAGGTCTCCCAAGAGCTGGGTGATGGAATGCCCGGGATTGACACCTCTAAGGTGCCCGATGGCGAACGCCTGCAGAGCCGCGGCTGGTAACAGGATAATCCGGAATGAAGGCGGCTGTCCTTGCCTTGCAAGGGGATTTTGAAGCTCATCGGATGGCGATACAAGCCCAATTCCCCGATGCCGAGATCATTCTTTTCAAACAGGCTTCCGATGTCATCGATGCCCTGCCGCTGGATCTGTTCGCTATTCCCGGGGGAGAATCTTCCGCATTTTCTAAATTAATTTCGTTTCATCACCTCCAACCCCTGATCCGAAAAATTGTGGAAGATCCGCAGACCATTACACTGGCAACTTGTGCCGGGGCTATTCTGATCGCTTCCCAAATCCAGAATCCGGGACGGGCCGTGACTATTCCCATGCTGGATGTTACTATTAAACGGAACGCTTACGGACGACAGATCGATTCATTCATTGCGCCGCTGGAATTCTCGGCAGCGGTCACACAATCCGGAATCATTCCGGAATCCGATTCACAACGGGAAGGCGTTTTTATTCGGGCTCCCCAGTTTATCCGGCTGGGACCGCAGGTTGAAACCCTGGCCTCGGAAGGCGGCAAGCCGGTTTTGATCCGGCAAGGGAATATCCTCGCTGCCACCTTTCATCCCGAGCTCTCCAAACACTCACTGATTTACCGGATTATTAAATCTATGATACCATGTATGCCAAAACATAAATTCCAAAAGGAGGAATCCAATCCATGAGCAGTAAAATTCGTGTTGGTATTATCGGAGTTGGAAACTGTGCATCATCCCTGATTCAGGGCGTCCATTTTTATCGCAATGCCAAAGATGATGAGTTTGTACCGGGTCTTATGCATGTTAATCTGGGTGGATATCATATCAGCGATATCGAGTTTTCGGCTGCCATTGATATTGATAAAAACAAGGTTGGTAAGGATCTGGCGGAAGCCATCTATACCTATCCCAACAATACCTATAAATTCTGTGATGTACCCAAGAGCGGCATAACTGTTCAGCGCGGAATGACCCATGATGGACTGGGCAAGTATCTTTCCCAGATCATCGAAAAAGCCCCCGGTGAAACGGTAGACATCGTTAAGCTTTTGAAGGATACCGGAACGGATGTGGTCATCAATTATCTGCCGGTCGGCAGTGAAATGGCGACCAAATGGTATGTGGAACAGATTTTGGAAGCCGGCTGCGGTTTCATCAATTGCATTCCGGTGTTTATCGGCCGCGAACATTACTGGAGCGAACGCTTCAAAGAAAAAGGACTGCCGGTGATCGGGGACGATATCAAATCCCAGGTCGGCGCTACTATCGTCCACCGTGTTCTAGCCCGCTTGTTCCGGGAACGCGGCGTTCGGCTGGAACGAACCTCGCAGTTGAATGTGGGCGGCAATACCGATTTTCTGAACATGCTGGAACGGGAACGCCTTCAGTCCAAGAAAATCAGCAAGACCAACGCCGTCACCTCGATGCTGGATTACGAAATCGGTAAGAAGAACATCTATATCGGACCCAGCGACTATGTCGAATGGCTGGATGATCGTAAGTGGGCCCATATCCGACTGGAAGGCCGCACCTTCGGTAATGTGCCTCTGAATCTGGAACTAAAACTGGAAGTCTGGGACAGCCCCAATTCGGCCGGTGTGGTGATCGATGCCATCCGCTGCTGTAAACTGGCCCTGGATGCCAAACTCTCCGGTTCCATGCTGTCTCCCTCCTCCTATTTCATGAAATCTCCGATGGAACAGTATCCGGATGATATCTGCCGTCTTAAGGTCGAACAGTATATCAAGGATTGCGTTCAGACGGTTACAACCAATCAGAAAGAAGCCCCTAAAAAGGGTAAATAAATCCTAACCCGGGGGCATAGATTTTAAGCTATGCCCCCTTTTTTTATGTATGAACCCAGCCCGATTTATTACATTCGAGGGGATCGACCGATGCGGGAAAACCAGCCAAGTCAAGCTGTTGCGAGAGTATTGTCTGCTGCATGATATCCCGGCCGTGGTATCCCGGGAGCCGGGAGGTGCCCCGGTTTCGGAAAAGATCCGCCATATTCTGCTGGACAAGGCCAATTCGATGGTCCCGATGACCGAGCTGCTACTGTATACCGCCAGCCGGAAACAGCATCTGGAAGAGTGTATCCGTCCCAACCTGACGGATGGACGTCATGTCATCTGCGACCGATACCTGGATTCCTCACTGGTCTATCAGGGAGTGGTTCGTGGTATTGACCGGCAAACTATTCTGGATATTCATCGTCTGGCCGGTATCGATATTATGCCTGACATCACTTTTTTGATCGATCTGCCGATCGAGATCTGTGAAGCCCGAATTCAGGCATCCGGCGATCGTAATCGGATGGAGCATTTTTCTATACGGCAGGTGGAGCAGATGCGTCAGGGGTATCTGGCTCTGGCGGTATCGTATCCGGAACGTTATGTCGTGGTGGACGGTAATCGGAGCATTCAGGAGATCCACCACCAGATTATTGTCAATTTTTCCACTTTACAGCCTTGATGATTCAAAAGGATTGGTTCATGAGCCGAAAATTATGGTGGCGCCTCAGCCTGGGCGCCTTGATTGTTTTGGGAATGGGATTGGTGTACAGCTACAGCCAGGAAACCCGGTATCGGGAACAGGCTGAAGCCTTCGATCTGATGAAGGATGTTTATCAGACTATTCTATACCGCTATTATCGGGATGTCTCTCCTCAGGAATTCGTCAATACGGCGATTCAAGCCGTCATTGATCGGGAATTGGACCCCCATACCCATTACTATAAAGATAAAAAAGCCTTTGCCAATCTAAAAATCCATACCGAAGGCGAATATGGAGGCTTAGGAATTCGGGTTAATATGCAGGATGGCCGACTGACCGTGATATCGCCGATGGTGAATACCCCGGCGGCACGGGCCGGAATTTTATCCGGAGACCAGATCATCCGGATCGATGGAAAAAGCGCCGAAGGGCGAAATCAGGATTCTCTGGTGGATGAATTGCGCGGTGATATCAATTCCGAGGTGACGTTGACCATTCAGCGTGGTGATGATGAGGTATTCGATACCCGGCTGATTAGAGAGAGGATTATGGTACCCAGTGTGCCTTATTACGGGGTGACCCAGGGAATCGGATATATTCAGATGAGTGAGTTTTCCAAGAAAACCCGCCATGATCTGGCTGAGGCTATCCGACAGGTTGAACAACAACATCCGGATGGGCTGATTCTGGATCTGCGGAACAACCCGGGGGGGCTGCTCCAACAGGCGGTGGATGTGGTATCCCTTTTTGTGGGACCCGATAAGAAGGTTGTTTCAACTAAAAACCGATCGCGGGATATGTACAATGAATGGAAAACGGAAGATCCCATGGTGTACTCCGGTAAACTGGCCGTGCTGGTGAACCGCGGGAGCGCCAGCGCTTCCGAAATTGTGGCCGGAGCACTCCAGGATTATGATCGTTGCGTAATCATTGGAACCAAAACCTTCGGCAAGGGATCGGTCCAGAATCTGATTCCGATCGATAACCAGGGCCGGATGCTGAAATTAACGACCTCCCATTATTATATCCCCAGCGGCCGCTGCATTCACCGGTTTTCACCGGCAAAAAGCAGCTCCCGATCTGCGTCTCTTAGCCAGGACTCCGTAGCAGAAAGAATCAGTCGGAGTCAGGATCAGGTCTCCTATCTGAATTATGAAGATTCTATATTCTCCGAAAAAATAAAACAGCAGACGTTCTATACCTCGAGCGGACGGGAAGTAACGGCCGGTGACGGCATTGAACCGGATATCGAGGTGGTCGACTCCACCCTTTCTCCCATCTCCGTTTTTCTAACCCGTCATCAAGCCTTTTTCAAATTTATGATTCATTACCGGAAAAACCATTCAATCCGCGATTACTCTCAGATCGGTACCGAAACTCTCAATGTGTTTGCCGAATGGTGCAGCCGCAAACAGGAACTTCGCTATCAATCCCCGGCAGAAAAGGAACTGCAGCAATTGGATGTAGCCATTCAGAAAGAGGGACTTCAGGCCGAATTGGGACGTGATATCGAGGACATCCGGCTCAAACTCCGGCATGATTGTCCTGAGTTGATCCAGCGAAATTCCCAGGAAATCATCGATCTGTTGCAACAACAATGGATCAGTCAGAATCAGGCGGATAGTTTTCTTTACCAGCTTCAATTTCGAAAAGATCCGGCGATTGTCAAAGCAATTGCCGTCCTAAAGAATCAGGACGATTATGAAAAAATACTGGCCGGCAAATAAATTTTGGCTAGGCGCCGCTCTGTGGGGGATGATCTGCCTGGCTTGCACTCAGGCTCCCCGATACCATTCCGGTATCAAAGAGATTACGGCACCTCCCTCGATCAAAGGATTTGTTCAGGAAGGCTATGCCTCTTTTTATGGACAAAAATACCACCAGAAACGAACCGCCAGTGGTGAAATTTTTGATATGTACAGCTATACCGCCGCTCATCGCTCGCTTCCTTTCCAAACCCGCCTGAAAATCACCAATCTGGAGAATAACCGCCAGGTTACAGTCCGTATCAATGACCGCGGTCCATTTGTCAAAAACCGGATTGTTGATCTTTCCTATCAGGCCGCCAAACAATTGGATATGCTCTCTAAAGGAATCGCTAAAGTTCGATTGGAAGTGATCGAATAATGGTTTATCCCCTCCTGTGACCCTATTTCCATTAATCCTCTTATCGTATCTGTCGTTTGATCATCCTTGGTATTACGCGAATCGCTGATTCTGATGGCTCATGTTTTTTGTTTGGAGCATTTTGCCTATCCGTACAATTTACGGTAAGTTGGCGGTTAAGATTGATATGAAGTGATGGGGATGTTGCATGGGGGGGTAAAGAGGATCCTTATGGATTCAGATTGGAGTATTCTTTCAATTGTCCGTTTTCCTCCGTAATCAGGAGATAGCGGATCTGGGGGTAGTGGGTTTTTAGGAATTGGATCCCTGGATCCCGTCCGAGCACGAAGACGCTGGTGGAGAGTCCATCGGCAAGCATAGCATTCGGGGCCAGGATGGTGACGCTGATCAGATGATGGAGGGTGGGATATCCAGTCAGAGGATTGATGATATGGGAATACCGACGGCCATCCGGACCGGTAAAGAAGCGAAAATAGTCGCCGCTGGTGGTGACAGCCTGGCCCGACTCAATGGAAAGAGTTTTCCAGATCCGGTCGGTCGCCCGCGGATTTTGAATTCCGACGGACCATAATCCCTGATCGACCGGTTTGGAGCCGAAGGTGGCAATATCTCCTCCGATATTGACCAGTCCGGCTGAAATTCCCGGATAATGTGCCAGATAGTGAGCAATTGAATCGATAATAAATCCTTTGGAAATCGCACCCAGATCGAGCTGAATACCCGATCGACGGTAAATCAGAGTATCGTTCTTGATTTCCAGATATCGGCTCCCAATAGTTTCCAGAATACGGACGATATCCAGAGAATCGGGAATTTTGGCTTGCCTGAAGTTCCATAGCTTAACCAACGGCCGGACAGTAATGTCGAACATCCCTCCGGTTTGATGGTTCAGAGTCAGCGACTGATGGATAACCTTAGCCAGACAGGGGGGAATAACCGCCCGATCGGACTGGGTTCGGTTAAGCGTGGATACTACGCTTTGGGTGTCATAAACCGAAAAAACCAGGTTCAATTCGTCCAACTGCTGTTCAATATGGTGCTGGAGTATGGTTTCATCGACCGAGTCTCGGCGCCGGCTGAAAAAAATAATTTCAACCAGGGTATCATATTTTTCCCAGTACAACCGATGGGATTGAGGTTTCATCGATTGATGGAACCGAACGATCCCGATCAGAATCAGCAAACAGACCGACAGGATGGGGATGATGGCTTTGCCGGTTTTAAACATAGAACGGTTCATGATTTGACCATACAATTTTTTTGCCCGGCTGTCAAGATGGTTTTTACAAACAGCTCAAGAGTGTAGCAGATTGATCCGAACCGGTTTTCGGAATGAACGGATTAATAGTTGACAATCCTGCTGATTTATTTTATTTTAGAATCAAGGATCGTGTTTAATAGTAAAAACAATCCGTTTGGATGATGCGGCCGCCGATCGATTAATCCTCGATGATTGGCCGGATCATTAAACTTAACCCTGATCGGGTCTCGATTATCATGAAAAAGTTTCTATGGATTTATCTGATATTTTCGTCGTGGTTGCCGGCGCAAAGCCTACTGACTATGACTCAGGTCAAGCTGGACAAATCCCGGATTCGCAACCTGGAATCAAGACTGAATGAGGTTCAGGGACGAGACAAGATCGATATCCTGATTCAATTGGTTTATGCTTATCGGAGCGATGATTCAAGTCTGGCCCGGCATTATGGCGAGACGGGGATCAATCTTGCCAAAGCGCTCAGCTATCCTCAGGGTGAAGCGGATCTCCAGAAAGAAATGGGCAAATACCATGCCCAGTGGAAACGGGCTGATTCGGCACGTTTCTGCTATTTCAGAGCCTTGGATATCTATCAATCCATTCGTAACAGAACCGGCGAGGGCATTGTTTATAATTATTTGGGGCAAAACTATTTCAA
Organism: Candidatus Delongbacteria bacterium; assembly: GCA_017997825.1. Classification (GTDB taxonomy): domain Bacteria; phylum JAGOEH01; class JAGOEH01; order JAGOEH01; family JAGOEH01; genus JAGOEH01. Next base: position 5,687 of record JAGOEH010000002.1, on the reverse strand, counting down.
TGAAGATAACCTGACCCGGGCCTTCGAATTCTATTTAAAATCCCATACCGTTTTTATGGAGATTGGTGATAAGGAACGATTGGCTATCAATGCGAATGATTTGGGGATCGTTAATTACTATCTTGGAAATTATGATACCTCGATTCGATTCTATCTGGAATCCCTCCGTCTGAAAGAGACCTTAGGGAATAAACGATCGCTGGCTCTAACCCGGGCCAATCTTTCCGATGTTTTTATCTACCTGAAGGATTATGATCAGGCGGCGTCTTATTTGGAAATGGCCCTGGATGTGGCTGATTCGGAACAGGATTTTAATTTCCGATCCATCATTACCTCGAAACTGGGTTCTATCTATGCCAAAAAAGCTGAATTCCAGAAATCGGAACAGTACCTTACGGAAAGTCTGCAAATCAGCGAGAAGGTTAATAATCCCGTCAGTATTGCCTTTGCCTATTACAATCTGGGTAGTCTTTATCGGGACCAGCTTCAGTTTGCCAAAGCTCGAACATTTTATCAGAAGGCGTGGGAAATTTACCGGAATCTGCCGGGGACGAAAAACGGGTATGCGGAGACTTTGAATGCTATGGGATACGTGGATGGGCGTCTTGGCAACTTTTGGCTGGCGATCGCCGAACTGGAAGAAGCCTTATCCATTGCTCAGGAGATCCAGGCCAAACCCAGGATCAAGGATAGTTACCAGTATCTTTCGGAAATCCATCAATCCCTGGGACACTATCGGGAAGCATTGGAATACCGGAAAAAAGTACAGACCATTCAGGATACCATCCTTAATCTTGAAAAAAACCGGCTTATTTCCGCCCTCAACATTCAGTACGAGACGGAGCACCGGGAAAATGAGATTGCCCATCTGACCCGCGAAAAGGCTTATGAAAAGCGGTTTCAGTGGTTTATCCTGACCCTGTTGGGATTGTCTTTACTACTGGTAGCAGGGGTCTATACCCGATACCGAGCCAAAAAAACAGCCCATCGGCTGTTAAGTGAAAAAAACGATTTGATCAATCAGCAAAAAGAGCAGTTGGAACGTTCTCAGGACGCGCTTAAAATGACCCTGTCCAATAAGGATAAACTGTTTTCCATCATTTCCCACGATCTTCGCAGTCCCTTTACCGCATTTCTGGGACTGACCGAAATGCTATACCGGGAATCGGAAACCCTGCCCCGTGAAAAGATCCGATTGTACAGTCAGGAGATCAATCAAGCGGCTAAAAGCCAATTGGAATTATTGGAGGATATCCTGACCTGGTCCAGGCTGCAAATGGGGAAAATTGAGTTTAATCCGGGAGAGATCAATCTTTATCAAGTGGTAAAAACAGTCCTCACTTATCTGAAAACCCAGGCGGCCGCCAAAGATATTGCCTTGGTGAATCAGGTTCCGATCGGAATGATGGTTTGGACGGATCAGAACATGATCCAGCTGATTCTTCAGAATCTCATCTCCAACGCCATCAAATTCAGTTATCCTGAACAATCGGTCTGGATCAACGGCAGGCCCCAAAATCATGATAGTTTGATCTCCATCCGGGACAGCGGAATTGGGATTTCTCAGGATGGGTTGCTTAGAATATTCAAAGTGGACGGAAATTATTCCACTATCGGCACGGCGGATGAACGGGGGACCGGACTGGGTCTGGTATTGTGCCGGGATATGGTGGAACGCCATGGCGGCCGTATCTGGTGTGAGAGCCAGATCGGAAAGGGATCGACCTTCTATTTCACTCTGCCTGTTTCGGCCCCATCGATCCCGGAATAAAAGTGACTGGAGCTGATCCGGAATTTTTTCACCGAATTTATCTTTAGCCTTGACAATAGTCCAAAAATTGTATAACTATTCATATCGTTTAATAGACTCTTGATACAAGCCCCAACCCCCACCAACTAAAGGAGGATACTGTGGACGCAGACAAGCGCCGCTGGCTGGTGATTATTGCCGGTATGTTTTCTAATTTGTGTCAGGGATCAGCTTATGCATCCAGTGTATTTGCCAAACCTATCATGGCGCATTTCGGTTGCAGCCGTGAACAGTCGGTGCTGGCTTTTTCATTGATCATCGCCTGCCTGCCGCTGGGAGCCATCACGGGCGGTAAATTTGCCGATCAGAAGGGCCCACGGGCCGTGGTGATGGTTGGCAGCCTTATTTTTGCCCTGGGTGTGTTTTTGGCCGGTTTCAGCTGGAATATGGTCACGCTCTATCTGACCTATGGTCTGATGATGGGTATCGGCAGCGGGATAGCCTATGGCGCGATTGTGGGGGCGGTGGTTAAATGGTTTCCGGATAAACGCGGACTCTCTTCCGGCTTGGTGGTGGGGGCTCTGGGCGGAGGTCCTCTGGTTCTGGCTCCGTTGGCCCAAGCGTTACTGGATTCGCCCGGTCTGGGATTGATGGGAACCTTTAAGGTCATGGGGCTGGCTTTTCTAGTGGTAATGCTGGCCGCGGCTTATTTTATTTCCAGTCCTCCCAAGGATTATTCTCCGGCCGGTTTCAACCGAAGTAAGCCGGGTGCAAGACCCATGGCGGCGGATATCACCTGGCGGGAAATGCTGAAAAAAAGTAAATTCTGGTTCATGTTTCTGCTGTATGCCTTCGGAACCTTTTCCGGATTAATGCTGATCAGCCAAGCTTCTCCGATTGCCCAGGAGCTGGCTCAGGCCGCTCCGGCCATGGCGGCCACCATTGTGGGAATCCTGGCGTTGGCCAATGCCCTGGGACGGGTCCTGTGGGGGGCCATTTCCGATAAACTGGGACGGCTCGAAGCCCTAGGCTCCATGTTCCTGATCACAACTCTCGTCATGATCTCTCTGCCATGGGTGGCAGGCCATATCATCAGTCTGACCCTGGCGTTCATCCTGGTCGGTTTGTGTTTCGGCGGCTATCTGGGTATATTTCCCTCCTATTGCGCCGATTCTTTCGGAAGTAAAAACATCAGCGTCAATTACGGCATCCTGTTCAGCGCCTTCAGCCTGGCCGGGGTATTCGGCCCTCGCATCGGAGCCATGTTCACTTATCAAACCGCCTTTTTGGCGGCCGCCGGAGTCTCTCTGTTGGGCGGAATCCTGGCCCTCAGCGCTAAATTCCGGCAAACCAGTTAAACCGGAACCGGATCGGACGGACGCAAGACATTCTCTTCGGTAAGCGGATATCCTTTGCCACCATCCCATGCTTGAGATTGGTGGTCGTTGATCCATATTAATCCGCTGCTCAACAACGGATTCCGATACCGGTACGTGTGAGATCCGGATTGAAACCGGATCTCACGCTCCCATGGCCGAATCGGCCAAAAAACACACCTCAGCGCTTTGCTCTTTTGGTTTAATGATGCCGGTTTTGAATTATAGGGTTGACAAACCCGAAAAATGAGATATATTACAATCTGCGCGGTAAAATCTTCCTTGATCTGTGTTGTCTAAATGGTTTTATTAGTCCTCGTTGAGATGGATTATCCTGGGGAACAAATTATTTAGACACCGGTTGAAACCGGAACACATCTAATAAAAGAGCCGGATAACCTAATCGGATTGGAAAACCATGAAAAGGTCGATTGGGTGGCTTGGCATCAGATGAGGATGGACATGGAAAAACGGCGCATACGATGGAGATTACGGGGAGAGGGGGCGGTTCGATTACGATTGATATATCTTGTTATGGTAGTGGGAATGATCGGGGGCGTCTGCACAAATAATTTAGATTCATGGTCTGATTCCTCGTCAAAAATCCGGCTGACATTCTGGGCCATGGGATTTGAAGGGGAAAAGGTTGAGGAGATGATCCCCGGATTTCAGCGGATGAATCCGGGAATCGAGGTCGAGGTTCAGGCTATTCCGTGGTCGGCGTCGCATGAGAAGTTGTTGACGGCCTTTGCCGGCAATTCCACTCCGGATATATGTCAATTGGGTAACACTTGGATCCCGGAGTTCCAGGCCATTGGTTCATTATATGCGCTGGATTCGATGATACAACAATCCGGCGTCATTGATCCGGATCAATTTTTTCAGGGTATTTGGGAGACCAACCGAATGGGAGGACAGGTATGGGGAATTCCATGGTATGTGGATACACGGCTGGTGTTTTACCGGACCGATATTTTGAAGGAGGTTGGGTACTTGCAAGCGCCGGAAACCTGGCAGGGATGGCTGGAGGTATCGCAAGCCATCAAGCATCGCTATCCTGATCGTTACAGTGCTTTCTTTTCGCTGGTTCACGGGGATTGGCAGATACCGGCTCTGATGATTCTTCATTATGGAGGATCGCTGCTCAAGGAACAAAACCAATGGGGGGCCTTCGATGATCCGGCTACCATCAGGGCACTTACCCTTTATATTCAGTTTTTCAAACAGGGGCTGGCCCCTCGGGACATGACTCGCATTACCAATATTTATCAAGGATTTGAAGAGGGGTATTTTGCCTGGATGGTGACGGGGCCGTGGAATGTCGGCGAAATTCGAAACCGGATTCCCAAGCTGGAGGGACGTTGGTCAACCGCCATGTTACCGGGAGAATCCCGGCGATTCTCGACGGCAGGTGGTTCCAGTCTGGTGATGTTTAAATCCACCCGATACCCGGCCGAGGCCTGGCGTTTTATAGAATACCTGACCCGATCCGAAACCCAGGCGGAATTTTACCGGTTGACCCAGGATCTGCCGGCAGTCAAATCAGCCTGGCAAAAAGCCGGCATTACCCATGATTCGATTATGCTTCCTTTTTATCATCAGCTGGAATCGGTAGCGCCATCCCCCAAAATTGCAGAATGGGAAATGACGGCGATCAAGATGCAGGAGCATTTGGATCGTGTCATCTTTGAGCGTATCGACCTGCCGGATATGATCCCGGAACTGAATCGGGATATCGATTATCTGCTGGAAAAGCGGCGCTACTTACTGGAACGCGGCCTGATTCCGGCCGAGTAATGATCAACCCTGTCCAACCATAGAGGAGAATCATGCCGATCAAGTCTTTTCGGCGAGCCCATCATCCCGTTTATTTTTTTTTGGCCCCGGCCCTGGCCACTCTGGGAGTGTTTTTCTTTTTGCCGGTCCTGGCTGCCTGGATCATGAGTTTTACCGATTTCGACATCTATTCTCTGGCGAACTGGCGGTTTGCCCGGTTCGTCGGATTGGGGAATTACACCCGCTTGCTGTCCGATCCTCTCTTTTGGAAATCTCTGGGCAACACCTGCTATTTTGTACTGATTGCCGGACCACTGACCGTTTTGGCCGCTTTGGCGGCCGCTCTGGCCGTCAATTCCCGAATACTGTGGGGTAAAGCCGGATTCCGGTTGGCTTTTTTTATGCCGGTTGTCACCACCTTGGTCGCCGTATCGGTGGTATGGCGTTACCTCTATCATCCCCGATTCGGTGTGATCAATTACATGCTGTCATTTTTAGGGATTAATGCAGTCGACTGGCTGGGTGATCCCCATTGGGCCATGCCGGCCCTGATTATTCTTAGTGTCTGGAAAAATTTCGGATTCTATATGATGATTTATCTGGCCGGCTTACAGTCCATTCCCGATCAGTTGTATGAAGCTGCCGGTTTGGACGGAGCAGGATGGCTGCAACAGCAGATTTATATTACCATTCCCCAGCTGGCACCGACTACGCTGCTGGTGGACATTATGACCATCATCGGATATTTCCAGCTATTCGCCGAACCCTACGTAATGACGCAGGGT
>JAGOEH010000085.1 GCA_017997825.1 Candidatus Delongbacteria bacterium | reverse complement strand
CCCAATCGCTTGAAAAGTGTGTTGGGATTGGGGGCTAAAAATCCAGCCGTCATTCTTCCGGATTCCAATTTGGAATTGACGGTCAAGGAATGCTTGCTGGGCGCTCTTTCTTTCAATGGCCAACGCTGCACAGCACTCAAAATCCTGTTTGTCCATCGGATGATTGCGGAACGGTTTCTGGAACAGTTTGTCAGGGGAGTCGATTCTCTGAAATGCGGTATGCCCTGGGAAAAGGATGTCAAGATCACCCCGTTGCCTGAACCGGGTAAACCGGAACAGATGAAGGAACTGGTCGATGATGCCCTTTCAAAAGGAGCTTCAATTCTCAATGCTTTCGGCGGTTCGATCCGGCATACCTTTTACCAACCGGCTGTTGTCTATCCGATTGCTCCTGAAATGAGGCTCTATCATGAAGAACAGTTCGGTCCGGTAATTCCGATCGTGCCGTTCGACTCCTTGGAGGAACCGATCGAGTATATCGTCAATTCCGATTATGGTCAACAAGCCGCTATTTTCTGTAATGATGATGAAACCCTGGCCAAACTGATCGATCCTCTGGTCAACCAGGTTTGTCGATTGAATATCAATTCTCAGTGTCAACGCGGTCCTGATTCGTTTCCCTTTACCGGACGAAAGGATTCGGCCGAAGGGACTCTTTCTGTTTCAGATGCCTTGAGGGTTTTCTCGATCCGGACCCTGGTCGCCGCCAAAGATACTCCGGCCAATACAGCCATGATCCGCCGGATTGTCCGTAACCGGAAATCCAATTTCCTTTCAACGGATTATATTTTTTAAGTTATCATCGATTTTGGGGCTGCAATGCTGCGTTAAAAGCGGATAATCTTATTACAATCGAAGCCTTAATCCTGCAAACAATCAGGTACAGTTTCCCCGGTCGATCCGGTTAATTCGTGTGATAGCCATTATTCTATGGGGCATATTATAAAATGTCTTTTACTGAAATGATGAGATAGGTGGATAAGTGGAAGGTTTTCCTATAAAAAAAATTGAAATTAAATCAAATATTTGACAATTATCTCGATTGAATTATAATTCATAGTGAGATGGTATTTGTTATTACAATCCTGAGACATACTGATTTTAGTATGTATTCCAAGGGGGAGCTATGAATATACTTAATAAGCGATTAGGTTGGATTATGATCTGGCTAAGCATGCTCAGTATGGTTGAGGCCCAGCATTTTGTCAATGCTGATTTTACCGCCGAGCCGTTGAATGGGGAAGCTCCGTTGGCGGTTTATTTTACCAATGCCACCACGGTTTGTCATCCCGGATGTCTGCAGGGATATGAGTGGAATTTTGGGGATGGAGGAACCAGCAATGAAACCCATCCGATTCATACCTATGCTCAACCCGGAACCTATACGGTAATTCTGAAAGCGACATTGGTCAATTCGGTTTCCAGTACCTTTGCCCGGGTCGATTATATTACAGTCACCGGAGCGCCATGTCCTGCTCCCGTGGCCTCCTTCAACGCCGTTCCAGATTCCGGGTGCGTTCCCCTGCAGGTACAGTTCACCGATCAATCGGTACAGAATGGAGCCGGTTGTCGGATTACGGATTGGTTATGGAGTTTTGGGGATGGCAATTCCAGTACTCAACAGAATCCGGTTCATTCCTATTCAGCGATTGGCCGTTATACTGTCAGTCTTACCGTAACCAACAATGAGGATAATAGCCATACCGTAACCCACGAAGAATACATCAAGGTGGTGGCATGTTGTCCCAAGCCCCGGGCCGATTTCAGGCTGGAGTATCTGATTGATACCCTGACGGTGGCTTTGGGAGGAATCTGTTGTGAAGATACCATCCGGTTCTATGATCAATCCATTCAGGATAAAGGATCGGGGTGTCAGGGACGGGATACCTGTTTTCTGACCCGCTGGGTCTGGGATCTGGGCGATGGAACCATCAAGGAGGGACAGCAGATTCAGCACTGTTATGGGGAATGCATTCACAATGACGAGAAAACGATCACCCTGACGGTGACCAACTGTGCCGGGGATACCGCCATGATCAGCCGAACGATCACGCTGGTCCGTTGCTGCGGTCCACCCCAAGCTTATTTTGAATGCCCTGGGGATACCTTCCAGATCGGACAGAATATAACGCTAACGGATCAATCGACGATCAGTTCCGTTCCCGGAATTGATTGCCGGATTGTGGAGCGAACCTGGAATTTCGGTGACGGGCGGGTTCATACCACGGCTTCCAAATCGGTTACGTTTGTTTATGAACAGGCCGGGTCCCGTACGGTTTCGCTTCAGGTCAAGAGCAATTCGGGAGAGCTGAGTTCATGGTACATAGTGGAAGGCTGTATTGAGGTATTGCCGTGTGCTCCTCCTACCGCTGATTTTAAGATTGAGGATTGCCGCGATTCGTTGGAGGAATGGGATTCATTATATGCTATGAGTCCAAAGATTACTTATTATGTGTGTACCGGTCAGGATGTCAAGTTTTTAGATGCCTCGATTCAACCCGGGAGTCCAACCTGCCGGATTACTCAATGGGAATGGAATTTCGGCGATGGGGGAACCAGCAATATTCAAAATCCGACTCATCGTTATTCGACAGCGAATGATGCTTACCAAGTCCAATTAAAAATTACCAATTCGGATGGATATATCGATTATAAAACCAAGTATGTGAGAGTGATCGCCGAGAATGCCACTATAACATCATTCTATTCCCCACCATCGGTCATCCGGTGGGGGTGTGATACGATTCGGATCTCCATCCATTATAACGGGATGGATCATGGGAAGGTTAAATTGGGGGGGGGATTTCATACCGAATCGAAACAACGGGGCTGGAGATTTGTGCATCCGGAAACCACTTTGTTTTTCATGAATAATGAAACCAGGAATGTCAAGATGTTGTTTTTCACCGATTCGGTCAGTCAGCTTCAGGATCTGCCGCAAACCGGCCGATGCTCGGTCTGGATCGAGACTTCTATCTGCAAATCCCGTGATTCACGGCCGGCTGAAATTCCGATTCCATGTCCACAAAAAGCTTATATTGTTGAGGGAGATCTGTTTCAAAATCTGACGGATCCTTATTATTCCTCTATGTATCAGGTTATGTTCCACATCCTGGCGCATCGTCTTCTGGCGGCAGGATACCATCCTGTAATTGTTACCCGGGATGCGACGATTCCGATGCTGATTTCGGCTATGTCGGATCCGGAGGCAGCGGCGCTGGCTATTTTTGCCCATGGATATGGAGACCAGGCGGCGTTAAGCATGATGCCCAAATCGACACCCTTCACCGGTGTCCAGTTGGAGAATTTTATCAGTCAGCACTTTTGTCAGACTGGAGGAATGTTTTATGTGTCGCATCCCAATCTCTGGGAGGTATTTTTATACACCTGTTATGGAGAGCGGCTAGCCTGGAGGATGTTGAAAGGAGAAGCTACTTATCACTATCATACCGGGCTTTACTATTTTAGTCAGTTACTGCGTGATATTATCAATTCAAGGATTATAGGCCCGCCGTGCGGGCGATCATTCGCCGGCCGAATGACGTCATTAGCAGTTTCTCCATCCGGTCGCCCATCCCGAACCAACCGGGAGTTTTATTATTCTCCTTCGGTAGCCTTTGATGGAGAGGCTTTCCGGGTGGCATGGTGCGGAAGCGGACTGGATGATTCAACGACGATTTATGTCAATCGGGTGGATTGTGACGGGACATTTGATGTCGATTCCGCCCGAGCCGTATGTCGTGTTCCCGGCATGGTTTTAAATCTGAACCTCCGCCCCGGATCTGGAAATTTATTATTGAGCTGGACTGATACCCGGGGTTTACCGGATAATCCGGGGGATGTTTACGGCACCCTGCTGAATGCCGACGGTACGGTTTCGGATCCTCACGGTTTTGTGATTTGTAGTAATCTTCAATTCCAATATCTGGGGGATTGTGTTTTCAATGGCGATCAATACGTGGTGGTCTGGACCGAACTGATGCCGGAATCGGGTTACCGATCGGAGATCTATTATAATTGCATTAAACCCAATGGGGAGGTTCTGTTTCCCGGTGGACGAGCCATATGTCACCACACCTCGGCCCGATTCAGTCCTTCCGTTGCCGCTACCCCGGATCAGGTGCTGGTGGTATGGTCGGATGATCGTCATTCCGGCGATACGACCAGGATTTGTACTATTTATGGAGGACGGATTTCGCGTGCCAATCAATTGCTCGATCCGGACGGATTCATGATTTCGTCCGTACTCTCCACCCAGCTTAATCCCGCCGTCGCATTTGACGGTCATCATTACCGGGTGGTGTGGTCGGATGACCGTAATATCGCTCTGGACGAGAAGGATTTCAAACCCGGATTTGACATTTTGGGGGCTGTAGTCTCACCGATCGGTCAATTGATTGGTAATCCCGATCTTTCGATCTGCAAAGCGACCGAAGATCAATACCAACCTCGGATTACCGCCGCCGATTCAGCTTCCTGTATGATCGGATGGTTCGATAATCGGAATACCAAACTGGTGGAGGATTATATTGTTACCAATTCCGATCTTTATGGGAGCTGGAGGTTTGATGCCGTTTCAGAAATTGAGCTCTCCACCGGCACCGGAGAACAAATTACCCCGGATATCGCCTATGGAAATGGGAATTATCTGGTCAGCTGGACCGATCTGGGCATGTATGATTCTTCCGGCTCACAGATCTATTTTACCCTGGCGGATCAATCCGGCCAGGTCCGTTATCCGAAAGGAATGAATCTGATCAATCCGGTCGGCGTTTCGGAACCGGCCGTCACGGATGATCTATCCCCGACGGGATTTGAGTTCCATTGCTATCCCAATCCGTTTGAAGAGAATCTGACTATTGAGTATCAGGTGACGGCTGCCGGCCCGATTCGGATCGAGATTTTTGATATGCTGGGGCGGCCGATCAGACTGATCGAAGACCGCAATCGGGCTCCGGGCCGCTATTGTGTAAAGTGGGACGGGAAAAATGAATCCGGATTCAGGGTCTGCAGCGGGATTTATCTATGCCGGCTGCAGTCGGCGGATGGTGTGATGATCCGAACCATTTTAAGGTTGAAATAGTCAGGGTCGGATTTAATGATTGAATGAATTGAAAGGGGTGTGATCAATGAAAAAAAAGGTGTGGTTAGGATTGGTATTGGTTTGGGTATGGATCAGTCTTTCCCATTCCGCTACTTACGTGGTGACGAATACGGAGGATGACGGCTGGGACGGATCGTTTCGATGGGCGCTTCAGTCGGCGTCAGATAATCCGGGGGAGGATACGGTCAATTTTCAGATACCGATTGCCGATCCGGGTTTCAATGGGCTATACTGGACCATTTCCGTCAATTCCCAACTTCCGATGATCGATAATTCATATACCTTGATCGATGGGCTTTCTCAATCGATCAGCGTCGGGGAATTCAATGATGGGCCTGAGATTATGCTGGACGGTCGCGCGGCCGGAGCCGGGGTGATCGGATTGCATATTGTCAGTTCATTCAACCTGGTTTCCTCGCTTTCAATCTGTGGATTTTCCACATCCGCCATTACCATGGAGGGTAGTGCAGCCTTTGAAAATATCGTTCATTCCTGTCATATCGGGATCACTCCCGAGGGGGCGGCGGTAATTCCCAACTATGTCGGAATCATCATAGATCATGGGGCCAATATGAATTCGATCGGATTGGATCTGGAATACGGCAGAAACTGTATCTCCGGAAATGAAGTTCATGGACTTGACATCTATCAGGCCCATTCCAATCGGATTGTCAATAACTATGTCGGGGTTGCTCCGGATGGAATCACCGCGGTCCCCAATGGTGAACACGGTATCTGGATTACCTGCGGTTCGACTTATAACCGGGTGGGTGACGGAACTGAAGCCGGGATGAATCTGGTTTCCGGAAATGCCGGATACGGCATTCAGATCGATGGAATTAATACCTGGTATAACCGCGTTCTTAGAAATCTGATCGGGCCGGATGTGACCGGGATAAACCAAGTGGGCACTCAGGCGGGAGGGGTGAGGATTTCCGGTATGGCCTGTCATAACCGGATAGACCAAATGAATATTATCAGCGGCAATGGATACGGTATGATTATTAACGGTAACGGGACCGATTCCAATACGGTGGAGGGGAACTGGATCGGGTTGGATTTTACCGGGATGGATACCCTGTCCAACTTATGTCACGGGCTCAGGATCGAAGATGGAGCCCGGTATAACCGTGTAATAGGGAATGTGGTGTCCGGAAACGGATGGAGTGGAATTGGTACGGTCGGGGATTCGACGGCCTATAATGAGTTCGTCATGAATCGATGCGGCACTGATCCCTCCGGGACGATCGATTTGGGAAATGGCTACTACGGTGCTCATTTCAGCGGAGTGGCCAACCGGTTCATTCAAAACTGGTTTTCGGGCAATCGGTGCGGCATGGTGATCAGTAACTATTCCAAAGACAATCTGGTGTTGGAGAATTTTTTTGTACCGGTTCCGGGAAGCCAGTTTCCTATAGCCAATGATGAAGCCGGTATCAGGGTTATGAATCTGGCTCTCAATGATACCCTTTTCGGCAATACCATTATGAACAACGGGAGCTATGGGATTGAGCTGATCGGGGATTCCGTGAGCGGAATTGCCATGATTCAGAACAGTATCACCTCCAACGACAGCGGGGGGATCATCCTGAAATCAGGGGCCAACCACGACATGCAGCCGCCGGTTATCCAGAATGTTTCTCTCCAACCGCCCGTAGTCGAGGGGTTTGCTCATCCGGGCAGCCGATGGATTGAAATCTTTGAAGATGATGCCGGACAGGGGAAAACCTATCTGGGAACGACCGAATCCGATCCCAATGGACACTGGATCTGGGAGGGAAGTTTCACGGGCCCCTGTCTGACGGCTACCGCCATGGATACCCTGGGGAACTCGTCTCCCTTTTCAACTCCGTTTCTTTTAACCGATTTGTCGGAATCAACCGGTCCCCGGTCCGGTGAATTCAATCTTTATCCCAATTATCCCAATCCGTTCAACCTGGCTACAACCATCGACTACCAGTTATCTCAGCCTGATCGGGTCATGATGGACATTCTCGACCTGACCGGCCGCCTGCGGATCCGCTTAATTGATGACAGGGTCAACGCCGGCCATCACACCATCACCTGGAACGGCCTCGACCAAACGGGCAACCCGCTTCCATCCGGAATTTATCTATGCCGTCTGAAAGCCGGAAATCGGATCAGGTTGTTGAAACTGACCCTGTTAAAATAGATGATGGTGGTGTGTATATTGTTTCTCCATTTTTAAAGTCCCAATGGAGAATTTTAATTTGACATTCCGTTCAGATTTTTGTATACTCCGGTGAATTTGGGGATTCGAGCAATAGTCCCTGCTAACACGATGATGGAGTAACATGATGCGTATGACCCGGATTGGTTTGATTTTAGTGATGCTGTGTGGAATGATGGTTGGACAGGGACTGACCCTGGATCAAGCGTTGCGGTCGGCCCTTGAGAATCATCCCGGAATCAGAGCTGAGGCATGCCGTTCTGAATCCGCCCGACAGCAGTCTCATTTATCCCTTCTCAATTTTTTCCCCTCTTTCCAGGCCAGTGTCCGATGGTTGCGGCTGGATCAGCCCATTGTGATCGATCTGAACCCGATCCGAACCGCCATGATGCAGTTGCAGGCATCCAATACTGCAGAGTTCAGTAATCTCTATACCTTTCTGAATACCGGCCGGTTTCTGACTGATGATCAGAAGGCTCAACTCATCCAGCAATCGTTATCGGGGCTGGACCAACGGATTCCCCTGTTTCAGGAAACCATCAAAGATCGTCACTACTGGTCCGGACAACTGACCCTGGTTCAACCCTTATGGACCTGGGGTAAAATTCTATCCGCCTATTCGATCAGCAAATTAGATGAGAAAATTGCCGGACAAGAGCGTTCCATTCAGCAGCAAAAGATTATGAGCGAGGTGGTGGATCTCTACTTTACCGTTCAGTTGCTGGATAAGGTCTGCCAGGTGAAACGTTCCGGTTGGCTGAATTTGCGGCAGCATCGGGATCATGCTCTCAAGATGATGGAGCAGGGGGTCATGGCCAGAGTGGAATTTCTGAAAATCGAATCAGCGCTTGAAATTGCCGCCGCCGATACCCTTACCACCCATCATCGGTTCCGGGTCGCCCTTCATCTTCTTAAAAACAAGATTCACCGGGATTATGATGTTTTTGAGGACTCGCTGCATATTCCTGATTCAGTGCCCTCAATGGAATTTTTTATGCAGAAACTCGAGCATGATCAATCCAACCTGATCACGCTGGAACTGACCCGACAGAAACTGGCCGCCAAAAAACGGATCGATTGGGCCGACGGATTGCCTCAGTTTTACGGTTTCGGTTCCTACGAACTGTTTCAGCAGGATCTGTCGACCCTGGAACCGGAATGGACGATCGGGATCGGGATGAAATGGGATTTTTTACATGGCGTGGATAAGCTGATTCAGCATAAAAGCAATCAGGCCATGATTTCATATCTTGATTTTAAACATCAGGAACTGAAGGATAACCTGACCCTGTTGGTGGAAAAGCTCTATACTGAAATGCTGAATGCCCGGTCCAATCATCAGGCCATGCAGAAATCCCATCAACTGGCTTTAGAGAATCTGAAGCTTCATGAAAAGAAATTTGAAACCGGTCTGGGGACGGCGCTGGAATTACAGGATGCTCAGTTGACTCTGGACAGGGTGCGGATTGGCCGCTTGAATGAAATGGTCATTTATAACCGGAAACTGGCTGAACTAATGGCTCTGACCGGGCAGTTGGACCGGATCGGAATCTATTACCGGATCAATAGAACAGAATGAATTCAATGGACTTAGGATATCCCCAAGAATACCGAATGGATTCGGGTATGGCGGATCGTTTGGCATTCCAGGCTTTGGCCTGAGTGGATTTGATGGAAAACAGAATTTTGATGATGGATAGGATAGCGGTCAAGGACGCAAGCGGTAGAAAGAGAGGAGAGTCATGATCGATCTTGTAAAAGGAAAGCGATTATTATATATTCCGATGGTTTTATTGGGGATTTCTCTGGTGGCCATTCTGGTTCAGCACTGGGGGAAGGGTCATCAGGTATTGACCGGAGAGATCGATGCCACTCAGATTGATGTCAGTTCCAAAGTTCCGGGACGGATCGATACCATACTGGTTCGGGAAGGGCAGCCGGTTGCCAAGGGGCAGGTTTTGGCGCGGTTGGTTGCGCCGGAGATCATGGCCAAGTATGAGCAGGCCCGGGCGGCGGTCAAATCGGCCGGGGCATTGCTTGATATGGCCATGAAGGGAGCCCGTCGGCAGGATGTCAAGGCCGCATTTGAGGTTTATGAATCGGCCCGGGCCCAGTCCGAATTCGCTGAAAAAACCTTTGGCCGATTTCAGCAGTTATTCCAGGATCAGGTGATTTCCCGTCAATCGATGGATGAGGTAGAATTCAAGCATCGAGCTGCCCGGGCCCAGATGCTGGCCGCCAAACAAAAATGGGAAATGGCCCTGGAAGGCGCTCGTAAAGAAGAGATTTTGGCCGCCCAAGGGAATTATGAACGCGCCTGTCAAATTCTCCAGGAAACTCAGGCCTATGTGGATGAGATCGAAATCAAATCCTTTCAAGCCGGGGAAATCGACAACATACTGATCGATCCCGGCGAAATTCTCGCCGCCGGGTATCCTGTCATCTCGATTCTGGATCTGTCCGATATCTGGGCGGTGGTTTACATTCCTGAAACCTTGATGTCCCTCTTTCAGAAATCTCGCGAGTTTCAGGTGACGATCCCGGCCATCGGAGAGGCTTCTTACCTATTTACAGTCAGTTTCATCAGCCCGCTGGCCGATTTCGCTACCCGCAAGGCCACCAATGAACAGGGCAGTTTCGACCTTAAATCGTTCGAGATACATCTTCGACCTGTTCAGCCGATTCCCGGACTGCGTCCCGGGATGAGCGCCCGTATTCGTCTGCCATAATAGTTTACCCTGATCGACAGCCTTTACCTGGATAAAGAATGTGGAATGACAGCTATCAACTCCTCCGACGGGAATGGAAACGGATCTGCGGGAATCGTCTCTATCTGCTCGGATCGATCCTGGTTCCCCTTATTCTGATCGGATTGATCTTCAGTATTTATGGATCCGGCTCCGTGACCGAACTTCCGACCGTGGTGGTCGATCATGATCAATCCTCGACATCCCGCCGGCTGATCCGTTGGCTGAATCAGCACCGCTACCTGGATATTCGGTACCGGACTGAGAATTACGACCAAGCCGTGGAGCGGATGAAATCCCATCAAGCCTTTGTCATTATTGTTATTCCCGGAGGGTTCGAGAAAGAACTCAAGCAACTGAAGCAACCGGTGGTTCAGGTATACAGCTATGGCGCCAATCTGCTGATCGGGAAACTGGTGCAGAAGGGGGTGCTGGAAACCGTGTTGACCCTTTCCAACCAGATAGCAGCCGGCCTGAGATCCAAGCTCCGGCACGAGATGGCCTTTACCCGGAGCCAGACGCCCCTGATCCGGCTTTATACCCATAATCTCTTCAATCCTGCCTTCAACTATCAGGTTTACTTGCCCCCCGGCGTCATCGTGACCCTATTCCAGATGCTGATCATTTTGCTGACGGTAACCTTGATCAATCGGGAAGTCGAACACAATACCCTGTCCGAGCTGATTCGGCTGTCTCACGGGCGATTCATTCCCGTTCTAATCGGGAAAACCGGTTGGCTGTTCAGTATGATGTCCGGCTGGGGGATTGTTATGGCCGCCCTGGTGTTTCCATTGTATGCCATCCCGCTGCGGGGGAATATTCTGATCTTTTGGCTAAGTTGGGAGTTTTTTATACTCAGTTGCATTTTGCTGGGGCTTGTAATCTCGATTCTCTTCAAGCAATCCCAGATGGCGACCGAAGCCGGGATTTTCATTACTGCCCCGGCCTTTGCTTTTTCCGGTTATACTTTTCCATTGACCGAGCTTCCGATCATCCATTATCTGTTTGCGATGATCATGCCCAGCACCCATTATTTGCCGTTGTTCATCCAGATCTATCTGCAGGGGAGTCCCTGGCCGTATCTATTGCCGAATCTGGTTCGAATGATGATGGTGGCGCTGATTCCCGGATTGATCGTTTATGGATTGTTCCGGCGCCTGACACGGATATCGCTGGAGAAAACGGTATGAGAGCGGTAATCGATTCCATCCGGGAGACGGTGATGGTCAGAGAGATCCGCCGTATCATCCATGACCGGAACCTGTTTTTAATTGTGCTGCTGGCTCCGGTATTCTATCTTTTCTTTTATGGAACCGTTTACCGGAACAATGTGATTCATTCTCTCAAACTGGGTGTGATCGATGCGGATCATACCTCATTTTCACGCTTGATGCTCCGGCAGATGAAAGCCGATCCGGTACTGAAAATCCATCCCTATGCCACTGAGCCGGAAGCGATTGAGGCTATCCATCGTCAGCGGATCGACGCTTATCTGATCATTCCGGCCAAGAGTGAAGACCGGATAAAAAAGGGAGAGTCGATTACCATCCCGCTGGCTGATAATTCCGCCTGTATGATGGTGAATAATGAGGCATCCAAGCGGGTCAATCAGATTATTCAGTATCTCAATACCGTCATTGGTGCCGGGAACTGGATGGTTCAGGGCGCCAATCAGAAAGCGGCGGTTTCACGGGCTTTACCGATTACAACTCAGATCAATCCGATCTCCAATCCGGGGTATGGGTATGCCAATTTTATCCTGATCGGATTGTTTCTCCTTATTATCCAGCAACTGCTGCTGATGGCCACGGCCGAATCGATGGCCAAGGAGAATCAGGAATCCACCCTGCCCGATTTGATGGCTGCAGCCCAAAACAATCCGGTTCGCCTGATAATTGGAAAATCCGCTCCCTATCTGATATTTTTCGGGGTCTACTATATTTTTACGGCTGCGGTGGTGATGCCGGTGATGGGATTGACCATGGCCGCCGATTGGCTGGAGCTGATCCTGGCGATGATTCCGTTTTTGTTGGTGGTGATTGAAATCGGATTCCTGATCGGTTCATTTTTTCAAAATAAAATCCAAGCCCTGCAAATTCTGGCGATTACCTCAGTACCTGTTTTTCTGTTGTGCGGATTTTCCTGGCCCTTTTATACACTGCCGCTGGTCATCAAGGTCATCAGTTATACTCTGCCGAGCTATTTTATCATGGCATCCTATCAATCAATGACTCTGATGGGGGCGTCGGTGGGACACAATCTTCATTACTGGCTGGTACTATGGGTTCAGGCCGGGATATACGGTATCATATTATACCGGCGATTGCAGTTTCTCCGGACCGATCGGGTCAAAAAGCATGGAACCGATCAATGATCATCGTGTTTAAAAGTTGGTCCAATGGAACGTGTATGAACCGGATTCGGAGTATAGACTGTTTAAGTGATTAACCGGCGGGAGGAGATGATCATGGCTTTGATCGAATGGAATGAAAGTCTGAGCGTTAAAATTCAGGAAATTGATCTGCAGCACCAAAAGCTGATTGCCCTGATCAACGATCTGAATGATGCTATGCATCAGGGAAAAGGGAAAGATGTTCTTGGAACGATCATACGGGAGATGATTACCTATACCAAAACCCATTTTGCGACCGAAGAGCGCTATTTCGATCTGTATAAGTATCAGGATGCGCCGGCTCACAAGAAAGAACATCAGGGATTTGTGGATAAAGTGACCCAATTGAATGATCAGTATCAGAAAGGGAAGGCCGGCTTGACGATCGATGTTATGCTTTTCCTGAGTGACTGGCTGAAGAACCATATTAGTGGAAGTGATAAAAAATATATGTCATGTTTGGTTCAAAAAAAATGCTGATCACGGATTAGTATATATTTTTTTCATAGACTTGAGAATAATGCTTTAGTTTTTGGGGGTTGAGAGG
>JAGOEH010000084.1 GCA_017997825.1 Candidatus Delongbacteria bacterium | reverse complement strand
GTGGGGATGTCCGGTTAGCTGATGCACGATAATGTTCATGGTATCGGTGCCGGCTTTGGCATAGAGTAGTTTGAGGGTTTCCACCAGGTGGAAGGAGAGGCTGTCCAGCTGGGATGGGGAGGCCTGCGAGAGGGAATCCAGTTGGAATTTGGGGATCAGAAGTAGTTCAAAGCGGGTGCGGGGAGCAAAGGCGGTAACGACCAGGACGTCCGGTGAATCCAGTATAACCCGTTCCTGTCGATCGAGTTCCGACTCGATGATGGCGTCAAACAGCGATAGATCGAATTGCCGGTGGAACTGTTCCGCCCGCTGGATCTCTTCGGCGACCAGGGAAGGGATATGTGGGAGGGCGCCGATTTGCCAGTGATAGTGGCTGATGGATGCTCCATAGCCCTGATTCCGGAAAAAAACCGGATAGAGCTTTCGCTGTTCCATTTCACCGATCACTTTGGCCGCGCAACGGATGACCCGTTTTTCTTCTTCCAGATCGAGTTCCTGAAGGCTGATCTTGTGGCGGGGTGTCTCAACAATATTCAAATGGTCTTCCATCCAGGGATAGAGATTATTAAAGCAGCGCAACTGCCATGAACCGGTCTCGGGGATTCGCAGATAATCTCCGCCGGTCACAGCATGGCGGGGCGTCTGGGACTCTCCTCCGGCACAGAAAAAACAATGCCCGGGATTCTCCATCTGGGGTTCTTTGACATGCATGGTTCGCTTGGCTCTGGCCAGATTGATGTGCGACCAATGGTTCATTAAATAGCTGCGGCGGCGGGTTACCGGCTGACGGATAATCCCTTGTTCGTCTTCGAATTCCTTGAGAAAATCAGGGGTTCCGGCCAGAGGACCCATGATCAGTAACTGGCTCTCTTCCTGGATGAACAGTTCATTGTCCCATTTTTTCATGGAGAATCTCCTTCTTTTTATTCATGAGTTGTTCGAATTTATGCAGCAGATGATCCATCTCGTCGGAATTTTGTTGACGTTCTTGTTTTTTAATCAACCCCTGAACCCGTTTTATCTCTTTGTCAAGATAGCGGATTTTGAGGGAATGAACACACTGGTGATAGGTAATCTCTTCGGTCGCTTGATCCGGTTCCTCTAAAGATAAACTCGATATCAGGCTCAGCTGTTCCGGATTTTCGAAATGATGGATTAATTGAGAAGGACTCAGAGTTTGAATGTCGCGGATCAGGGCCAGGTCGAACAGGGTTTGGATGGTGGAACTGATGAGAGGGGTTTCGAAGAGGATCAGCGGGATATCTTTTCGGATACGGTGAAGAAATTGAGCAGGGCGTAGAAGGATCAATTTGAGGAGCATCATCTCGTCCGGCCTGACCGTTCCGGATCGGGGAGTGAGCGGTTGGGGCCGGCCGGCGCCTTGAGTGCCGCTCAATCGCTCACTCAGGGCGGTTCTTGAAATCTCGGTTATTCGAGTTACCTCATCCAGATAAAGCTCTCGCTGGATGGGTTCCTGAATATTCCGGATAAAATCGATCATGGTATGGACCAAGCGGACAGAATCGTCGGGTGAGATATTTTTTTTTAAATAGCTCCAGCGAAACTCGAGGGGATCGAGCGCGGAAGATTGTTTTTCCTGAATAGCTTCTACTCCCCGTCGGTTGACCAAGCTGTCGGGATCTTCATTGGATTCCAGCAGAATGATCTGATGGGGGATTCCCAGGTTCAAAAAGATTTCGGAGGCACGATAGGCCGCCTTCATTCCGGCCGGATCGCTGTCATACATGATATAGGCGCGTTTAACCAAGGTCTTGATTTTTTTGGCATGCTGGAGTGTCAGAGCGGTTCCCAATGACGCCAATACATTTTTTATTCCGGCTTGATAGAGAGAAATGTAATCCATATACCCTTCCACCAGATAGAGCCATTCCATCTGGCGGATTTCCTGCTGGGAGTGCCAGAGACCGAACAGGGTATCGCTTTTATGGAAAATCGGGGTTTCGGGGGAATTGAGGTATTTGGCCTGGTCGGCGGCCTGCCGGATGATCCGTCCGCCAAAGGCGATGATTTTTCCTTTGGGATTGTGGATCGGGAAGATGATCCGATCCCGGAAGCGGTCATAGTATTGACCGTTTTTACCCCGGCTGATCAGTCCGAGTTGGACTAATCCCTGCAGGTTCTTGGGATGGTTTTGGACCTGCCGGGATAAAAAATCCCAGTTTTCAGGGGCATAACCGATCTTGAACAGGTCAAGGGTGACCGGGAGCAAATGGCGCTGTGACAGCCAGGATTGCAGAGCGCTTCGGTGGACGCTTAAGTGCCGGTGATACTGCTCGGCCGCCCACTCCGATAATTGATAGAGTTCTTGATAATGGGGGGTCTGGGATGCGGCAGTCGATTCCGGAAGATTAAAATGAACCATTCCGGCCAGTTTTTCCACAGCTTCCGGGAAGCTCAGCTTGTCTTTCAGTTGAATGAATTTTAAAGCATCGCCGCCGAGTCCGCATCCGAAACAATGGAAAATCTGTTTTTGACTGCTGACTGTGAAGGAGGGTGTTTTTTCCTGATGGAACGGACAATGAGCGAGGTAGTTCTGTCCCCGCTTCTGCAGTGCCAGATAGTGCCCGATCACATCCACAATGTCGGATTGGGCTAGTAATTGTTCGATTAATGCTTCTTCATAATAAGCCATAATCGGAGTATAATTTTTTTTTTAAGAAAAGCAAGGTGATTATCGGGATTATCGATCCGGTAGCGGAGGATCGCTTAATGGATAACCATCAATTTTCCGGTTAGATGGGCCTGATCGGGTATCCGGATACGATACAGATAGAGTCCGGCCGGCCAATCGGCGGTGGGGATGATGATTCGATCGGACCGTATTGCTTTGTGGTAAATCACCCGGCCTAGGATTGAGTAAACCGAGAGCTCGCTTGCTTGAGGTAAAAAGCGGTTCAAGTTGAGGGAGATCCAATCCGAGCATGGATTGGGTGAAAACGTGGCCGTCCATGGAGGAGTATCGGCCGGGTCGGAGTCTGCTCCGATCCCGGTGGCGCTTTGGGTATAGACGATCGGGCTGGTATTGCCGAACCAGTCGACTGCACCGACTCCGTATTGATAGAGGGTTTCCGGGATCAGGTCGTCATCCAGGAGGGTGGTGGTTCGGATGTTTGACATCCAGAGTTTTTCTGTCTGGTCGGTTTTTCGAAAAACAATGTAGTATAAGAGGTCAGGGGATGGACTGACTTCCCAGTTCACAATGAAGCATCCGCTGCTGTCCCATGACAGATCGACTCGAGGGACCGGATCCGGGGCGGACTGGTCTTTGAATGCGGGGCCAAGGGTCGATTGGGTGAAGGTAAAACTCGATGATCGGCCGGCATAATCGGAGGATTGCACGGTAATCACATAAGAGGTCTGAGGGACCAGTTCCATGAGAGGAATGGAGTGATTCTGCCGCATTTCGTCATTGGATAGTTCGATCCGGGCGGCCGTATCCTCTTTAGGGTAGAACTCGATGGAGCTTTGGGTCATCGAATGCGTACTCCATTGGATAATCATGAAACTATCGGCCGTATAAGCGGCGAAAGGCTGGATCACAAATCCGGACTGATCGGAGGTGGATTTGATTCGGATAGTATCGATGCGGCCTTCCAGGATACGCTGTTCTTTGAAGTTGTAGCCCTGGGGCTGAATATAATAGAGTGATTTGTTCTGGAGTTGAGGGATGATCACCAGATGGGTTTGATCGATGTGGTTATCGAAATGCCGATTCCCCGAGAGTTCGAGTTGGGGTGTTTGATGGATCAGCAGGCGGGCATCACAGGCCAGATCGGTTGTCCATCGAATGACGGCGGCACTGGACGTGGTGAATACCTCCGGCGGGGCATCCAGTTTGGCGGTGACAGGTGTAGCGTTTTTGCGGGTTACAAACGGCAATTGACGGGGGACTGACAGGTTGTCATTCAGATCAATCAGGCTGATCTCAGCGGTATAATGGCTGAGCGGATTCAGCCGGGTTAGCGGGCACTGGGTCCGACCCTGGTAAAGAGTCCCTTCCGAATAGGCGATGGTTTCGCCTCCGGAATTCTTCAGATCGAGCCGGTAGATGGCGGCTTCATTGGATTGCCAGTTCAGGATAGCCAGAGAATCATCCCTCACGATTACGTGGGGGGGCAGGCTGAATCGAGGAGGTGTCAGATCGGCCTGAGTAGCCGTGGTAAACTGGTTTCCATCATTAAAGGCTTCCAGATTCAGTTTTGCCAGCAGCGATTTTTCCCCATTCCATTGTAACAGGTGGCCGAGTGGATCGGTCAGTTCGAGATGGAAGCTGTAGGATGTCTGGGGATCCAGGTTCATGATGGAATAGAGGTGCTCTTTCAGGTAATCGGTGTTTTCGGCTTGGAATACAACGATTCCGGAATAATTATCGGTCAGGCTGATTTGGCTCCGGCACCCTTCATCGGTGGTGAATGAGATGCAGGCCCGGTTATGGGTCGCGGTGACCCATGGCCCGCTGACCATAATGGGGGCGGATTGATCAACTCCGGTGGAGGTCCGGAATGCGAACGCTATGGGGTAAATGTAGGGAGCTCCGGTAGCCTGGATGGTGCCGGGATAAAAATCGTAGTCGGTTCCGGCGGTCAATTTATCGAAATAATAGAGATGCCTTGTGGATGAGGTGGTATCGGACTTGGACTGGATGATCTGGTTTCGATATGCCAGGTGTCCGGCTCCGGTGATCGGCAGGTCGGTCGGATAACGGATAACGGCTATGGTCTGCCCGATATACAACATCTCCGGTTTCCCGCTGACGGGCATGGATTTAGCCGGATAGGAACGCAAGGTGGTGAAACTATACAGACCCGTGCTGTCCCTGACTCCGGTTGTATCGGTGAAACGAATCCGATAGTAATAGGTTTTAAGCGGTTGAAGTCCTTCCAGAACAGCCGTATAGTCATTTTGATCCCGTTTTCCAGGTGATAGGGTTTTTAAACGGTCAGGCTGTTCGGCATAAGCCAGACTGCAGCGGGCAGGCCGGCTTAGGGTCCACCGGATTTCAGCCGATTGATGACTGAGAGCGGTTAAGCGTGGATTGGCAAACAATGCCAAGGGATTGTAACGTCCGATCGTATAACTCATGGTATCAAAAATAGTGGAATCGGTGGTGGAATAAATTTTCAGATACCCCTGTTCGACGAGGTTAAAATGGGTTGGGATCGACCAAATATAACGTTTATCGGCTGGATTGACGGAACTGCTCAGGATCGATTTATTTTGCCGTTTGATATCCCAAAGGTAGAGACCCAGCTCCTTGTATTGACCCGAAAATTCCCAGCGGATGGTGTCGTTATGGCCCAGATAACGGAGAGACGTGCTTTTTCGGGTGAGTTTGATCCAGTCATTGCTGATCCTGAATGGCCGGTCGGAGACATCAAAAACCGCTTCATTACTGAAATCCTGAACCTTGATCAGACACTGCTCGGCCGATGTGGTGGGCAGTTTCCAATTGTAACTGCTGTCCGGTGACTCGGTACTGCCGATAAAGCTGTAACTTTTGCCGTTATCGAGCGAAAAAAAGATCATGGTGTATCTGATTTCTCCGGTTGACCGCCACCGGATGGTCTGATTGCTTCCGGCGATCCAGTTTTCTTGTCCGTTGGGGGATACAACCTGTATCCCATAGGTGCTGAAAATCCCGATATCCGACCAGGAACCTGCTGCTCCAGCCGTTTGGGATTTGACCCTCCAAAAATAACGGGTATTGGAGACCAAGGAGCCGATCGTTTTGACAGTATCGCTGACGGCATCATCCTGAAACAGGATCTGTTCGAAGAGACTATCTGTCGAGACCTGGAGCTGATAGGAGATGGTATTGGGAACTCGGAACCAGCGTAATTGAACCGAGAGGGCGGAGATGATGGTAGAGGATATGGGGTATATCAGGACGGGAATTGTGTTGGAACAGTATAGAATTTGGCTATAAGCGGCGTCGGTGAAGGGCTGCCATTGGACCATGGAGTCCATACCCGCCCGAATTTCCCGGCAATCCGTGGTCTGCCAGTAATTATAACGGGCTTCCAGGCTGTCGGTGCGGGTGGATGGCGTTCCGACATAACCGGAATCACCGGCTTCGATCGTATTGGCATTACTGAGTGAACCGCCGATTTCAGGCCGGCTGACGGTGTCGTAAGTATAGATTGCGATGGAATCGGATTGGAGAATGACGTTTCTGTAAATCCGAGGGGAAGAGCCGTTTTGACAGCCGATGGCTTTGGCATTGTTTTGAATCAAATTGTTTGAGATTTCGGGCGATGAAGTATTCCAGCAGTATATCCCGTTACGAAGGTGATTGAGGATGGTATTTTGGATCAATCGGGTATTCGATCCGGTACTGTTGCAGAATATGCCGTTGCGCAGCGAGTTGATAATGGTGTTTCCTTCCACGGCGATCCCTGTATTCCAGCAATAAACACCATGCCAGCACAGAGACCGGCAGTCGACGGTGAGGCCGATAAGGCTGACATCGGGGCTCTGAATCAGGATTACAGCCGCGTCCTGCGCTATGGTTGAAGGCGCCTGAATGGTTGGACGGTTTTCAACGTTTCCCTGGAGGATGATTGATTTGGATATGGTGATGGCTTCATCATAAACCTGATTGTCGATAATTGAGATTATATCCCCGTTTTGACACGCTGCCAGGGCAGCCGTGATGGTGGCAAATTCCGCTTCGCTTTTTCCAACCGTCAGGATTGCTGCCTCGGCCAACACACTCATTCCAAGCCATAGTGCAACGATTATCATCGATCGCATGATTCGTCTCCCTTGTGAATGATCTGATTCCGGTTCCTGCCCTCAGAAACAGGAGAAAATCCCATTTCATACGGTATTCTTGGTTCCGTATAAACCTGTCATGCCGTATGAGTGTAGTGATAACCATACTTTGATTTAATATAATAATATAGGAATAAAAAAGCGATTTGTCAATTGCTTACCTCAATCGCTTCCGATCCGGAATTGAAAAAAGTAGCGGGTGATGGGGTGATGATGGAGGATTTGAAATAAATACCTTGACAAGCTGTAATTATTTCATTAATATAAAATAAAAGTTTTGAATCTGATGCTCACTATACTGTATCGGCTGAATCTAAGGTCTTCTATGGTTTATTGGTTCACAGTCCAAGGGAGAGAATATGAAGGTTGATCTGACTGCAACCCAAGACGCTATGATTCTCAGAATAGATGGTGAAATTGAGATAAGGGAAGCGGAAGAACTCAAGAGCTACTTTAGTCAATTAGCGGTCAAAGCGACCGGTCGTATTATCCTGGATTTTGACCTGGTGACCTTTATCGGCAGTTCGGGAATTGGGAAGCTGTTATCGCTCTATAAGAATGTAAATTCTCGTGGTATTCCAATCGAGATCATCAATTTGAATGAAAATCTCTATAATTTATTTTTATCGTTTAAGCTGGACAAACATTTTGTTTTAGGGAAAAGATGAGTGACGTGCAAATAGATATTTCTTCCGGCGGGTATTTAGCGGCGGCTTGGGCTGTCGGTATGGACAGGGATGGATAAGCCCCCTTTCAGACCGCGGTGGATCGTCGGATGTATCCCGATGGTTGATCAGGAAGGATTGATTATAATCAGGCAGGTATTTTATGAATGAAAAGCCATTAATACTGATCGTTGATGATTCGGTTACCCTGAGGGCTACCGTTCGTTCGGCTTTGGAGCGGAACGGTTTTGAGGTCGAGGAAGCGGAGAATGGGGTACTGGGATTGCAGAAAATCGAAGAGATCGATCAATCGGCACGTAAGGTTAAAATGATATTCACCGATATCTACATGCCCGAAATGGATGGAATTACCTTCATCAAGGAGCTGAAGAAAACCAAGTATCGTTTTCTTCCGGTGATCGTTTTGACGACTGAATCACAGCAGTCTAAAAAGATGGAGGGGAAAGAAGCCGGGGCCTCGGGATGGCTTCTTAAACCGTTCAGTTCAGAGATGTTGATCAGTGTGGTCAAGAAATTCGTTCAATGATTGCGGTCTTATTGTCGGTCGGGTGCGGATGGAATGCCGGGCTACCGGCGAACGACGTTTTTGATTATGATGTATCCCGTTGAGCGACCGAAACAAACGACAACAGACTACCTGAAAGTACGAATCATCGATGTATATTAAGCATAATGTCAAGTATGGCATGGACATGGTAATTCTTAATCCGGGAGACTATTATGCGACCCGGAAGAAAGAGATTCTTTCTACGGTTTTGGGTTCATGTATTTCGGTCTGCCTGTATGACCGTCGAAACGCGATCAGCGGAATGAATCATTTTATGCTGGTTGGAGATCTGAGAGATGAGGAGATTTTTCAAAATCCCAATTCGCGTTATGGAATATTTGCCATGGAGGTATTGATCAACGAGATCCTCAAATTGGGCGGCAGCAAAAAAAGTATGGAAGCCAAGGTGTTTGGGGGCGGCCATGTTTTGGATTTTAAAAAGACGCCGAATAGCGTTCCTGATAACAATATCCGATTTATCCGTGCCTTTCTGGAACTGGAGCGGATTCCAGTTATCAGCCATGATTTGGGAGGGTATTCCGGCCGCAAAATTCTGTTTTTTACCGATGACTACCGAGTTCTGCTTCGGCGGCTCCGTTCCACCGTCTCACCGGCTATTATCGCCGAACAGGAATATGAAGCCCGGATGCTCCGGACCAAAGCCAAAGAATTTGAAGACCGGATTACCTTATTTGATGAATAAGCCCGGAATGTCAATCCATTAATGGCCAGTTTCTCCATGACCAACGGAGTATGGCGATGTTAAAGGATCCTGGATGATAATTCGTTTTATTACATCGGATAACCGCTGCATCCCGAATGATTTTGATTATTATCTATTAACTTGGTGTGCGTGATAATGGAAATCCTGCTGTTAACCCAGACCCCGGCGAATTTTGACCTCTTCATTTCTCATTCACAGGAATTGGGCCATCAATTCGTGGTATCCAACCATAGCAATGATGCGATTGATATCTTTTTCCAAAAAAATATTAAAATCGTATTTTTTGATTTTACTCAGTGCAATCCCGAAATGATTAAATTTCTCGAACAGCTTCAGTTAAGCGAACGCGATTTTGTTTCCGTATTCTTTATCAATCATTATGATGCCGGTATGGCTTTTCGGCTGCTGGGCAAACGGATCGATTTTTTGCTCTTTTTACCCGGCAATATGGATGAAATGATGAGAATGTGCCATGTGATCTGCAATTATAAAAAAAACGGAGCCAACGCCCTGGATCACAAATCGTTGGATTACGAGTATAAACGCATCATTATCGGGAATGAATTCAACAATCTTCAGAATATTATCCGCCAGATGACCATCAATTTGCCGAAAATCTGCAAGAGTCCCAAGAAAATCGAGCTGGCCCTGTATGAAATTATCGTCAATGCCATCGAACATGGCAATCTTGCCATCAGCGGTGATGAGAAGAAAACCTCGATCCAGAATAACAGTTATTATGATCTGTTGAAGGATCGGAAAAATGATCCGCGATTTCGCGAGCGGAAAGTTGTCGTTGAAACTGCCCTTACCCATGAGCATGTCGAGTATGTTATTCAGGATGACGGCCAGGGGTTTGACTGGAGAGGATTGCTGAACAGCCATGAGACCATGGATATCCTGAATGAACATGGCCGGGGGATTTTGATGGTGAAGAATATTTTTGACTATTTTGAATACAATGAAAAAGGGAATATTGTCAAACTCATCAAGTATTCCGATTTTATCAGTGAGAGCCGGATTTAGACTATGATCAATACCCAGACGATTCTGATTGTGGATGATGAGGTGATCAATCGGAAGGTTCTGATTTTCGCGCTGCAGAAGTATCACTATCGGTTTTTGGAGGCTGAAGACGGGCTTGAGGGGATGAACCTGGTCAAGAACAATCCGATTAATTTGATTTTTTTGGATTTGATGATGCCGAAAATGGATGGATTTGAATTTCTGGAATGGATAAAGACCCAGGAGGGATACAAAAATATTCCGGTGATTGTCAATTCAGCTCTGTCTGATAGCCATTATATCCAAAAGGCCTTGAACTATGGGAGTTTTGACTATTTTACCAAACCGATCAAATCGGATGTTCTCCATTTTCAGTTGCCTTTGAAGGTCAAAAATGCGCTTAACTTTTATCAGCTATTGACCGAAGTGATCGACAAACAGCGACAGTTGATGGAGCATAATGATTACTTGAAAAGCGAGCTTACGCTGGCTTCAGAATTACAACGGGCCTTGTTGCCGCTTAAGATTCCATGCCAACCCGGAATCCGGGCGGCCGCCTTTTACAACCCCTCTGAACAATTGGGAGGGGATTTTTATGACATCATCCCCGATCAGTCCGGATACCGGTTGTTGGTCGCCGACGTATCCGGTCATGGAACACCCTCCGCCCTACTGACCTCGGCGATCAAATCCTATTTCAATAATCTGGTCGATGAGGATTATTCCCCTTCCATTATCATGAACCGAATGAATGAATCACTCTATCGCCTGATGAAAGAAACCGACTATTTCGTAACCGGAATCTATGCGGAACTCCACCGGGAACCCTACCGTCTCATTATCTCCAATGCCGGTCATCCTCTTCCTCTGGTCTATCATCCGGATTCCGACTGCTTCGAGTCCGATCGTTCCATGAGTTATTTTCTTGGTATTTCGCCTGACAATGTCTTTACTGAGACTCCTATCAATATTGAAACGGGAGATTGCATTCTTTTTTATACTGATGGGATCATCGAAGCCCGCAATGCGATAAAAACCCAATACGGGGTGGATCGTTTGAAAGATGTATTACGGAAGAACTACCAGTTGGACCCCAACCGTCTAATTGAACAGATCATGAAAGATCTGGATCTGTTTCTTGACGGTGTATCCAGCGGGGATGATATTACCCTGCTGGTACTGAAATTGGATTGATTCGGTTCTTTCCGATTCATCCATTGATAAAACAGGCATGATACAAAACTAATCCCAAAAAAATCATTCCGATCAGATTGTTGATCAGGATGTACATGTTCAGCTTTCTCATTGTATCCTCTCTTTTTTAGTATAGTATTATGCAGATATCGTGCCAAATTATAAATCGTGTTGGTCGGGGCTTTTCATGGGAGGAGGGAGAATGAGGCCGTGATCAAGTTCCGTTGTTCGAGGTATTCCTTGTATTAGACCGGGTGCCGGCGGCAGAAAGAATAATCGATTGTCACGAACAGGGGGATTACCATGGGGAGCGATGAGGCCGATCCATACATTGGGGGCGTTAAAGTGAGAATGAAAAAGGACAGTGGGTCGCCGGAATCTCAGTTTTGGCTTGACAGCCAGGTTTTTTTTTTGTAAGTATACCTCAATCTTATTCGTTTACAAGCATTATCATAGCTCCGGCCGGGAGGATTGATTCCCCCGGAATGATTCAGTGTCGTTATTACACTCTAAACCAGGGAAGGTGGTTTTTCATGGCGGGAACAAAAAACGAGGCTGAACGAAATGATCGGCAGTGTTGGAATGAACTGGTGAAGTACATGAAGGGATTGGCGAACACCGACGGCATGATGATTCCGATCCTTCAAAAAATACAGCAGCTCTATGGCTATCTTCCCCGGTCGGTCATGAAGAAAACCGCAGAATTTCTGGATATTCCGGGATCGCAGATCATGGGTGTGGCAACCTTTTATGCCCAGTTCCGGTTTACACCGACCGGAAGGAATCTGATCAAGGTCTGTCATGGTACGGCCTGCCATGTGTCCGGAGCGGATATGATCTCGGAGACGGTGATGAGCACCCTGAATATCGGAGTGGATGAAACGACCTCGGACTTGAAATACACCTTTACCAAAGTGGCTTGTTTGGGATGTTGCTCATTGGCACCGGTTATGATGATCAATGATGATACCTTTGGCCGGTTGACCCCGGATAAAATTCGGCAGATTCTAAAAGACTATCAAGGTTAATCAGGAGTGACAATATGAATTATAGAGTATTGGTCGGACTGGGGAGCTGTGGAATCGCGGCCGGAGCCCAGCCGGTTTTGGAAACCTTACAGCGTTTGCTCCATCAATCGGCTTCTTCTTCCATTCAGCTTGATATTACCGGATGCAACGGGATGTGTTATAAGGAACCCCTGGTATCGGTGCTGGACGGGAGCGGGCAGGAGATGGTTTATGGCGAGGTGGATTCAGCCCGGGCTGAACGGATATTTCAGGAACATTTGGTAAACGATCATCCGATAGTAGAGTGGATCATCAAGGGACATCCCAAGGCCTCAGAAAAGTCTTATTATGAGAATCAGACTCGGATTGTGCTGGAGAATTGTGGAGAGATCAATCCGGAAAAGATTGAGGAATATTTAGCTCGTAAGGGGTATCAGGGACTGCGGCGGGCGCTGATTGAAATGAAGCCGGAGGATGTGATCGCTGAAATCAAACAGTCCGGTTTGCGTGGTCGTGGAGGTGGCGGGTTTTCGACCGGATTGAAATGGGAGCTGGCCCGAAAATCTGCCGGGTCCAAGAAGTATATCATCTGTAATGGGGATGAAGGCGATCCGGGGGCTTTTATGGACCGCAGCGTTATGGAAAGCGATCCCCATCGGGTTCTGGAAGGCATGGCCATCGCCGCCTATGCGATTGGGGCGGATGAGGCTTATTTGTATGTTCGGGCTGAGTATCCGCTGGCTATCAAGCGATTGAAACTGGCGATCGCCCAGGCTGAATCGGCCGGTTATCTTGGGCGCTCCATGCTCGGGACATCATTCAATCTGGAGGTTCATATTAAAGAGGGCGCCGGAGCCTTTGTGTGCGGGGAGGAAACGGCTTTGATCGCCAGTATCGAGGGAAAACGCGGAATGCCCCGCTTTCGGCCTCCCTTTCCGGCTGAAGCCGGTCTTTGGGGCAAGCCCACCAATATTAACAATGTCGAAACCTATGCCAACGTTCCATGGATCATGCGGGAAGGCGCCGCGGCGTTTCGCCGCAACGGCACCGATAAAAGTCCCGGAACCAAGGTTTTCGCCCTGGCCGGAAAAATCAAACGGGGCGGGTTGATCGAAGT
>JAGOEH010000341.1 GCA_017997825.1 Candidatus Delongbacteria bacterium | reverse complement strand
TTATGGATTCACCCCAATCCGGCGATCTGACCGCTTGCCTGATCCGTTTGATGGAAAACGAATCGGAGGGAATCCGGATGGGTCGACAAGCCCGCCAAACTATACTCAGCGGCTATTCCTCCGATACCATCGCCGACCGTTATGCCGGGCTTTATCACCGCCTGATCACATCCGATCCGCCAACCGATAGACCCTGACCAATCAATCCGACGGATTTACCCGATCAGCCTCCACCGGCATCTTACCGGTCATAACATAGATTGTCATTCATGGCTAATCGGATTTTTTCCCACCCGGAAACCACACCCGCTTTGAGATCATAGTGCCAACAAGGACACCTTCTATGCTCCATAACGAAGACATCATCTATATCTCCACCATCGATTGGGATTTCATCTGGCAAGGACATCAGGAAATCGCCTCCCGATTGGCCGCCGCCGGCAACCGTATCCTGTTCATTGAAAACACCGGAGTGCGTTCACCGGGCATCCAGGATATTCAGCGTCTCCGCAAACGCGCCATCAACTGGTTCCACTCCATCCGCGGATTCAGAAAAATCAACGATAACCTCTACCTCTATTCCCCGATCCTGCTGCCATTCCCCTACTCCGGAATTGCCCTGCGGATCAATCTGTTCCTGCTCCAGCAAGCCCTCAAACGCTGGAATAAGGTGATGAACTTCAAGCGTCCCGTCATCTTTACCTATATGCCGACCCAATTGGTTCATAAGCTGGCCCGCACCATATCACCCAAACTCTTCGTCTATTACTGCATCGACAGCTTTGAGAACAGCTCTTCCAACGCCCGCCGGATCATGCAAAGCGAACAAACCATCTTTCAACAGGCCGACCTGGTCTTTACCACCTCCTACAAACTCAAGGCCAAGGCCGAACAGTTCAACAGCCGGTGTCGGTTGATCCCTTTCGGAGTCTCCCTGAAAAACTTTCAGGTGGATCCGGTCATGCCGGACGAGCTGAAACATCTGCCAAAGCCCCTGATCGGCTATATCGGCGGAATCCATAAATGGATCGATTTTGAACTGGTGGCCGGACTGGCCCGCCAGTATCCCCACTATTCCATCGTGATGGTCGGACCCAAACAGACCGACACCTCGGTCCTGGATACCTGCTCCAATGTCCATTTCACCGGTAAAAAAGGGCATACGGAACTTCCCCACTATATCGCATCGTTTGATGTGTGCCTGATTCCCTATCTGAAAACCGATTATACCGAAAATGTCTATCCGACCAAGCTCAATGAATACTTATACTGGAAAAAACCAGTCGTGGCGACCGATCTGGCCGAAATCAAACAATTTGAAAATGAATTTCCCGGATTGATCCACATAGCCTCCGATGCAGCCCAATTTTACCGAATGGTGAAATCGGCCGTCGAATTACCGGGCGATGAAACAGTTCAGGAACGGCGTCGGGAAACAGCTCGAATTAACAGTTGGGAAAACAAGCTGGAAGAAATGGGTACTTGCATGGAGGAGATGATCCGCCAAAAGGAAATGGAACTCGAAACCAACTGGGTCAACTATTTCAGACACCACTATTCCAGACTGAAATCCAAGGGCTTTAAATTGATCCTGACTGGATTGGCCATCCTTTATCTTCTGTTCTTCACCCCGTTGATCTGGTATCTGGCTGAACCTCTTAAAATCGAAGACAATCCCCATCAGGCAGATGCCATCCTGGTATTGGCCGGCGGAGTCGGCGAATCGGGAGAAGCCGGTCAGGGATATGAAGAACGGGTTCACCAGGCTGTCCGGCTTTATCAGGCCGGTTATGCCCGCCATTTGGTATTCTCCTCCGGGTATATGTACCTGTTCAAAGAACCTCTGGTAATGAAAAGCCTGGCACTCAGCTTGGGGATCCCCGATTCGAATATTATTTTGGAGGATAAAGCCACCAACACCCTGGAAAATATAGTGAACTGTAAAGCCATTCTGTCGGAAAAGGGCTGGGAAAATGTGATTCTGATCAGTTCTCCCTATCATATGCTGAGAGTTCAGCGGGTCATCCACAAACAGGCCCCGGATTGGCAGGTCATATTTATTCCTCCCCGCCATAACCGGTTTTATTCCCATTCCACAAGCTGGCTGCCGCTATTCAGTTCCAAAATTAGAATGCATCAGATCCGCGGCATTGTTCACGAATATGCTTCCATCCTCTACTACTGGTGGAGGGGCTGGATATAAGCTTTAAGATATATAAGATTTAAGGTTTTGGGAGGATTTGGTTTTCGATCCGTCGGATCAAGGTAAGGGCATCCCCATCATATTCCATCATCACTACATTCCGATAGGCATCATCCCAATCCGTGTCGATTCCTTGTTCCACAATGATAGCGGTCGGTTGATCCATTGACCCGCATAAACTCTCATTGGCGGGACGATCGTTTGCCGTTTGGCCTTCGGGTGGAATCAAACCGCTCCCCGGATTGAATGATAACCGGAGTGATCGGGCCCAGCAGCCCAGATAGCTGTCGGCATCCGCCCATATGTAAGGCCTGATTCCGTTTTTCAATAAAAACCGGGCGATCAGGACCAGGCCGGGATCGCGGCCCCGGATCAAAACCGTCTGCCCGGTCCAGCTTCCTGCGGCCAGTTCCGGAACGATCTCCAGGCTGTAGCTGGGATAATCAAAAAACCCGGACGACCAATCGAAGGCCCCCTCCAGCGCCCCGGCCGCCATCAGGCTTTCGGTTTTGCCGGTCGTGATCTCGCCATCCTGACCGATAATCATCAGATAATCCGCCATCAGGCAGGTCAGTTTGATCTCATGGGAAATCATGGCGACCGACTTGTTTTCCCGGGTTGTTTTACGCCGCAACAATCCCAGTACATCGATC
>JAGOEH010000340.1 GCA_017997825.1 Candidatus Delongbacteria bacterium | reverse complement strand
TCCTATGAAGGCAAATTCATCTATGAATTCGCCCTGGATACATTCAAACGGCTGATCAATGATCCCCAGATGGGCAAGAATGCCAACAGCCGGGTTCGCTATCTGCAGCAGTTTATCCGAACCAAAGAGGATAAGTTCATGCATAAAACCGAAGCTGAACCTACCTTCAATTTCGGTTGTTAACATCACCCCTGTTCCCTACCATAATTGAACCCTGACCTATTATTGAACCGGTTTTGACTACCAAAACCGGTTTCGGAGAATCATGAAAAAATTAGCCCGAGTCGCTATTATTGGACGGCCGAATGTTGGTAAATCCAGTTTGTTTAACCGATTGATCGGAAGAAAAAAATCCATTGTTGACGATCAGCCGGGAGTCACCCGTGACCGTGTGACCGGGGTGGTTAATTGGGATGGTTGGATTTTTCAATTGATCGATACCGGCGGTTTGATGAGGCAACCTGAAAGTGATCTGGAATTGGCGGTTCGCGCTCAGATTGAAGTGGCTTCGATGGAAGCCGATTTAATCCTGTTTCTGGCCGATTTTAAGGTTGGAGTCACGACCGAAGACATGGAAATCAGCCGATGGCTTAAACAAACCCAAAAACCGGTAATCCCGGTCGTCAATAAAGTGGATGCCCTGGATCATGCCGCTCTTACCGGCGAGTTTTACAAACTCGGATTGGGGGATCCTATCCATGTTTCAGCGGTTCGGGGATTATTTATCAATGAATTGCTGGATCATATCGTCGATCACATTAAACCGCTTCAGGAGGACCAGTACACCGAAGAAGATGCCATTCCGGTGGCAATACTCGGCAAACCGAATGTCGGTAAATCCAGCCTGATCAACCGGCTGATCGGCAAAGAAATCTCGGTGGTTTCAAATATTCCCGGCACTACCCGAGATGCCATTGATTCGATCCTACACTACAAAAACCAAAGCATCCGGCTGATCGATACGGCCGGCTTACGGAAAAAATCCAGGATCAAGGATAGTATCGAATTCTATGCGACTCTCCGCAGCCAACGTCATATCGATCTTTGCGAAGTCGCAATTCTAATGATCGATGCCAATCAAGGAATTACCGCCCAGGATATCGATATTTTGACGATGATCCGGGAGGCCAAAAAAGGGATGATTCTGGTTATCAATAAATGGGATGTTTTATCCGAGAAGGATCATAAGAGCTTTGATCAGATGGTTAAAAACCTGAAAGAACGGTATACGGTCCTCAAATATTTCCCCATCATTTCAATCTCGGCCCTGGTCGGACTTAGAGTCTTCAAAATTCTGGATCACATTCTGGATGTTCATACCAACTATCATCGCACTATTGCCACCAGTTTCCTTAACCGGATGCTGGAAGAGATCACTAAAAAATATCCCCCTCCAGCCTTTCGGGGTAAAGAGATACGATTTTTCTATATCACCCAGATTGAAAGCGCTCCGCCCCATTTCATCATCTTTTCCAATCATCCGGATCATTTACGGGACAACTATCTTCGTTATCTGGAAACCGAGCTTTATCAGCGTTTGAAACTCGATGGCATTCATTTTAAATACTCGATTCGGCGTAAGGACAAGGAAGAATCATGATCCATTGGTTATATTGGATCTTCCCCTATCTGATCGGATCCATCCCCACTTCGGTCTGGATAGGTCGATTAGTTCGGGGAATTGATATCCGGGAGCATGGCAGCGGCAATGCCGGAGCGACCAATACCTATCGGGTTTTGGGCCGGAATTGTGCGGTTGTGGTTACCCTGATCGATATTTTGAAAGGATTCATATCCGTTTACGGATTGTCCCATTGGCTAACCCCGGACGCTTCCGTCGATCAGATTGCCTTATGGCGGATCGGAGCTGGATTAGCGGCCATGATAGGCCACATCTATCCGATATGGGCCGGATTCC
The DNA here is from genome assembly GCA_017997825.1 of Candidatus Delongbacteria bacterium. Lineage (GTDB taxonomy): Bacteria > JAGOEH01 > JAGOEH01 > JAGOEH01 > JAGOEH01 > JAGOEH01. The sequence goes on along the minus strand of JAGOEH010000340.1, from coordinate 939 downwards.
GCGGCGGAAAAGGGGTACTGACCGCCATCGGCGCTATTCTGGCACTCACCCCCCAGGCCTCCCTGCTGGCTATTGCCATTGGAGTTGCCCTCCTGCTCATTACCCATATCGTATCCATCGGCTCGATCATTGGCGGCCTGGCGTATCCTCTGATGATCTTTTTTTTCTTTCCCGGGGATAGTTCCTACTACCTGGTGTTTGGAATAGTGTGTTTTCTGATATTTGTTTACACACATCGTTCCAATATCCGCCGTTTACTAAACCATCAAGAGAATAAAATCTTCTAAAAAAAGACTTGATTTTTCTTCGTGGAAGTTGTATATATGGATAAGGTTTATTTTACCATTGGTGAAGTTGCCCGGGAGCTGCAGGTGAAGCCCCATACCATTCGGTATTGGGAGTCGCAGATTCCGGCTCTGAAACCCCGAAAGATTCTGAATGGAATTCGGCACTATCGATCCGAGGAGATCGAAGCGCTCAGGATGATTCGTCACCTGCTGTATGATGAGGGGATGACCCTTGAGGGTGCGCGTCATCAGATGGATAAAGAAGCTGGAAAGAATCAGACCCTGAGTCTGATCAAGAAAGAGTTGAAAGAGATTTTAGGTATGTTGAATTAAAATCGGGGCGTGGCGCAGCCTGGTTTAGCGCACAAGCATGGGGGGCTTGGGGTCGCTGGTTCGAATCCAGTCGCCCCGATTTTTTTTATCATACCGGATTACTGATATCAATAAATACTGTCTCACATCCCAGATTCTCCGAAATCTTCTTACCCAAATGAATCACTCCCAGTTTTTCACTGTTGTAGTGGCCTAAGGCCAAATAATCGATCTGGGCTTCGCGGCATAATTCCTGAGAGTATTCAGCTACTTCTCCCGTAATGAACAAATCCAAACCGAGATCGATGGCCTGGTTCAGTATTTCGGGAGCTCCGCCGCT
>JAGOEH010000339.1 GCA_017997825.1 Candidatus Delongbacteria bacterium | reverse complement strand
CCTGATGATCAATCATATCGTGGGCACAGCGGGGGAGAAAATCACGGGCGATGGATTCATCCACCAGCAGGCATTCCATGGCATTGCAGACTCCCGGGCGCTGTACCTTGGCATTGATGATGATCCGGCGGGCCGATCGATAGTCCTCTTCCGGATCAGCCTCGGTATGGACATAGATATGGCAGATCCCTTGAAAGTGTCCGATTACCGGAATGATCGAATGTTCATATATGGAACGGATCAGACCGGCCCCGCCCCGGGGAATCACCACGTCAATGGATTCCTTTTCTTTGAGCAGCCGATACAGCAGTTCCTTGTCGGGATTATCGAGATAAATGATCCAATCAGGAGGGAATCCGCAGGTTTGCAATGCCTGGTGCAGGATTTCGGTCAGAACCAGGCTGGTGCGCAGGGATTCCGTTCCACCGCGGAGGATGGCGACATTGCCGGTTTTGATGCACAGGGCGGCGGCATCAATGGTGACATTGGGCCGGGCCTCATAGATCATCAGAATAGCGCCCAGAGGAACCTTCATTCGTCCGACCATGATTCCGGAAGGCCGGGGAATCAGATTCTCGATGCTTCCGACCGGATCCGGAAGGTCTCGGATATCCTTCAGACTTCCAATCAGACTGGCGATTCGTGATTCGTTCAAGGTCAATCGATCGATAAAGGCTGGGTTTTTCCCGGCTTGTCGGGCGGATTCGATATCCATCCGATTAGCCGCCATGATCTTGGCTTGGTCTTGCGACAATAATTCGGCCAGAGTTGATAGAATATGGTTTTTTTGGCTGGTGGAAGCGGATTGAATCCGGGGTTTGGTATCGTCAATGCGTTGAGTGATAGATAAAACAGATTGGTTTAGGTTCATTTCAACTCCTCAGGTTCAAGCAGGATCAGGTCATCCCGGTGGATCAGTTCGTCCGGAATCGGCTCGTTCAGGATCTTTCTGGCTTTCTCGGTTTTACATCCTAAGACGGCCTGGAGCTGCTGAGCTGAAAGCCGGACCAATCCCCGGGCAAATGGGGTGGTGGAATTTTCAGTATAGAGATCGACGGCGTCTCCGGGCAGGAAGATGCCCTGTACGCCCCGGGTTCCGGCCACCAGAAGGCTGGAACCTTTTTGGAGGGCCTTACGGGCTCCGGGATCGACCATTATCCGGCCGCCGGGTTTCAAGGCATAGGCAATCCAGCGTTTTCGGGCGCTGATGGTTTGTTCATAAGGCTTGGCCGCAAAAAAGGTTCCCCAATCCTCCAGCTGAAAGAGTCGATCCAGAATATGCTCGATTCGGCCCGGGGCAATCAGGGTGGCAATTCCTTGTTCCCGGGCATTGCGGGCGGCCTGCAGTTTGGTGATCATGCCTCCGGTTCCCAGATGAGAGGCTCCTCCGCCCAGATTCATAATTTCCGGTGTAATCTCATCCACCTGGGATATCCGGGATGCCTCCGGATTCTGACGGGGATCCGCCGTAAACAATCCATCGGTTTGGGTCAGAATGATCAGCAGGTCGGCCTCCACCAATCCACCCACCAGTGCGGCCAAGGCGTCATTATCCCCGAATTTGATCTCGTCGACCGATACCGTATCATTCTCATTGATGACCGGGACGACGCCGGCATTCAACAGTTCCATCAGGGTCGATCGGGCATTCAGATAGCGCCGACGGGCCTTGAAATCCTCGTGGGTCAGCAAAACCTGAGCCGGGTGAAGCTGATAGCGTGAAAATGCATATTGCCATCGACTCATCAGAATTCCCTGGCCGGCGGCGGCTGCCGCCTGCAACATCGATAGGGATTTGGGTTTATGGGTTAATCCCATTGGGGCTAGCCCCAGTGCAATCGCACCGGAACTGACCAGAATGATCTGTCGTCCGGATTCGGTCAGCTTCCGAATCTGCCAGCTGAAGCGCTCAAATGGATAAGGCTCGGTATCCGCCAGCAGCGCCGAACCGATTTTTATAATAATCCGTCTGGCCTTTTGCAGATCCTGCCTTTTTACAATCGTTTCCACAGTCCGATCCTTGGTTGAACGTTAAGCAAATGAATGGCTGATATCACAACGGAAACGTTTGACAGGCAGGTCCTTGCAGAATATTATTCTCCTGGCCGTTCAGGATAAACGGTAATCAGAAGCCGGGAAGAAACGAGATGAAGAGCAGCAGATCCGGCGCATTGTCGCTGAGTCCCAGCCCGACTTCTCCCTTGATGTGATGAAAACTCATCATAGTGAAATCGAATCCGGCCGCCGCCATGGTGATTTCCCGCTTGTCGTCGAGCAAAAAACGTCCGTATACCAGCAATTCTTTATTGAAATGGAACAGATAGCGGGCATTCAGATAGATTCCGCTTTCATATTCCGATTTTTCTTTGGTTCGGGCATTGGTATAACTAATTTCCTGAGTCACTTTCTCATAAAAATTGAGCTTGGCCAAGACCGCGATGTGACTCTGATCATTGAAGGCATGATGGAACCGTCCTCCAAATCCGAAATTGAGCTTTTCCTCACCGATCTTCTTTTCGCCGATCGGGATCGAAGCATTGCCGATCAGATGAAACGAATTGGCTCCGAATAGTTTGAGTGCACTGAATACCAGCGGATCCACCATCCCGGATTCGCCTTTGGCTTTGTAATTATTCCCATAGTCGATATCCCCCTGATCGGCGAAACCGAAGGTCCCACCGACCGACAAGACCCGGCCTAAAGGAATCAAACCGATCGCGCCGTAATTCATGGTGCTGAAGTCGTAATCCATGTTGGCTTCATCAAAACTGTAGCTGCTGTGATAAAAATATCCGCCCAACTGGAGGGTCCGGGGCTGGGGGGTATCCAGCAGAAACGATTCGTTATGGAATGAGATCCACG
>JAGOEH010000338.1 GCA_017997825.1 Candidatus Delongbacteria bacterium | reverse complement strand
ATTCGGGCTTATAATGAATGGGGTATCAGCGCCAATTCCAACACCATTAGTGTAATGACCTCCGTATTGCCGATCAGCGCACCCAGCGATCTGACCGCCCGCCGGATGCCGGACAACCGGATTCTGTTGCAATGGATCGATCAAGCCGATAATGAAACCGGATTCGTTATTGAACGAAAACTGGATAATGAATCGGAATTCGGTATGATCCGATCTGCCGGGGCCAATAGCAGCGAGACTATTCTGGATCCGATCGGAACCGGTCAAAACGCTCAGTTCCGAATCAAAGCCATCAATGACCAGACTGAATCTGACTACAGCAATATTGCGGATTTGCAGGAGATGAACGCCCCGATCCTCAGCCAAATTGAAAACGATACCATCGAATACCGGGAAGGCAGTTCCCCCATTCCCATTACCGCCTCCCTCATGATTCAGGATAGTGACAGTCCGGAATTGCTTAATGCAACCATTGCCATCACCGATCATTACGACCCGGAGCATGATCAGCTCCAATACACCGGAACAAGCGTCATCACCGGACAATGGGATCCGTCGAGCGGAATCTTAAGCCTGACCGGCACCGCTTCCATCGCTGACTACCAAACCGCCTTACGCCAGGTTCACTTCTACAACCCGGCCATCAATACGATGCGTTCGGTCAAATCCATCTCATTCTGCGTCAATGACGGTTATCTTTTGAGTAACATCACCCATCGGACAATCCGAATCATCTCACCCATCCACTCACCATCCAATATTCAGGCCTCTATCCATCCGGGGGGAATTCAGCTGCATTGGCAGGACAATTCCAACAATGAACAAGGATTCATCATTACCCGTTACGGTCCGTCAGGAGGGCAGATCCCCTACACCCCCACGATTGGAAATCCGGTTTATTCCCCGATCGACAGTGTGAAATCCGGAACCTCATCCTATCTGGATTCCGGAATCATGGAGGGAGAATCCTATCTTTACCAGATTCTGGCCTATGACAGTCAGGGATCATTATCCGACAGGACGGATCAATCCCGCTTGAGCGATCCGATCGTCTATCCCCCCTATCGTCCGGGCGGCCTAACCGCAATATGCGCCGATAATGTCATTCATCTGAACTGGACCGACAATTCGTCCATCGAACAGGGTTTTATTCTGGAACGATCGGAAACCGACAATCTGCATTATTCGGAACGGATCCGTCTTCCATCCGATATCACCATGTTCGATGATTCAAGCCTTGTGAATGGGATCACCTATTACTACCGGCTCTCGGCCTACCACGATACTCTTGTTTCTCCGGCCTGTGATGAAATTTCCGTCACGGGTATCATAACGGCCATTGCGGAACCCGAACGCGGTATTCCCAAGGATTATATGCTGTCGCAGAATTTTCCCAATCCATTCAATCCATCAACCACCATCTGCTATGCCCTACCCAAAGCCGGGAATGTTCGGTTGAGCATCTGTAATCTGTTGGGGCAGGAAATCATGGTCCTGATCGACCGATCAGTCACGGAAGGATATCATCATCTGGTATTCAATGCGGAAGGGCTTAAAAGCGGGATCTATTTCTATCGACTGGAAACTCAGGAAAAGGCACTGATCAAAAAGATGATCCTGATGAAATAATTTCTTTAGCAGCCGGCCGCTGTGATATGATCCGACTATACTTTACTATGGGTTATAAATCGATTCAGATACTTCCGGATAATGTAACCAGTGGAGATTCTCCGAGCCCGGTTGATCATCCTTCATTATATCAGAATCAGAAAAATCGCTTGAAGAATTCCAGAATTCCCTGTTTCCAGGGGACGCGGTGGGAGATCCCGTCCTGATTCTGAAAACGGTTCAGGTTATCCCGATACCATCTAAAATTTCGGATCAAGGCATCGCGATTGGAGTATTTGGGAGTGAATCCGAGAATTTTCTCGGCTTTTTCGATGGATACGAAGGAGTCCTTAGAAGCTGTTTCATAGACCCATTGATAAAGCGGTGATAAATTCAATAATTCCAATAGACGAAGAGTCCAAATCATCGGCCCGGCCGGAAAGGTTCGGATCGTTTTGCCGAATCCGGCTTCATCCAGTACCGCTTGGTAATCCTGCTTCATGGTGGCAAACACCTTGGCCCCGATATTGAAAACATCATTGACCCGATCATCATCAGGATGGGTCAGGGTAATGGTAATGGCTTCACACAAGTCTTCGACATCCAGCAGCTGATAACGGTTCCGACCGTTTCCGATCATGGGGAATCCTCGTTTTTCCAAGGCCCAGTTGTACAACATGGCAAAAACCCCCAGCCGCTCAGGGCCGACAAATGTCTTGGGACGCAGGATGGGAATGCAAATTCCTTTTTTTCTAAATTCCTCACAGATCTCTTCTGCCAGGATTTTGGCTTCTCCATAGGGACCAACGCCATCCAGTTTATCGGTTTCCAGAATGGGATGATGATCGGGAATTCCATAAACCGCTGTTGAGGAGATATGGACAAAACGCCTGATTTTTCGGGTGAGGGCTTCTTTCAGCAAAAGACTGGTACCTTTGATATCGGTGGAAATAATATCGGAGGTCTTGTACAAAGGCAGCGCGGCGGCGGTGTGGACCACATGAGTACAGCCCTCCATTGCCCGGCTGATATCCGCCGGATTCCTTATATCACCCTGATAAAACGTGACGGCTTCCCGCTCGGGATAATCAAAATCGGCAATATCCAGGATAACCAACTGATCGAATCCTTGGCCCAACAAGTATCTCACCAGATTAATCCCCAAAAATCCCGAACCGCCGGTAATCAGGACCTTCATAAATTTCCTCTCCCTTTCAAGCATTAATAAGGTTGATTTCTCATCGACTCATCGGCCGA
>JAGOEH010000337.1 GCA_017997825.1 Candidatus Delongbacteria bacterium | reverse complement strand
TCATAATACCATGCACCATCGAACCGATACCGAAACAAGCCAACATAATCAGGGCCGGCATCAGGGTCAAATTGAACCGGGCTTCGATATGGGTCATTCCATACAGTCCCAGATGATAGAGGATCAACAGCCAAACAGCCCAGTATTTCTTCCATGATTTGAAACTGAACCCAAGACCCAGCAAGGCCCCCATCAGGAGTATCCAATGAAAAACCAGATCGTAAATCCCATCCAGCCATAATCCATTGTTATAATGGAAAATCGCGCTGAAAGGAAAGATCAGCAAAAATCCGGTTTTTTTGAGAAATTCCATTATGTAAGCCGGATAATGATCCCGCAGATAATTCCGGAACGCCGCGTTGCAGGTCCGGGCGTAATGATTGACATCCAGGTAATTGGCTTGCCGGCCATCCTCCAGGACCCGGGTGGGCAGTCGCAACAGGCTGTCATCCACTGAGAAGAAGTAGGAGTCATGTTTATGATTGTAATGCCAGCCGTCATAGTCCGGAGTGGCGCTGTTCCACATTCCGGTACCCTGAAAGATATTCTGTATCTCGGTTGAGACCGGATGCAGAATATCCCATTGTCCGGTTGTCCGGAATACCACCAGTTTGATGGGAACCAACAGGATCAGCATCCCGATCCCCATCCCCGACAATATCGACCACCGCCCTCGGCCGGCATTCCGCCAAATACAGATCAGGATCCCGATCCATACCGGCCATAACCAGGCATAAAAAAAAGGTTTGGCCATCACCAGCGCCATCAGGCTCAGTCCAGTCCAAATGGCATCCCGCCGGTTCCATGACCGGAACAGACGAGACATAAAATACAAGAATAAAACAATCTGAAATATCAGAATATTTTCCACCAGGGCGGATTCGCACATAAAATAAAAAGGGGGATAAAGCACAAAAACGATCCATCCCGCCAGGGACCAGCCCGGGGAAAGGTGGAATCGAAGCCAACCCAGAAAGAACAGCGATGAGGCAGCGAACAGCAGCACCGTCATACCCCAAATCAACTGGTCCGAATATCCGAAAAGGCGGATTCCCATACCAATCAGACCGATCCAGGTCGGTGCCCGGAAGACGTTCTGAACCGATTCGACATCCAATCCGGCAGCGGCCATTTGCTGAGGCGTCATCTTACCGCCGATCAGCCTGGTTCCGAAAGCCAATGGCTGCTCCAGAATATGGTGCGAAACCTGTTCCGCCAGGCTGATGTACTGGGCCGGATCCGAAGCCGGATCCCTCCGCAGATCATCCGGATGCACCGGGATCAGATAGATAACCTTCAGCAGAGCTGCCGCCAGGCCAAGCCAAAGCCAACCCCGCCAGACCCCGGTCAGCCGGAGAATCCTTCCGATCATCGGATGATTGCTGTTTTTTTGTTTATTCCCTACCGACATTGTGCACCATAATTCCTTATCAGTTCAAGTGTCTGAATCGAAACATCTCTTTGTTGAGAACCAACCCAAGAATTCAATCCGATCCGATATCCGACAGAAATACAACCACAACCCGGGGCTCCAATCGGTTGCGGCTTCCCAATCCGCCAAAAAAACCGTGCTTTTCGATCAGATGAACCGACAACTGACTAAAAACCAACCGGGTTTGATCCGCCGATCGGGTTACCTCGGCGGTGATTTTATAGTGCAACGGTTTATCGCCGAAGGGGCAGGGAATCATGCCCCGGTCCCATTGGAGACGGATTTGGTACCCCTTGATCCGGACCTCGGATTCCAGTCCCTTTTTCCCCTCATCGATCAAAAACTGAAGCCGGGCGGCGATATCGGCCCGGGAAACCCCAAGCCGGCTCAGTGATTTATCATCCTCGGTGATGATATCGTGCAGATGGCGGGTATCATCTCCCAAAAATCCATCCTTGCTGATTTTCCCCGGAAGGAAATTATCCATCATTATCGTTTCTTCGGGAGTCTGTTTCATTGTTTACCCCTTGGATACGGGATTGAATGGCTGAATCGGTCAGGCGAAGGGATCAAAGAAGACGCGCTCATTGGAGACACCGTACTGATTGAGTACCGCGGTACAGGCCTTGACCATGCCGGGACTGCCGCAGAGATAACCCTGGGCGGATTGATTGTTTTTCTCTTTCAGGGCTCGGGCCAGCACATCCGTAATCAGACCGGTTTCTCCCTGCCAGTTATCGCCGGGTTCCGGATTGGAAAGAGCCGGCACAAAGCGGAAGGAGGGGATAGCCCGTTCGAATTGGGCCATTTCTTCTAAATAAAACAGGTCGCGGGTAGTACGGGCCCCAAAGAAAAAGCTGACCGGCCGAGAGATTTGCTGGGCCTGGAGATCGTGGAGGATGGAGACCATCGGAGCCATCCCGGATCCCCCGGCCACCATAATGATCTCGCCGGTACCGTCACGCAGATAGAAATCCCCCATCGGGCCGACCAGATTGACCCGATCCCCGGTTTTGAGAACCTGATGGACCCAAGTGGTACAAATCCCCCCCGGAACCAGCCGGATCATCAGTTCGATCTGATCCTCCCGGGTATTGGGAGAACAGATGGAATACGCCCGGGAAACCCCTTCCCGGACTTCTCCGTAGGGCTGACTCTCCACCTGTATATACTGGCCGGGTTTGAAACGGATCTGATCCGGCGGAAACAATTGAAACCGGACCCACTTGATATCATAGGTCAAGTCGCGGATCATGACCGTTTCCGCTTGATACTGCCGAATCGCAAACAGGGCTTCCGGAATCTCGATCTCCATATCTCGTTTCAGTTTGACCTGGCAGGCCAGCCGAATCTGATTATCTCGTTCCTGTTGATTCAGTAGCGGTTCTTCAGTCGGCAGCAGACTGCCGCCGCCGGAGGTAATCTTGCACTTACAATACCC
>JAGOEH010000336.1 GCA_017997825.1 Candidatus Delongbacteria bacterium | reverse complement strand
CACGATGGGCTTCATGATTGGAGTTTGAAAAGGGCAATGCATTCAATATGAGGGGTTTGGGGAAACATATCGACCGGTTGGATACCATGAAGAGAATACTGGCCGTCGGCCGTCAGCCAGGCGGCATCACGGGCCAGGGTGTCCGGATTGCAGGATATATATAGAATTCGATCCGAACGGATTTTCTTTACAATCTGGATTGCCTTGGGACTGATGCCGGGGCGAGGGGGATCCATCACCACCAGATCGAAAGGGTCATTTTCAAACTGTGAAATCAGATCGGAAACATCGCCGCAACGGAAATCGCAATTGGTGATGGCGTTGGTCTGTTGGTTGAGGATGGCGGCTTCCACCGACTCCGGGACCAGTTCGATGGCTGTAATGTGCCGGACATTCCGAGCCATGGTGATCGAAATGGCGCCCGTTCCGGCATAGAGCTCCAATACATGATCCTGAGGTGTAATTTGAGCCAGTATCTGCGCCTGATGAAACAGAATTTCAGCCTGACGGGTGTTGGATTGAAAAAAGGTAGCAGGTCCGATATTAAACGTATTGCCGGATAATTGCTCGCGCATCCGGCCCGACCCCTTGATGATGGTTTGGTGGTCTGCAGTGGCAACGGCCGCCTTGCGCCGCGTTATTCCATGCGTCAGTCCGGCCGATTCGGGCAGCGATTCGGCGATTTTCTGTAACAAAATGTTGACCTTATCCGCATCATCACCGGTGGTGATCAGACTGACCAACCATTCCCCGGTTTGAATGCCGGTTCTGACGACTAAAAAACGTAGCGTGCCTTGATGGAAATAATTATGATACGGGGGGATGCCCAGCCTGATCGATTCGTCCCGAACCAACTCCACCAGCCGATTGGTCAAATCATGGCTTAGAAGACACTCCCGCACGTCAAATACCCTTTCCCAACTGCCGGGACAATGCAGCCCCAACATCAGCCTTCCGTCCCGGTCATGACCGAACGAAAACTCCATTTTATTACGGTAATGGAACTCTTCCTGACATGGAATGATCGGGGAAATGGGGAGATCATCGCTGAAGCGGCCGATATGGATCAGAGCGTTTCTGACCAGTTCCTCCTTATAGGCGATCTGCCGGCTATAATCGATGATCTGCCATTTACATCCCCCGCAATCCGCATGATGACGGCATGGAGGAGTGCGGCGGTATGGCGAGGGCTCTAAAACCTCTATTAAACGGGCTTCTGCATACTGTTTTTTGCTTTTGGTTATCCGGGCTCTCACCCGATCGCCGGGAACAGTTCCGGGAATGAACACGACCCGCTGGTCGCTCAGCTTGCCTATCCCGTTTCCTCCCGAAGCGATCTCAAGGATGGTTACCGATTCAGTGATTTCATGTTTCATTTCCGAATAGTATACGCTTTTATCGAACGACTGTCAATAAAAAATATTAAATCATCGGGCTTTTTCCGCCCGGCTGGAATCCTGCTCGAGGCGCCGGCAGCTCGGATGAGGGATAAAAATTGATCATCATGATGTACTTGATCCAAAATTGACAGATCGGTATTAAGATAGTATACTATAAACTATGGGGATAAAAGTTACACTGGTGTTGGGGATTTTATTGATTCGTCCGGTACTGGCGATCTCTTATCTACCGGATTTTATCTCGGTGGCGGGTGAGTATTCCGCCTGCCGGCTGTTCAATCATTATGGATACGATTCAGGGGCGTGGTGCATCGGTCTGTCGGCCATCCGATTCTATAACCTGAATGAGCTTACCTATTGGGGAGGAGATATCTCCAAAAGCGGATGGATGACCTCGTGTCATTGGATGTCGTGGCCGGGCTACCGATTTCGATCCGCAATCCTTTCACGGGTAAGCCGGTGGAATCATCGATGGCAAATTCTAACGGCTTATCAGATTCTGGATGAGAGAATCGGGGATGAGTATCGACAAACCCTGCATCTTCCTACCCTGGGGTTCCGTTTCCGGCTGCGCTATATGGCCGTTGCCGTAATAGGTAACCGGCAACTGGTATCTCTCGGTTGTGAGATGGGTTGTGAGCGGTTTATGTTCGGCGTGAACGGATTTCGTCTGAGAGACAATACCCGATATGATTATTCGGTTTGTCTGAACCTGCTGCTGGTTCCATCTCTGAGGTGCATGATTCAGTATGATATAATCCGACAGAGTTTTGGAATGGCGTTGGTCACCCAAACCCGGGATTGGAATTGGTGGATTGGAGTCCGAATGCATCCGAGATTGCCTGAAACAATGATGCTCCGGAGTCATGTAGAATTATGAAACCAATTAAGATCTGGATCCTTGTGTTGACCCTGGTAGGTATCCAGTTTGGCGCCGACCTGCCGCCTGAACTTGAGGACTATTTGCTGCGATTGACGGATCAGGAGCTTCCGGATGATATGATTCGGGGATTGGAATCGCTCTACCGCAATCCTCCGATCCTGAGCCGGATGAGCCGGGAACAAGTGTCCCGGATGTTTTTCCTGAATGAGGATCAGCAACGCTATATCGTGGTTCACCATCCCACCACGGTTCAGATTCTGGAGGAAAAAAACATCATCCAGGATCCGGTTAAACTGAGGTTGCTGAGGATTCTGACCCGGGATGACAAGGGCAGTCGGCGGATACCCCAATCCCCCAATCGGATGGAGATTGAAGGACGGATAAAAACCCGCCTTCCGGAGATTCCGGACAGTAGTTTTGAAGGGGACAATTTCAGTCATAGCCTCAATCTGGAAATGGTTCATGGGGCCTGGAAGGGATTCGGGGTTTGCGAAAAGGATTATCAGGAAGAGAATCGCTTCGATTTTATGAATGCCGGAATCCGATATCAAATCAATTCCCGTCATTACATTATCATGGGGGGATATCAGGTGAAC
>JAGOEH010000083.1 GCA_017997825.1 Candidatus Delongbacteria bacterium | reverse complement strand
ATTCCTGGACTTGAGTTGATTGGAACCTCCATTAATCATATCATTCAACCTCAACAACGGGAGGAAAACGCAGTCCTTCAAACTAAACTGGGATTTCGATTTGTGGAGGATAAATGGGCCGGACTGTCGCCATACCGTTATTCTCTGGCTATCGAAAACTTCAGTGGCCCTGACTACTGGACTGAAAAACTGGCCGACTGTTATCTGGCTTGGACTCTCCCGATCTACTACGGATGCACCAATATAGAAGAGTATTTTCCCCCTGAATCGTTCATCCGAATCAATATTGAAAAACCCGATGAAGCGATGGATATCATCCGACGTGTCCTATTCGATGATCCATGGCCAAAAAGGATAGAGGCGATCCGGGAAGCCAGACGGCGGGTACTCGAGCACCACCAATTATTCCCTTCGCTGGTTCGTTTTCTCCGAACCTTGTCCGGTTCCACTCAAGAATCCTCCCGTTGGTCGTCCATATTCCAGATTCCCTCAATCACGCCATCGTCCCAGTTCCGTCGTAAACCAGAGATTTCTGTGATTGTATGCACATACAACCGTGCCGAACTGTTGGAAAAATGTCTGCAATCCCTGGCCGGCCAGAGTCTTCCCGCAACGGAGTATGAAGTGATAATCATCGACAACCATTCATCCGATACAACACTGGAAACAGCCAAGCTGTTCCTCAACAACCACCCCAATTTCAGCTATTTCATGGAAAACCGTCAGGGGCTCAGCCATGCCCGGAACCTGGGGGTGACGAAATCCCGGGGTGACTACCTCGCCTTTATCGATGACGATTCCATGGCTGACCATAACTGGCTGAGTGAGGCTCTGAGTATCATCCGAAGCCATCATCCGGACATCTTCGGAGGAGCCGTTTATCCTCTCCTTTCGAATACTTCTCCTCTATGGTATCATAACCGTTACGGTATCCGGGGCGATATGGGCGAAACCGGCTGGATCGATCAGGGGTTTATCATCGGGACCAATATCTTCTTCCATCGATCCCTGCTATCGGAATACGGAGGATTCAATCCGCGTTATGGAATGATCGGAGAACAATTGGGCTATCATGAGGAAACCGATCTGGTCCTACGGGCATTCAGTGAAAATCGCAAGGTATACTTCTCCCGCGATCTGCTGGTATTTGACACCATTCCTGAATACAAAAAAAGCCTGGCCTACTTCATTCTTTCCAAATACCAGGCCGGTTGCCACGGATTAAATTTATGGAATCCGGAATCAAAAGCGGATTCCATCCGTAGTGTTCTGATCCTGCTGAAACAAACCATGCAGGAATTCAATGATGCCCTGATGAAACGGGATACAATCCTCTATCCCTATCCGGAAAACTATCTGATCGAAAGAAAAATCCTGAAGCGTTTTTTTCAGATCGGCCTGATGTCTGAGTTTTTTCTGCAACAGGACGATAATCACCCGGAAACGACCTGAACCATGAAAGGAAAACCATGCTTCTGATCAGCAACGGAGCATATAATGCTCATGCTTATCAAATCATGGCTTGACATTTTTCCTGAAAAAGTTTACTTTATCGTTGGCTGATAACTATCAACCACACGTGACCCAGGAGGAATCATCAACACCGGAATCATGGTATTTGGACATACCCGGGCTTATGAACTGCAATCCGTGCTGGATAGCTTAAAACGCCAGAATGAGGGAATGGACATCCACGTCTGGCTGGATGGTCACGAATGGCACCCTCATCTCCAATCGAAAGTGGAAACCTGCGTGGCGATGGTCAAGGCCCATCATCCCGAAACCCATCTGGTTACCATGAACGGACATATAGGATATAACAAGCTTATCATCAACGGGTTGGAATTCATGGCCAAGCATTATGAAGGGATGATCATCCTGGAGGATGACTGTTTTCCGACCGCATCCGCTATCCGGATGTTCTCCCGGGGCCTGGAAGAAATTGAGGATCAGCCGGAGATATTTTCGGTTTATGGACACCACTTTCTCACCCCGTCAGAAAAAGAAACCATCACCCGCTTTCAGGGATGGGGCTGGGCTACCACCCGGCATAAACTCCTGCCGATCCTTGATCAACTCATGAACTGTTTCATCATGCCTGAAAAGGATTATCTGGAATGGATAGACCATCAACTGGATGATGAGGTTGTCCGGCGGCTGGATGTTACCCCGGGACGCAATTGCATCTCCACCATGAAATTATTTTTTTCATGGGACAGTTGTCTGTGTCTGTTGACCGCCCAGAATAAAATGCTGCACCGGAAAACCCCTATCCGGGTCATCTATAACTGCGGGATGGGTGAAGATTCATCGCATTTTCCCAATATCAACTTTGTCAGAAAACCTCCTTACAATATGATCCCCCCCAACGAAATATGGAATCATTACTGATGAATCCAAACCCCATTTTTATCCATTCCCTGTTCAGGACCGGCAGCACTTACCTCTGGAACAAATTCCGGCTCAATCCGGACTATATATGCTTCTATGAACCTCTTCACCAGTCACTGCGGACGATCACCACCCACAACATTTCACAATTGATGACCACAGATTATCAATCGGCTCACCATCCGGATCTGGAGAGATTCTATCTACAGGAATATATACCTCTGTTACGAAACGATCAGACTGGAATCCCCTATTTTGAAAAACAATTCAGTTTCGAGGGATTTTGCATGGGTCCCAGAGCAACCAATGCTCCGCTTAAGCATTATTTTGATCATCTCTTATCGTTCGCAGACCAGCGAATCCCTCTCCTGAAACTGAATCGCTCCGCCTTACGTTCTGGCTGGTTCCATCATTCCTATCCATTATCTTATCACCTTTATCTGATAAGAAATCCTCGCGATCAATGGCAATCGTATCATAAACTCAACCAACGAATGCAGTATACAGGCTTCTTTGTTATGGACCTTATGACAGCCGGGCTGAATAGTAACCATCACGATTTCAAACCCTTATCACGGATCATTCCCCTGATCCGGATCCAGGATGAATACTTTGAAAAGGAATATGAATTATATCAACTGTTGTCCAAACACTACACCCCAGGTGATCAATACCTGCTATTTTACTATATCTGGTTTCTGGCCCTGATTAAAAACCTGTTGGATGGTATTCGAATTGTCAGCATCAATCGACTCTCCACCGAACCCCTCTACCGTAAAAACCTTGTCGATGATCTGCATACCAGGGGTTATGAGGGGGTAGATTTTGAAGATTGTCATATCACTGAATATTCCACCTATGTATTGGATCATTCCACCATGAGTGCTATTGAAAAAAAAGTGCAAGGAATGATCTTAAATAACCTCGATCCGGTGGAACAATCCCAATCCATCAATCTGATCAAGGCCTTCATTGGCGATATACCCGATGAATCGCTAAAAACCATTCCATCATCGTGGAAACCTTATGAGTCATACACTCCCAACCAAGACCTCATAGAATCCTACCGGCAGAATCAAAAGATCCATCAGATCATCAAAATGATTACCCGGGAATGGATTGATGAACTCAATGCCGAGAATGAATCCATTTTCTTAAGAACCGCCCATACTTCAGACACCATCAAAATGGAACCAAAGATTCCTGCCGGGAAACGATCTCAGAAAAACCTAATCATCAACTGCCAGTTTAAAACCCTGATCGACTGTTTGTATGAGCAATTCATTGTAAGGGAAGAATCAAGTATCAACGATGAAATGGTAAGGCTTGGTGATTGGGACAATATAAAGTATCCGGCAATTGAATTCAAATCCAAAATCTATAATGATGGAGCACATCAAGATAAAGCTGATCGGAACATCATACAAACCAATCATGAATCAACGGTGTTACGGAATGGTATGAATCAACAAATCAAGGAACTGAAGGACGAGATCGGGTTTCAAAAATCGACTCTCCTTCGTCAGCACAATCAGATCATATGGCTGCAAAATGAGAACAAACAGCTTCTGTCAAAAATCCAGAGTGTCTATGACAGTTATTCATACCGGACGGGAAATCGAATGATCGAACCATTTCGCAAGACTCGAAAAGCTTTCATCCGGATGAAAAAGAAGATGGATTTTAAAATCCCCTGGAAACCGGCGCCAATTTTTTATACTCCAAAACTGGATCTGGCCGATCAATTGGAGATCAATTACGGCACCCACCGCAGTGGATTGAAATATGGTCTCAATGCTATGAAACGACTCCATATCGACCATGGTATTCTGTTTGATGCCTTTATTGAACGAACCTTCTGCTGGAATCCATGGAAAATAGAATCCCATTTGCGACCCTGGATCGGA
The DNA here is from genome assembly GCA_017997825.1 of Candidatus Delongbacteria bacterium. GTDB lineage: Bacteria > JAGOEH01 > JAGOEH01 > JAGOEH01 > JAGOEH01 > JAGOEH01. The sequence continues at coordinate 8,956 of JAGOEH010000083.1, read as the reverse complement.
TTCATTCATGTCCCCCACAATATGCCGAGCTGGTTCCATCCCGAACAAACCAATCAGGCCATTTTCAATCTTCCCCAATGGCGTCAAAGTATTCCATACTGCCGTGGGTTATACACCTTTTCCAACTATCACCGCCAGGCACTACAACCCCTCTTTTATTTCCCCATCAATTCTCTGATTTATCCCAACGAAATTCCGGAAAGGCAATGGTCATGGAAGGGATTTGTAGATAATCAGGACAAAAAAATAATTCAGATTGGCTGGTGGTTGAGAAAACTCCATGCCATCTATCAGCTTCCATCTTCTCTGTATCGAAAAATCTTTCTGAAGGTCAATCATGACATGCTGCCTTCCCTAATGGAGATCGAATACAATCTGCTGATGGAAGACGGTAGTTTTTCGCCGGAGATGTACCAGACGGCTGAAACCATGGAATTTCTCTCTAATCAGGACTACGATGATCTTCTTTCGGAAAATATCGTATTCGTTCACCTATATGACGCCAGCGCCAACAATACCGTTACGGAATGCATCGCCAGAAACACTCCCCTGTTGGTCAATCCGATTGAACCAGTAGTCGAATACCTGGGCCCTGATTATCCTTTTTATTACCATTCCTATGAGGAAGCCATTCAAAAAGCCACCGATATGGATATCGTCCGGCAAACCCATGAATATCTTAACCAACACCCTTTAAAAACCAAAATGACCGCCGATTCGTTTCTACAACAGATCATTCAATCGGAAATCTATCAAAGTCTGTAGGATCAATTATGATCCCAGGAGGTGGATTATGAATGGTTTTTCGAATGCTTTTTTCTTGCTCCGCCGGGCAATGATCCACTAATGTCATATAAAGCCGACGAAACCATTGCAGAAATAAAACCGGAAATACCTGTTATCCAGGTTTAGGATGATACCGATAACAGAATCTGGATCAATGGCATTAATACTCGCACAAAGCGCCCTTTTTTCTATTTTAACCGGAGACCGACTTTCCGGCGATCTTCGTCATCCTGGATCACTACCGAAAGGAATAACCCGGATTGTTTCGTTTTATCGGCCGATCAAAGTATCCTCGCAAAATCGATATCAACAGCCAATTGAATGGATTTTATGGGCAGCATCGCAGCGGCTGGCCTTATGTCCTTAGTCTGTTGAAAACCCTTCATTGCCCGGGAGGCATACTGCTGGATACTTTCATTGAACGGACATTCTGCTGGCACCCGGACGGAATTAAACCCAATCTGAGACCATGGATCGGATTCATTCATGTCCCGCCGGGAATTCCAAAATGGTTTCAGTATCAACAATCAAACGAATTCATTTTCAACTCCCCGGCCTGGAAACAAAGTTATCCCCACTGTTTAGGATTATTTGCTTTGTCCGCCTATCATCAGCGGGATTTACAGAATCGGTTGGATATTCCAATCGAACGGTTTTATTTCCCGACTGAAATCCCAAAGATTACCTGGAACTGGGAGCGATTCAAGCACAATCGGGATCGTAAAATCATCCAGATCGGATGGTGGCTGAGAAAACTCCATTCCATTTATCGTTTGCCTTCTCCTGAATACCACAAGATTTTCCTGCGGGTCACCCATGCCGATCTGGATCCGTTACTGGCCCGGGAACGAACCGACCTGATCGCAGCTGGGCTGTTCAAGGATGAATGGTACCATACCGCCGAAACCTTATCCTATCTGCCCAACAAACACTATGACCGATTACTCTCGGAAAACCTGGTTTTTTTGGATCTTTACGATTCCAGCGCCAATAACACCGTTATCGAGTGTATGGTACGGCACACTCCCATTCTCATCAATCCGCTGGAATCCGTGAAGGAATACTTGGGACAGGATTATCCCTTGTATTTCAACGATCTGGGAGAAGCTGCCACCAAAGCGTGCGATCTGGACCTAATTTACCGGGCCCACCTCTACCTTAAAGAGAATCCCATCCAGTATCGTTTGAGCCGCCGCAGCTTTCTGGATACCATCACTCAATCGAGAATCTATCAGAATTTATAACCAATCGCTTTTGCCAAAAAGAGTGCTCAATGGATTCCAACCTTGATTTGCCTGATTCAATGGGAATAAAATGAACCACACCCCACTGGTTTCAATTCTGATGCCCAATCTGAACAACCGAAACTATCTGGAAGAGAGAATGCAATCGATCATCAACCAGAGCGTGACCGATTGGGAACTGATCATTCTGGACAGTCATTCGACCGACGGAGCCTGGGAATACCTTGAAAACTGGAGCCGGCTGGATTCCAGGATCATGGCCCGGCAATCCGATCTGACCGGTATTTACAACAATCTCAATCTCTTGATCCGGATGGCCAGAGGGAACTATATCTATATCGCCACCAGCGACGACTCGATGACTCCGGAAGCGCTGGAAACGATGAGCCACTATCTGGAGCACTATCCGGAATGCGATCTGGCCCACTGCAAGCTATCGATCATCGATGAAACCGGCCGGCCTTCCAAGCAGAAACGATGGGACGATTTTTTCATGATCCGGTATTTCGGATCCATGATCGATATTCCTCATATCCGCAAAGCACCTCATGACGGACTGCTCCATCTGAGCGGAATTACCGTCTATACCTCACTGACCCAAATCATGATACGGCGAAGTCTGTTCGCCCGCATCGGCCTGTTCCCGGAAGATATCGGATCGATTGCCGATTATGAATGGATGATGAGGGCAACCTTACTGGCCGACACAATCCATATTCCGGCTTACCTGGCCTGCTGGCGCCAGCATCCCAATCAGGCCACTTCCGATCGGCACCTGGAAAGAGCCAAAGCCTCCGGAAAATTTATCAGCATGGCCCGGCACGCCCTCCAGACTGCCGAAAAAATCAATCCCTCACTCCATTCCCTGAGATTGACCCGGTATTTTTTCGTATTGGAAACCGAACGACTTCATTATCAAATGGAACAGACCATCTCAATAGGAAATAAATGGCGGTTCATTGCCTGTCATCTACTTATCCATCCCTATATCTTTCTACAGTATTACTATAGAAAATACCACCGACAAGGAAATGCTTTGTGCCAGCAGGATTTCCTTGAATACATCAAAAAGGTGACCCTAAAGCTGAAAATGGATCAAAACTTGATACCACTTGAAAAACCACTAAAACGATGAATCAAAACATTCTAACCACGAGAGATCAAATCCATTATGACACTGTCTTATAATAAAAAAACCCATAATGACCTATGGGTTATGGATTTATATCAGGGTAAACGAAACGGATTTTATGTGGAAGCCGGAGCATTGGATGGTATTGCCGGCAGTTGCACCTATCTGCTGGAAACTACCCTAGGATGGAGCGGGATCCTGGTGGAACCCGGAATCCCTTACAAAGCATTGAGCATCAATCGTTCCAATAACATATGTCTTAATTTGTGCCTGTCTGGAAAAAACGGTCCTGTAATTTTTGCCGACTCGGAAAATCCGGGATTAAGTGGCATCATCGACGCTCTTGAAGCCCTTGATCTACGTCATCAACAGATGTATAGGACACCGAGGGTCCAATGGAAAGAGAAAGGCTTCAAGAAAAAAACCATTCAATCCATCACTCTGTTTGACTTGCTGGCCACCTACCAGGCGCCACGGATCGTCGACTACCTGGCCCTTGATGTTGAGGGTTCCGAATATGATGTACTGAAAGTATTTCCCTTTAATCTCTACCAGATCATGGCCATCAGTATTGAAGGAGACCAGTGCCACAACCTACTCCTATCCAATGGATTCCGGGCAGCAAAGAATCCGTTCAATCAGGATGCCCCGTGGGAACGCTACTATCTCCACCCGAACTTCCACAACTATTCGGATGATAACGCATCAATTCAATAAATGGTCTACCTTTAACCTTCTAACCATAAGCTTAGGTAAATAGTCTCAAATATGGATTACAGGCTGAGAGAAATGGTATGGAATTTGGTCCGGATCGCCAGGCTGAAATATGGCGATTATGGCCCGATTATTGTGAACAATCAACTAAAAAGAATTCTATCCGTGAAGAAGAAACACAAGTTTTTATTTATTCTATCCCCACCCTATTGCGGATCCACTCTATTGAGTGAACTAATATCCACATCAAAATCAGTATCGCTGAATAATCCCTTTGGATACCTGGAGGGTCAGGGATTACCGACCATACGGAATATCATGTTTGATGTTGATCGACGATGGGATGAATCGTATGAATACAATTGGTACAGGATCAAAAAGGAATGGATGAAATATTGGGATCAGACATGTCCGGTATTACTGGAAAAGAGCCCCCCCAACATCATCCGAGCCCAATCAATTCGCCGAAACTTTACCCCCTCTTACTTCATCATCCTTTACCGGAATCCGTATGCCCAATGTCAAAGCCTGATCAAACGAAAAAAGAATAACCCGGTCATAGCGGCTGAATTTGCAATCAAATGTCTCCGCCATCAAATGAATAATATCCTGCAACTGAATCAGTCACTCCAGCTTTCCTATGAATCGCTGACCGACAATCCATACTATATCTCAAAACAGATTAAAAATTTAGTGCCGGAATTGAATGATATCCAGGTCCCGGATCAATTATCGGCTTACAACTACCTGAAAAAGAAAATGGGAATAATGAATCTCAATCATGATAAAGTAAGCTTCCTTGGCAGGGATGAGATCAAAATGATCAACACCGTTTTTTGCAGGCATCATGATGTCCTGGATTTTTTCAACTATAGCCTGATGGAAGAGGATTAGAGCGATGGAGGAATGATTGACAAACCTATGATAAATCAGAATGAGCGATTGAGATCTATGGAAAAATTTGAACTGCATTTTAATACCTATCTCCCTTTAGTCCTGTTATTCGTCGTGTTGGGTTTTGGAGCATTCATCCGTTTTGAAAGCATTACCGGTCAAATAAGCCCCTCTTTCATCGATCCACAATCCACCCTCGACAAAAGGAAATACTATCGAGAATGGCTCCGGAATCCAAATTTTAACTACACATTACAAAAAGACCTGGAAATTCTCCACCAGTACATAGAAACAAAAAAAGGAGAACTGTTTCACCAGGATGAATTCGGTGAGGTGTATTATTTAAGCGAGGTTGAACCAACCTACAATTGGATCGAAGAGGGATCTTTTGAAAATTGTAAGGGAGGATTTCCGGCAGAAATATGGGAGCTTAAATCCGGCAAAGTGAGCATTTCAGATCTCTCAGCCAATGGATCCCTCTCGATCTGTCTGGAACCGGAACAAAAAAATACCATCACCCGCTTAATCCGTTTACTAACAATACCAGCGGATCATGTCAAACCGGATTCCAGGGTTACGGTTTATATGGATGTTAAAGCTGATGCTGGAGTAACGTTTTCGTTCTGTTTATTGGCGCATGACGGCCATACCTGGAAAAAAATGAATCCGCCTGGGGATGTTTTATATGATGGCCAGGGCCATTGGCAGATGCTGACTGGAGACTTTATCTATACCAGCGATATCAAGCTTCTGAAACTGGAACTCCAGGCAGCACATAAAGGCAATTCCCGGGCATTTGTCGACAATTTTTCCATTATGAATATTGATAAATTGGAGGAAACATTAAACACTCCCAGGCTGATAGTACAATAACGTTTGCTCTGATGAAAGTTAACCGGTCACGGTGTAAAAGATGGATCGGCTAAAACCGTTCAATCGTTTGGAGGTATGCAGTGAGCAGCTTGACTGTTATCATCCCGGTCTATAATGAAGAAAATGCAATCGAAGCGACTCTAAGCGGATTAATTCCATATGCTGAGAAAAACAACTGGAGGATTGTGGTCATCAATGATGGTTCAACGGATAAAACGGGTGAGATACTGGCCAAGATAGAGGGAATTCGTGTCATTACCCATCCGATCAACAAAGGCTATGGCGCGGCATTAAAAACAGGGATTATTCTTTCCGATACCCGATGGGTCGCTTTTTATGATTCAGATGGCCAGCACAATCCGGAAGACCTGGAACAACTGATGAACAATATCCGGAATTTCGATATGCTGGTAGGTGAACGGGGAAAAGACTCCCATCAGGAATGGTTAAGAAAACCGGGGAAATGGATTCTATCCAAGACAGCAAATTTTCTGACCGAGCGAACAATACCGGACCTGAATTCAGGATTACGCATCATCCGGCGAGGTATAATTCTAAACATCCTTCACCTTATGCCCGATGGATTTTCTTTTACCACTACATCAACCGTGGCTTTTATTAATCTTGGCTTTAATGTTGGATACCGCTCTATCAGAGTGAACAAACGCATCGGTAATAGTACGGTCAAACAATTCAAGCATGGTTCCAATACCATTCTGCTTATCATTCGCTTAATCCTTCTCTTCAATCCGTTGAAAGTCTTTATGCCGGTGAGTTTTTTCGTGTTCGCTGCCGGCGCACTTTATGAAATCCTATATGGGATTATATGGACACCGGATCATATCCGCCTTATTCTGGGCGCCTTATTGGCATTTGTCACATCGGCATTGATTTTCTTTATGGGGCTTGTGGTGGACCAGCTGAGCAGCCTGAGGAAAAACCTCCACTTTGAAAAACTACTGAAGGAAATGATGTATCATGATCCAACCGAAGGGAATAAATAGGAATACTTATGATGCATTGCCGGATTTGCATGAGTAATAATTTAACCTACAAATATAGAGTTAACGAATCGACTTTATATGAATGTTCAACCTGCGGATTTATCCAGGTGGATGAAAAACCGTCCGAAGCCGAACTATCCGCAGTATATTCAAATTTGTATTTCGATAATAATAAATACACCGATGATTTGAACCAATATAAAGAAAACCGGCGTAGACTGTCTTTCATCAATCGGTATTTACGCCCGGAGAGTGGAAACAAACCGAAACTGCTGGATTTCGGATGTGCTTCGGGGGATTTCATCCAGGCTGCAAAACCCATCTATGAAATATGGGGACATGATTTTTCTGACTATGCGATTGAGAAAGCCCGTCATCTAAATCCGGATATCGCCGATCATTTCAGCAGCGGCTCGTATGAAAAAATTGATTTTCCCCATGAATTCTTCGATGGAATGGTAATCTGGGATGTCATCGAACATCTCTGGGACCCCCTAACCGTTTGTAGGCGATTGCTTCTTTATCTTAAACCCGGCGGATTCCTTTTCATATCCACTCCCAGTATCGGAAGCCTAACAGCATCGTTAACCCGAAGATACTGGATATTTATGACACCTCCCGAACATCTGGCATTTTTTTCTACTAAAAGTATCTCCTTTCTCCTACAAAATCAATTGAACTGCCGTATAATGAAAATTAAAAACCAGGGAAAATCGGTCAATATGGGATTTTTCTTTTATAAACTCAAGCGCATCTTTCCACGATTGATTCCACACTTCTACGATACCAAATTGATCCGCACCATGCGTATTTACATTCCCACAGGAGATATTATGTATGTTGCTGCCATCAAACCGGAATAAATCAAAACGATGGATAATCCGGATAGTTGATCATTTCATCAATTCTATCCCTGAAAATTTATGAATCATCAAGATACACTCACCTTGGAAATGGTTGAATCCTTTGCTCGAAATATTTTTCCCGAACATATCCCATTGCATCTAACACGTCTTCATAGTGAAAACAATCAGGTTTACCGGGTCGAAGGCCGTGATCTTGATGTCGTTTTGAAGATTGAAGGGAGAGGAAATTATCGACACGGGGGAATACTCCGTGAGATTAACACCATCAAGTTACTCCGCGGCCGGATCAACGTTCCCAACATCCTGACTCATGGTGACTATCCCAGACCTTACCTGGTCCTTCCCTTTTATCATAGAGAATCAACCGATCGAATATTGTTGGACTGTGCCATCGCAGACCATCTTAACAAACTTGCCGCCATAAGACCACTATCGTCAAGGGTAAAAAGTAAAAAGAAATGGAGTTGGAAAAGATGGCTGCAAATTGTTCTGGACAGAGCCGCAACCGACAAAAGGTTTTCCACATGCCAGTCATCGATTGAAGCGTTAGGAGATGAATTATCCGAACTCCTCAGTGTCGATAGTGTAATATATGGGCAACCTCAACCGGGTGAGATTATTCCGATCAAGGGTGACTATGTTGTTATTGATTGGTCGGAAGGTCTTGCTCCTTGCCTGGTCGGCTGGCAGATTGCAGATTTGACATTCTATAACGCAATTAGTAACTTTGAAGCCGCTGTCAAGCGTGTTTCGTTCTTCCAAAAAGCCATCCACAGTTTTCCGATTCATATGGATATCGTATACTCCTATTGGCTTATTTATTGCATTCATGTGGGGTGGTGGTTGGCTGATCAGAAAAAGGATGACAAGATCGTCACAAAATATATGGAGTACTTACAAAAATTAACGACATCCAACAAGACTTTGAACTTTTCATCCCATCGTCCGACTTATACTTTCTATCCATAAAAATCGCTGACATCTCCATTGATGCATAATCCTGCACGAACTTCAAACCGACCGATGGAAAAACCGATTCCAATTTTCCATGAATCCATTTAAGACTAAACCAACTTTTAACCTCAATTCTATCCGGGTTAAAATTGATTCTCAATTATTCTATTCAGGCATCATTCTCGTGACAGGTCCTGGATATTTCCACACTTTCCATAAAATATCCGGAAAATCCGGAAAAATCAGAATGATGTTATTACATTAATTGATATTGCAATAGATGCGAAATCGTCATTTTTTGTCAAGTCTGTTAATCTTGACAAAAGTGGTCTTTTTGGGGTTGACTTTGAAGCTGTAAGTTATTGGGATTCATTGGATACCCCCTGCGGGACTCGAACCCACTACCTACAGATTAGGAATCTGTTGCTCTATCCAGGTGAGCTAAGGGGGCAATTGCCGACGGATACATCCTGTCTGCTCTTGAATCTA
>JAGOEH010000001.1 GCA_017997825.1 Candidatus Delongbacteria bacterium | reverse complement strand
TTTTGAGCACCTCTGTTTTTGAGCAAGAGCCTATCCTGGAATTGGTTAGCAAAATTGATGAACAAGTTTTTATGTCAAATTTTGGTAACCAATTGTCGCTCTTTGACTAAGTCTTGGACAGTAGTGAATGGAAATAAATTGGATCAAAACAGGAGAGCTCTGGTACAGCGTTACTATCATTACTGGAAATTAAGACTCGAACAGGTAATTATTTACCTGCTTCGTTTCTTTTAGATACTAATTAACTTTGATTTATTTCCATTATAGATAAGGTGATAGGAATCGGAAATAATTTTAATTTTTCATAGATTGATATAAAAACACCTTGACAAATGGACTATTGGCATATATATTCCTTTTACAGAATAAAATTATTGAGAGTATACGTTAGCTGCATGGACGTTTAGAAGGAGTAATGCAGGCGTTATGAAGCTTTCCCGGAATCTCAGAATCCTCACACCCATTATCAGAAGATCGCCCCTTCCAGCATACCAGCATACCAGCATACCAGTATACCTTACATTATATCATAGTAGAAAAATTTCAGAGTTATTTTTAAATATCAATCAGATTCTCCAAAACTCAGGCTTGATTGTTCTTTTTGTTATGAATCGTGTTTGGAAAATGAAATTCTTCTATAAGGAGTTCACTCGTTATGTTTAGATACTCTATATATCAAAATTGCCTTAAATTTATGATCTGTTTAATTCTATTAAGTTGAAAGGACCAAATTCAATGAAAACGAAATTATCAAAATCTAAAATATGCATTTTTTTCACAATAATAATGATTAATCTTTCTGTTGTTCCCATTTATGCAATTGGACCATCTATTATAGATCCAATTAAAGAATTATTAGGCTGGTCTCACCTTCATGCTATCGAAACTCAATGTGAGTTGATTGAACCCGCTTATGATATGGAATTAAACCGGATGAGAGAAATAGTTCGTAGAGGAAAACAAACCGAATGTAGAGAAATGTCGGCACTAACAAATATCCAGTGTGTACCAACTAATTGTATTATTACTTATACTTTTATCCGATAGATATTGTACTTATTATTATGCTTATCGGTTGATTAGCACAATTGATAATTAACCGATAAGCTTTTTTTAGAATACACTGAGGTGGTATCAATTCATTTTAAGTACTATGTTTAATTTCGTAATCAAAGAGAAATTACTTTTTCATCAACACTTAACACCATAGAGGCATTAATTATGCGAGGCATTATTATACTTACTATTGCATTTGTTTTAATAGGATGTTCCGGAAAAAGTAAAAATCACTCTAATGAATCCTTTATTTCGTTGCAGGAGGAAAGTATCGAGCGTTTCAACAATGGAAAAGATCTTTTCATAGTAGCAGATAGCTGCAAACTGGAGTGTAACAACAAATGCTTAATTTCAGATGTGAAACACGTGATGGCAAATGATTCTTATATTATAATCATCGACAAGCAAGATCCATTACCAATAGTCTTTGATCGTAATGGTAAATTTTTATATAAAATTGGAAAACATGGCCGAGGGCCGGGAGAAATCGAGAGAAATGGATGGACAGTTCTGACCGATTCGATGATTATGGTATTAGTATTTCCAAATTATATAATCAACTGTTATACATTTGACAATCATTTTATCCGTGAAATAGACCCTAAAAAAACAAAATTTCTATTTACCAAGTTTCATTGGTCAGATCCGGATTTATTCTTAATCCATGAATACTTTGTAGAGAATTCTCCTGTATTAGCAAAATATTCAGTTCAAACCAATTCATTATCTTTATTATGGATGCCTGATGAAAATATTCTGAAAAAGAGACCTATTACTGATGAAGCAGTTTTTTATCAAAACTATTGTACATTCTCCAATAAAAATTCATTATTCTGCTGTTCGGATGAGTATAAAATCAGCTTCTGGATGAATGATGTAAAAATGGGATATTTTACTAATCAATACTATGAATATGAATTTCTTAGTACAAGTAATATTTCTTCTGAGGATTATTGGAAGGAGGCATTTAATCATGATCGCATCCGTGATATATTCTTAATCAATGACAGTATACTAATTGTAGATATTGATTCACCGAAGGCTTTATCAAATAAAACTGTTAAAATAGGCAATATCATTGCTCATGAAGGCAATAGTGGATTTTATGACTTAATCGACATTAAAAACAATAGGATTTACTCTAGAATCTTAAATAGCCATAATCTTCGCATTATAAATACATTTGATAATTCTGCAATAGCAGTTAAACATAATTTAATACTACCGAATAATAGTGCTGATTCTCTTCAAAATCCATCAATTATGTTTTATAAACTTAATCTTAATTAATGTATATCTAACAATGGCTTTATTAGTAATTATTATCAGAATTCCTGTTATTGATAATAATGCGTCACTTCAAAAAAGTATTTTACACAACTAAAAAGTGAACAATTATGAAAATTCATAAGTCAATCATACTCAAAATAGGTTTTTATAGTTTATTAGTAATTACACTGTTAAATTTAACTTACTTTTTTTATGAATATAAAGTACTGACCTTAATGAAGAATATCGTAACACAGAAAATGACTAAAACTGATGAGACAAGTGGCTATTATATTATCAGAACAATTGAGCAGCACTCATTTTATAGCTTTAACAATAAAACCGTTTTATCAGGAAAAGATATAGATGAAGATGTGATAACTATATTACTTTTATCCCATAATGATTGTATGAGTTGCATCCGCAACTTTGAATCAAAACTCAGAAAGAAGCTGGAGCAATTTGATCAGAAACCTTATATCATTGCCTTTGAGAACAATTTCGATTTTATCCTTCGAATTACCAAGAAGTTTAAAATCGAATCATCCGATTTGCTGATCGATAAGGATATGGTTTTTCAATCCGTGATTGAGCAATATGGAACACCTCTCATATTGAGAATCGATAGGAAAGAGAATACAATCAAAGCCTATTATATCAAATAATGCAGTTTACTAACCCATAAATCACCTTGACAAATGACGGGAAATTGCCTATTCATATAATGCTTATCAGAACCGCAAATCATACCACCAGCATCAATCATCATGACCGGGAGCGGTATCCGGGCGGAATCGGAGGGATATGTCATTATCGCAGATAGCAGTCAAACGGCCGGTGGCCACCTGCATGTTCTTCATTGCCGTTATCCTGCTGGGAATCATCTCACTTCGTCAATTGGCCATCGATCTGTTCCCTCATCTGGATTACCCCAGGCTGATGGTCCGGGTCCAATATGCTGATACTCCTCCGGAACAGATGGTTAACCTGGTAACTCGGCCGATCGAAGAGGCGGTAGGCAATATCCGGGGCATGAAAAAGGTGACCAGTGTGACCCGCCAAGGCCTGAGCCTGATCAACCTGGAATTCTTCTGGGGTACCGACATGGATTACGCCTCCCTATCGGTCCGCGAGAAACTGGATGAGGTGCGTTATTATCTGCCCGACGAGGCCGAACGCCCCCAGATCCTGCATATTGATCCATCGGCCAAGCCGGTGATGCATATCGCAGTCGGCGGGGCGGATATCCACCAACTGACCGAGGTATGCCGCAACCTGATCCGTCGTCGGCTGGAACAGCTCCAGGGAGTGGCGATGGTGGAAACCGTCGGTGGTCTGGAACGCGAAATCCTGGTGGAAGTCGATCCTCAAAAACTGCTGGTCCAGAATATCACCCTGGATCAGATCACCTCCAGCCTGAGCCTGAATAACCTGGCCCAGGGCGGCGGCACCATCCGCCACGGCCGGTATCGCCACTCCCTCTATATCGATGGCGAATACCGCACCCTGGAGGAAATCAAGCAAACCGGGCTGATCCTTTCCGGCCGCGATCATCCGGTCCGACTGGGCGATATCGCCCGGGTGGATTACGTGCCCGAAGAACGCCGTTCGATCACCCGATTCAATGGGAATGAGATGCTGGGACTCTTCATCACCAAGGAATCCGGTTCCAATACCGTAGCCGTCTGCAACCAGGTCCGGACCGAACTGGACCGGATGACGGCCGAAATGCCGACCCTCCGCTTCCAAATCGTCAGCGAGCAATCCGAATATATCCAGAGCAGTATCGATAACCTCTTTTCCAACCTGATCTGGGGCGCCCTGCTGGCATTCGTCTGTCTGATCCTGTTCCTGCAGAACATCACCCATCCCCTCACCATCGGAATCTCGATGCCGGTATCCATTATCAGTACCTTCATCATCATGCATTTCAGCGGGATCCAGCTCAATATGATGTCGATGGGAGGACTGGCCCTGGGAATCGGGATGATGGTTGACAATTCGATCGTGGTGTTGGAAAACATATTCCGTCTGAGAGAAGAAGGGATGGAGCCGATAGAGTCCTGCCACCGAGGAGCCTCAGAAGTGGCTCTGCCGGTGCTGGCCTCCACCTTCACCACCTGTGCCGTGTTCCTGCCGATCATTTATGTACAGGGTGTGGCCGGGCGATTGTTCCGTGATTACTCGCTGACCCTCTCCTTCTCCCTGCTGGCTTCCATCATTACTAGTCTACTATTGTTACCGGTACTGATCAGCCGGTTCAGGGGACGCGACAACCTCCGGATGGAATCTTTACCGATCCGATTGACCTATCGCTCCGACCGCCGTCCCGGCAAATCCCGCCTTTCCTCACGATTACTGTCTATCCTGGGTCGATGGGGAGGATGGATCAGCCGCCGGACCCTGCCCCTGTGGCAGGGACTGACCCGGCCGGTATTCCAGGGATTCAATCGCGGTTATGACACGATTTACGATCATTATCATCATTTTTTATTATATGCCCTGGCCCACAAGAAAACCGTATTGCTGGGCTTAGGTCTGAGTCTGCTGTTGACCGCTTTGGCAGCTGTCCGGCTGGAACGGCGGCTGATGCCTCCTCTTCAGCAGACCGAATACCGCCTGACCATCGAGCTGCCGGTAGATGCCACCCTGTATCAGACCGCTGAGGTGGTCCATGCCGTCGAATCCAATCTCTTACAGATCCCGGATATCGAAAGCGTGTTCAGCCGGGTCGGGCCCCTGGAAAGCGTATTCCAGAGCGACGAAATTGTGGGCGAACACCAGGTGTTGCTGATGATCCGGCGCCAATCCGGCTCCACCCTTTCCGACACCGACCTGCTGAACCGGATGCGGGAATCATTACCCAAGGCTTACAGTTATCGCAGCTACTTTGAAAGCGGAGACCTGACATTTACCGAGCTATTGGGCGCCGGCGGCAGCGACCTGCAGCTGGATGTCCGGGGATATCCGTCGGAACAGTTACGGAGTGTGGCCGAACAGCTCAAGGAACAGCTCCGATCGGTAAACGGTCTCAAGGATGTCCATCTTTCCTGGCAGCCGGGAGTGATGCAGTATCAGATCAAACTGGACCGCACCCGGGCCGCCATCTATGGCGTCACCCTGAATGATCTGACCCGGGCCCTGAAATCCCAGACCGACGGTCTGGTGGCCACCCGGATCAAGGAACAGGAGAAATCGATCGATATCCTGGTCCGCCCCTCTCCCGATTATCGTGACAGTTGGGAGGATATCTATCGACGGTTACTGAACGTCGGCGGCCGGGCCGTTCCGGTCAGCGAAATCACTCAGTCCCGTATCGTTCGCGCTCCGGAACACATCCTGCGCCGGCGCCAGCAGGAAACCGTCCAGGTACTGGCCAACATCAGCCAGGTATCCCGCAACCGCATCATGGCCGATGTCAAACGGATCACCGATCGAATCCAGCTTCCGTCCACCATCCGGATCGTTCCGGGAGGAGAACAGGAAGAGATCCAGTCCTCGTTCCGGTCCCTGCGCTGGGCTTTTATACTGTCCATTGTACTGATATTCCTGATCCTGGCCGCCCAATTCGAATCCCTCAAGTATCCCTTCCTGATCATGCTGTCGGTGCCGTACGGGCTGATCGGCGCCGTCTGGCTGCTGGCCCTGTGCGGATCCAGTCTGAACGTGATATCGGGGATCGGATTCATTGTGCTGTCCGGGATCGTGATCAATGACGATATCATCAAGGTGGATTTCATCAACCAGAACCGGCGGCAGGGCATGCCTGTCCGGGAAGCGATCCTGGACGCCAGCCGCAAACGGTTCCGCCCGATCGTGATCACCACCCTGACCACCATTCTGGGCGTGATCCCGATGGTCTTTTCCCGGGGCAACGGAGCCGAACTCCAGGTGTCCCTGTCACTGGTCATCATCGGCGGACTGACCACCGGCACTATATTGACCCTGATTCTGATTCCGGTCTTTTATGAACTTTTTAGCGGAGAAAGATAAATGAAAGCCTTACTGACCCGTTTCGGACTGATTATCGCGGTACTGATCATCCTGGCCGCGCTGTATTACCGGTTCACTCATTCCGGACAAACCAACGATTTGGGGAAATCCCTGATCAAGCTGGAGGAGGTCTCGGTCAAGCCGTTGGAACTCCCGGTCCGTAAGGTGATCCGGGGCGAGCTGATTCAGTATGTGCAGGCCGGCGGGGTGACTGAAGCGGTCAACCAGGCTGAGGTCAAGGCCCAGGTCGGGGGTGAGGTGATCGAGGTATGCGCCCATAACGGGGATGAGGTTTCGGCAGGCCGGATCGTTATCCGACTGGATAATCGCCGTTACCTGGCGACACTCAAGCAGTGCGAAAGCAACCTGGTCCGGGCCCAGATCGAATACAGTCTGCTCAAGCGCGATGCCGGCAACGGTAATCATAACGCTCAGGTACCGCCTGAGTCCGAGACCCGATACCGGCAGGCCGAAATCGATTACCAAGCCGGGCGGATCACCGAATCGGAATGGCTGGCTGCCAAACGCGACCGAATGTCGGCCGGGATCATGGCCGGAACCAAGCAGGAGGAAGCTTTGGCCCAGCAAAGCGGCCTGGCATCGGCCGAAGCCCAGTACGAGCTGGCGTCGCTGGATGCGGAACACTGCCTGATCAAGGCCCCCTTCAACGGGGTGATCGGAAATTGCGACATTCATACCGGAGAAACGGTAACCGCCGGCCAGACCCTGTTCAGCCTGGTGGATCTCAGTCGGCTCGACATCAAGCTGGAAGCCCTGGAAACCGATATCGGCCATATCAAGCCGGGCTGGGAGGTCAAGCTGAATTTTCCGGCATTCGCCGACCGCCATTTCAAGGCCCGGATCATCGGCGTCAATCCGCTGGTGGATCCGACAACCCGTACCTGCAAGGTGACGGCCAGGCTGGAGAATCCGGAGGGACTGCTCAAATCCGGGATGTACGGCACCGCCCGGATGGCCGTGCGCCGCTATAGCGACAAACTGCTGGTTCCCCGGGCCGCCGTGCTGGTACGCGACCAACGCAAACTGGTGTTCGCGGTCCGCAACGGCAAAGCCTTCTGGTGCTATGTGGAAACCGGGCTGGAAAATGACGACTGGATCGAGGTGGTCTCCTCGACCTTCGATCTGAAGGAAGGAGAATCGGTGATCGTAGACGGGCATTTTGCCTTGGCCCACGATACCCCGGTCACTCCCAAACCGGTGGAGGATTGATCGGGATGCGATTATCCCTGATCCGCCGGCCGGTGGCCGTGTGGACCCTGGCCCTGGCTCTATCGGTAGCCGGGGTGTTCGCGGTCCTGCGTATGCCCAAGGAGATCACCCCCTCGGTCGATTATCCCCGTCTCACCGTTACCGCAATTTATCCCGGCATGTCGCCCCAGGTGGTGGAAAACGACGTCACCTCACAGATCGAAAGCGAAATCAGCACCATTCCGGGTATCCGCAAGATCAGTTCTTTCTCCAATACCGGCTATTCCCAGATCAGCCTGGAGCTGGAATCCAAAGCCAATCCCGATTACATCCGATTTGTGGTACAGGAACACCTCGCCTTCCTGATGGATCGCCTGCCGGAACAGGTTCGTCCGCCGAGCGTATCGGCCTATATTCCGGAAGAAATGAGCACCAGTCAGTTCATGAGTTACAATATCCTGGGAAGCTGGAATGACGCCCAGTTGAAGGAATATGCCGAAAAGCGGCTGATTCCGATGCTGGAAGGGATCCCGGGGGTATCCAATGTCGAGGTGGTCGGCGGACGGGAACACCAGATCCTGATCGCGCTCGATCAGCAGAGCATGAAACGCTTTCAGCTGAATGAAAATCATATTTACAGCCTGATCCAGGACCGGGTGGCGGAGATCCACTGCGGCCGGCTGATCAGCCAGGGGCAGAGACGGACGGTACTGATCAGCGAATCGGCCCGATCATTATGGGATATCCGGCAACTGCCGCTGGGCATGGCCGGCGGGCGGATGCTCAAACTGGAGGATGTGGCGACCGTCACCGATACCCTGTCGCCGGCCGGCTCGTTCATCCGCATCAACGGTCGTAACTCGCTGCTGCTGATTTTGGAACGGGAACCCAACTACAACACCATCAAGGTGGTCGACCAGGTGATGGAGGTAGTGGCCGCCCTGCAATCCGGATTGCCGGAAGGCATGGAATTGCGGCTGGAAGACGACCAGAGCCGGGTGATCCGCGAGAATATCCGGACCTTCGCCTATCGATCCGTCTTCAGTTTCCTGATCATATTTCTGGTCCTGCTGATGTTCCTGTCCCATCTGTCGACCGCTTTCCAGGTCCAGTTCTCGATCATCATCAGCGCTCTGGCCACCCTGCTGCTGATGTTCATCTTCAATTACAGCCTTAACCTGATCACCCTGGGCGGACTGGCACTGGGATTCGGCATCCTGGTCGACAATTCAATCGTGGTGGCCGAGAATATCCATCGATACCGGCAACAAGGGCTATCCCCCGAAGAAGCCTGTTCAACCGGAGTCGGGGAGATCGCCATGCCGGTTATCGCCTCCACTATGACTACCCTGGCGGTGCTCTTTCCATTCCTGTACCTGATGGAAGAACTGAAGATCTATTATCTGCCCTTTGCGGTTACCGTTTCGCTGTCGTTGATCTTCTCATTACTGATATCCTTCCTCTTTATTCCGACTGCCGTCTACCAGAGCCTGAAAAAGCAGACGAAATCTGACTCGATACCAAACCGGAATAGTACTATTTCGGACGAGCGGGATCAGGAAAACGGGAGGCCGGAAGATGAGTTGCCATCCGATCGGGCCACAACTCAGGGTGGAATTCAGGCCGGCAATCGAACCGAACTCGTGGCGGCAGCTTTGGATTCGGGTGAACCGATTCCCCCCGATCACGACACCCCGAGGGCCAATCGGGTTTCGCGGGGATTACAGTGGCTGTATACCCGGATCATGACACATGTCCTACGACGACCCCGGCTGACCATTCTGCTGGCCGTCTGGATGTTCGGTCTGCCGGTCTGGCTGCTGCCGGCCGGCATTTCCAGTCCGACGGATTTGAAGCGGTCACCGCTGAAATCGAGCCTGATCCTCACCTATAACCGGGTGATGGAGTTTTCATGGATCAAGGCGATCCGCCCCGCTCTGAATTTCGGTCTGGGCGGCAGCAGTTACCTGTTCTACCGCTATGTCAGCCGGGGTGAGATATGGAAATGGGGTGAAGAGACCTATATTGAGGTGATGGTGATATTACCCCCCGGCTCGGATATCGAGGAGATGGACAAGGTAGTACGTCGGATCGAGAGCACCCTGGCCGCCGAGGAGGGGATCAAGGAGTACCGGGCCAGGCTGAATGCCACCTATGCCAGGATGGAGGTCAGGTTTACCCCGGAGAACCAATTGACCGCCATTCCCTATATCATCAAGGAGAAGCTGATCATCCAGGCGACCCGGATCGGGAATGCCGTGATCCGGGTGAACGGTTACGGTGATGGATTCAGTTCCGGCGGGGGCGGCGTTTCCATCAACAACCGCCTGCTGCTGTCGGGCTATAATTATCGTCGGCTGGAAGAACTGGCCGACAACATCAAACGCGCCTTGGAGGTCTACCCCCGGGTCCAGAATATCCGAACCGATCAAACCCGGCGGGGATACGGCTGGAGTACCAGCCAGGAGACCTCGCTTAGGCTCAACCGGGCCGGGATGATGCAGCGGCAGTTCACGGCGTCCGATGTCATCCGGGGACTCAGGCCCTATCTGACCGGCTCCAATTATCGCCAGCGGATCCGATTGGGTTCCGAAGAGGTCCCCTTCGTGATCCAGTCCCATGATTACGCGGATTTCCAGTTTTATCAGCTCGATCCCTTGGTGATCCGCAATCTTTACCGGCGTGAAAGCCGCCTGGGCGAACTGGCCGATATCCGGCTGCTGGATGTCCAGCCGATGATCGAACGCGAGGACCAGCGCTATTTCAAGGTCGTGGTCTTCGATTACCTGGCTCCCGGCGACTACACCCAGCGCTTCATCAAACGCTTTGTGCCGACCGTCGATCTGCCCCCGGGATACTCCCTCGAAACATTGGGATGGAGTTTCTTTGACGATGAGAAAAAATCCTCCACCTGGTGGGTGGCCGGTTTGGCCCTTTTGCTGATGTATATGGTGTTGGCCGGACTCTACGAATCCTTCAGCTATCCCCTGATGGTCTTCCTGATCATCCCGCTCTCCCTGATCGGGGTGATGATGACCTTCTACCTGACCGACACCACCTTCAACCAGTCAGCCTATATCGGGGTGATACTGCTGCTGGGGATTGTGGTCAACAATGCCATCATTTTTCTGGATCACATCCGCCTGCTGAGACGGCGGGGCGGTTTCGACTGCCTCGAGGATCTGCTGATCCGGGCCGGAAGCGACCGGTTAAGGCCGATCATCATGACTACCCTGACCACTATTGCCGGACTGATGCCGATGATCATCACCGGGGATAAAAGCCGGGATGACCTCTGGTACACTCTCAGCCTGACTACCATCGGCGGTCTGACCACCTCGGTCGCCCTGGGGCTGATTGTTCTGCCGGCCTGTGTGCTGTGGCTGGAAAAACGCCGGGCATCCCGGGCGGTACACTCCGTGTCGTAACGATCAGCCGCATAAACTTGTCTGATCGGCTGATATAGATTTTACTCAATTCCCCATTGACTTTATTCCCGAGCTGAATTATACTGGAAATGGTTGGAATAAAAAACCATGGATTATGGACCATTTCCCGGAGGACTACATGAAACAGCCGTTACGCCAAGGTATCGACAATCTGGATTACTCGCTTTTATCCGGCCTGAAAATCGCGTTGATCACCAATCATACCGCGGTCAACCGGGAGGGGATTTCCACGTTACAGATTCTCCTACAGAACCGGATTGCCGTCAGCCTGGTTTATTCTTTGGAGCACGGCTATTTCCCGGTTGCCCAGGATATGGAATCGGTAGGCCAGGAAAACCGGATCCTCGATGTTCCGGTCATTTCTCTATACGGTAATGAGGTATCCTCCCTGGAGCCGGATCCGGAGTATTTCAACCGATTCGACGCGATCATTTACGATGTTCAGGACATCGGGAGCCGCTATTACACCTATCTGCAAAGCCTGAGCATCTTTATGGATTATCTGGAACAGCATCCCAAACCGTTGTTCATCCTGGACCGGATCAATCCCATTAACGGAATCGATATCGAGGGGGCGATTCTGGAGGAACGCTATGCCAGCTTTGTGGGGCGGTTTCCGCTGATTCACCGCCATGGGCTGACCTCGGGTGAACTGGCCCGATATTATTATCAGATGAAGGGTATGAGCTTTCCGATGGAGATCATCCCGATCACCGGATGGTGCCGGGACAGTTTTTATGATGACTATGATTATCCGTGGATACCGACCTCACCCAACATGCCGACGGTGGATACGGCGATCCTTTATCCCGGGGGATGCCTGCTGGAAGGTACCAATCTGTCGGAAGGGCGCGGGACGACCTTTCCGTTTCTGGCGATCGGGAAAGCGGGTATCGATCCCTTTCGGCTGAAAGATGAGTTGGACCGGCTGGAGATTCCGGGACTGACATTTATGCCGCTGGAATTCCGGCCGATGTTTCAAAAAGAGGCCGGGCAGCGATGCGGCGGGGTATATATTCACCTGGCCGACCGCCGCCCGGTCCGCCCGTTCCGGGCCTATATGCAAATCATTCAAGTGTTCCGCCGGATGGTAGGCGATCATGATTTTTTCAGGAGTCAACCCTATGAATTCATCCGGGAGATCCCGGCCATAGAACTGCTGCTGGGGCATCACCGCCTGATCGAAATGGTGTACCGTCAGGCGGATTTCAGCCAAATCGATGACTTTTTATACGGGGAAGAACAGGTATTTCACCAGCTACGCAAGGATAGCCTTATATACCCATCGTTGGACAATCCAAAATCGGGAGATGAAAAAGGGTAAATAAAAAAACCCGGGAGATATAATGACTTCCGGGTTTAGTATAGTGGGCGATACTGGACTTGAACCAGTGACCCCTTGCATGTCAAGCAAGTACTCTAGCCACCTGAGCTAATCGCCCATTGAATTGTGACCGTAATAATACAATATTTTTCATGATTTGTCAAGAATATTTTGATATAAATCTTTAGGGTCTAAAAATAACTTGATAAAAGTGAAGAAA
The DNA here is from genome assembly GCA_017997825.1 of Candidatus Delongbacteria bacterium. Classification (GTDB taxonomy): domain Bacteria; phylum JAGOEH01; class JAGOEH01; order JAGOEH01; family JAGOEH01; genus JAGOEH01. Next base: position 43,944 of record JAGOEH010000001.1, on the reverse strand, counting down.
ATTCGTATTGATATAGAAGACGATGATGATAGTGATTCGGTAACCATTTACCAGTTCGGGGGTAGAAATAATGAATCATCAGGTAAGCCATCAGCACCATTATACGCGTTGGTTGTGGATATTGATTGCGGGAGTTACCCTTTTTCGGATTGTCATCGCCGCCCTCATTCCGCTGGTTCCCCAGGAGGCCTACTATTGGCTGTATATCCAACAGCCGGCCCTGGGCTATTTTGATCACCCTCCCATCTGTTCCTATTCGATCGGGCTTTTCACCTACCTATTGGGTAATCATGAGTTGTTTGTGCGTTTGCCGATGATTCTATATTCGATCGGTATCATGTGGGTCATGTACCGGATGACCAGTCAGATGTTTACCAGCTATAAGCTGGGTTTTTACTGTGTGGCGGCGTTGAACCTGACGATTTTTTTCAACATCAGTTCTTTCATTGCTACACCGGATACGCCGCTGCTTTTTTTCTGGCTGCTGACCGTCTGGATGCTGAGCAAGGTATTTCTGATGCAGAACCGCTGGTATTGGTGGCTGCTGGCCGGAATCTTCGCCGGATTGGCCTTGGGCAGCAAATACACGGCCGGATTCCTGCTGATATCCACCCTGCTTTACCTGCTGGTTTCAAATTATAACCGCCATTTCATCTGGAAACCTCAGCCCTATCTGGCCATGATCATGGCGTTGCTGGTTTTCAGTCCGGTAATTTACTGGAACGCAACCCATAATTGGGCGTCATTTCTTTTTCAGAGCAGTAATCGAGCCGTCAAGGCCACCTCTTTCACCCTGAATTATTTCTTTCAACTGATCGCCAGTCAGTTGTATGAATTGACCCCGCTGTTTTTCATCCTTGGAATCGCAGCCATTGCAGCCTTATGCAAGAATTTGTTCCATTTCAAAAAAGAACGTCTGCTATTCTTATCCGCTTATTCCGTCCCGATGATCATCTTTTTCTTCATGGTCAGTTTCACCACCCTGGTCAAGATGAACTGGCTGGAGCCGGCCTATTTGACATTATTGATCGCCATCGTTTACCTTTACTTTCACCGCTTCGATCAGGACGGCGAGATACCGGGGATTTCTTCCAGGGTCAAGTTTGGGGCGGTATTCAGTATGATCATGATCGGCTTGAATATTGCCATTATTCTGTTTCCCTTAGTTCCGATCAAAAAGGGGGATACCTGGAACGGATGGCGGGAACTATCGCATGAGATTGTGCAGTTGCACTCGCAGATGAACCGGCAGGGACCGGTGTTCATTTTCGGCAATGAATACAAAGTCGCCGCCGAGATGGCCTTTTACACCCCCTATCAGGATCGGATTTATGCCCAGAATGTATATGGTGAGTCAGCCCTTCAGTTTGATTTCCGGGGCGATCCCCAGCAGCGAATCGGTCAGAATGCCATTTTTGTCTATTCGGACTTTGAAAAAATGCGTCATATGGAATCCCTGAATCTGGTATTTGAGCGGGTTGAGCCCTATAAAACATTGGAAATCAAGCATCATGGGCGGATTTTCCGCGTTTTTTACATTTTCAAGTGTTTCAATTACCGAGGTCTTATCAATAATCCAAGGAGGATTTAATGTCGAATCATGTCAATTATCGTGAATTGGGCCTGGTCAACAGCCGGGAGCTGTTCAAGAAGGCCATGGCGGAAGGCTATGCCATTCCGGCGTACAACTTCAACAACATGGAACAGTTGCAGGCCATCATATTCGGATGCATCGAATCCAAATCCCCGGTGATTCTGCAGGTATCCAAAGGCGCCCGCAGCTACGCCAATGAAACCCTGCTCCGCTATATGGCGATGGGGGCGGTCGAGATGGCCCGACAAGCCGGTTCCAATATCCCGATCGTGCTGCACCTGGATCACGGCGATTCGTTTGAAACCTGCAAATCCTGTATCGACAACGGATTTTCTTCGGTCATGATTGACGGGTCTCATCTCAGCTATGAGGAAAATGTAAAGGTTACCCGCCAGGTGGTGGAGTATGCCCATCAATTCGATGTTACCGTCGAGGGAGAACTGGGTGTGCTGGCCGGTATCGAGGATGAAGTATCGGCCGAGCATTCCAACTATACCCGTCCCGAAGAGGTAGAAGACTTTGTAAAAAAGACCGGGGTGGACAGTCTGGCGATCTCGATTGGAACCTCTCATGGGGCTTACAAATTCAAACTGAAACCGGGCGAGCAGCCGCCGGAACTCCGGTTTGATATCCTGAAAGAGATTGAACAGCGGATTCCCGGATTTCCGATTGTTCTGCACGGTTCATCCTCGGTATTACAGGAATATGTGGCCATCATCAATCAATATGGCGGGAAAATGGACAATGCGGTCGGTATTCCCGAGGAGCAGCTACGAAAAGCCGCCCGATCCGCTGTATGCAAAATCAATATCGACAGTGACGGACGATTGGTTCTGACGGCCATCATTCGCAAAGTGTTTGCTAACACACCCCAGGAATTCGATCCTCGGAAATATTTAGGCCCGGCCCGGGAAGAACTCAAAAAGATGATCGTGGCCAAGAATCGAAATGTTCTCGGTTCCGCTGACCGCGCCTGATTGATCTTCGATGAAGCCGGTGGATCTTCCGCCGGCTTCCTTTTTTGTGTGCGCCCGGAGGACGCACCTACCATACTGTTTTCCGCTTCATCGGTGCCTGCCTAAATCATCTATTTAAACGTTATCCATACCAATAGTGATATATTCAACTTTTTCTAAGGAACACCCGGTAATCATTCCATGATCCATCATTTTATTGCGGTTGATATCGAAACCACCGGTTTAGATCCAAACCGGGATCACATCATCGAGATAGCGGCGGTAGAATTCACCGACGGAAGGGAAAGCGCCTCTTTCAGCCGTCTGATCAATCCCGGCCATCCCATCTCGCCCTTTATCTCTCAGCTCACCGGGATCCTGAATCAGGATTTGAAGACCGCTCCATCCATCGCCTCCGTTATCTCAGAATTCCATACCTTTTGCCGTGACCTACCCCTGGTATTCTATAATGCTCCCTTCGATGCCGCATTTATTCGGAGAGAAATGGCGGCAGCCGGGGTTGCCTTTTCCAATCCCATTCTGGATGTTCTGGTCTTGGCCCGCTCAGCCTGGCCTTTCTTGACCTCCTATAAACTTAAAGACAGTGCTGAAACCTGGGAAGTCACAATTGATAAGGTTCACCGCGCCGAATCGGATGCCCGTATGACCGGATTGCTTTTTTTAAAGTTCAATCAATTCTGGATCCATCAATCCTTGGAGATCATGAACACCCTGGCCAATTTCTTCATCAATACCGATTCAGTCTATACCGACTATTTCCGGGAATTACTCACTACCAAGGGCGGTACCCATCCTGCTCCGGAATATCAGGTATCCCTACCTGATCTGCCTCAGCCCGAATCCAACGCTATCCAAGCCGAGGGTTCCGATTTCGATTATCCGGAACGCCTGGAAGATTTTTTCAAACCCGGGGGATTGATCAGCCGGCAATTGGATCACTATGAGTACCGCCATATCCAGGAAACCATGGCGGAATTCATTCTAAAATCCTTTGAGGAGGAAACCATCGGGATCACCGAAGCCGCCACCGGTACCGGTAAATCTTTTGCCTATCTTATCCCCGCCATTCTGTTTTCGACCCGCAGCCGCCAGCCGGTGCTGATTTCCACCAAAACTAAAAACCTGCAGGATCAACTGTTTTTTAAAGATATTCCGTTTATCCATCATATGGTCAACGAGTCATTTTCGTCAGCGATTCTGAAGGGCCGAAACAACTATTTCTGCCGAAAAAAGTACACCCAGTTTTTGGAATTCCAGCTCCCTCATTTACCGCCGGCCCTGCGGGAACAAATTCTGCCGGTTGTTATATATCAAGCCTATACCCAAACCGGTGATTTGGGGGAGATCGGTAAATCGGATCCGACCCGAAGCATCGCCCGATATTTTTCCTCCGACACCATCAGTTGTTTTCCCCGAAGCTGCCCTCATAAACGGGAATGCTATTACTATCGGGCCCGGCAACAGGCGATGCAGGCCCAGATCGTCATTACCAATCATTCCTTACTGATGGCGGAACTGACTATTGAAAACAGTTTCATCCATGATTTTCAGCACCTGATAATCGATGAAGCCCATCAACTGGAAAAAACGGCCGTATCCTTCCTGGGACAGGATATGAGCTATCATCGGATTGGGGGATTGCTGGATTTCTATTGCCTGAATCCTCACGATCAGTATGTCTTGCTCAAGCGACTGCTTCATACCGTTCAAACCCAGAATTTTTACGGATTCGAGGTTACGGCTCAACTCGAAAACAGCGTTAATGAAATGATCCTGCTCGCTTCCCGGCTCGATTCGGAATGCCGGAATCTGTTTGATCAGGTGCGGACATCGATCCAACCGCCCAAGGGCAGTGGTTATAGTATTCATTCCAGGATTCGGCAGCCGTTTGATGATCATTCAGCCGAAATGACCCGATTTACCAGGATCGAGAAATTGATCACCGCCTTACTGGATGGGATAAAAGCCATCCATACCATAGTGGAAGAAAAAGCAGAGGAATATGGCTTGGAAGAATACTGTGCCGGATTGGATGCCTTGTCGGTTCAGTTGGGCGAAATCCGGCAGTTTCTGGATGATTTCCTGCATTGCCGTGTGGAGAATCGGGTTCATTGGGTAGAAATTGAGGAAAAGGAAAAGTATCCGGAACTGCATTCCTGGCCGGTCCAAATTGACCGAATTCTTCAGGAGCAGTTATTCGGGGCAGTTAAAAGCATCGTTCTGGTATCCGCCACCCTGACGATCAATCAGAATTTTATCTATTGTAAACGCCGGTTGGGATTGGAGGATATCGAAGCGGAAAGGATCAACGAACTGGTGTTGGAACCGGTTTTTCAGTTGGATCAACAGGTCATGATCTGTCTTCCCACCTTTCTGCCCGATCCGGCCCAAACTCAGAGTTTTACTCAACAATCAGCCGAATTGCTGAATTATCTGATTCCGATCCACAAACGGGGGTGTCTGATTCTGTTCACATCCTATAGTATGATGCAGGATTTTCATCAGCGGATGAAACCGCATTTCGAGCAGCACGGGATCAAGCTGATGATGCAGAACCGCAAAAGCTCGACCCAGCATTTGCTCCGTGAATTCAAGGAAAATGAATCATCGGTATTATTGGGAACGGAGAGTTTCTGGGAAGGGGTAGACGTGCCGGGGAAGGCCTTGGAAGTGGTGGTGATTACCAAACTTCCATTTCAGGTGCCGGATGAACCGATTATTGAGGCCAGGCTGGAGTATCTGCAGCAGCAGAACAAGAATCCCTTTTATCATTACACCCTACCTGAGGCCATCATCCGGCTGAAACAGGGACTGGGACGATTGATCCGGCACCGGGATGATACCGGTATCATTCTGATTTTGGACAAACGGGTGCGTTCGGCGGCTTACGGACGCTTTATCGAAAACTCACTCCCGGTCCCTTTGAAAACCGCAGGCAGTCGGGATGCGATGGAGCGTTTATTCCGCGGCTGGTTTGATCACTGACCAGCGGGGATCCTCGATATTGATATACTTATCGTCCCATTTAGCCGTTACATACGCCTTGATGAATTTCTCAAACAGGTTTTTCAATGCTGCTTTATCATGCTCAGTCAGGGAGACGGTTTCGGCCAGATATTCCCCATTGTACATATAATTGAATTCGATGATATTTTCTTTTAATTTCAGGCCGACAGCGTATTTGTTACGGGTATAATCGATGACATATTCATGGTTGGCTTCGTTGGCATCGGTCCGGACCATAAAACTGCCGGCATATTCTTCCGGGGTCCAGGGATTGGGAGTAGTGGCCGAGTCGCTGTGCGAGATGATCCGGGCGATGCTGTCGGCCATCGGGGGGATACCCAGGGTCGAATCACCACGGAACAGGAAAACAGCTTCATCATAATACAGACACCAGACATCGGCATCATCCTTCAAAAAATCTTTGATATAACGGTTGGGCTTTGAAAACATGGAACACCCGGACAAGAAACTGAGCGCCAGACTCATTGAAATCATCAGAAAGATCAGACCCAACCGGCCGAAATAAAACGAAAACTGTTTTCTAGAAGCAGTCACCTGCATAAAAAATCTCCTTTCATGGTATCCTGAGCCGTCATCCATCGGATGTCGGATTATTGCAATTTAAAGATCAGGGTTATAATTCCACTTTGTAACGAATCCTTTTCAGCAGCCGGTAACGGGTTGAACCGCCATTCTTTGAGGGCCTTGAGCGAACTGGTCTCGACCCGGTAATCCCCCTTCTGGATCGGGATAATTTCGGTCACTTGTCCTTTGCCATCCACCAGAAGACGAAAGCTGACTCTGACCTCCTCCTTCAATCCATGGACCGGATCCGGTGCCGATTGATTGATAATGAGTCGGTTTTTCAGATCGCCTTCCACCGAAAAAAAGCTGCCGTCACCCCCTTGGCTGTCCGTTTTTCTGGGCAGTCCCAATTTTTTCCCGGCATGGGGAAGAGGAAGGGTTGAGGCCTGGGATGTCAGGCGGGGTTGTCCTGCTGATGGTGAACCGGCGGCCGGTGATGACGCGGCGGGTTGAGGGGCATACTCCGGCAAGGGCAGATCATCCTGGTATTTGGGAGAGCTGATGGTTTCGGTTTGAAGCGCCGAAGCCAGATCGGCTTTGTCCGGCGTCTGCGGCACATCGTGTCCGGGGGTGGGCTCGCCTCCTCCCGGCATCTGGCCGGTTTCCGGATAGCGATCCATAAACATCGAGGATGACATGCTGACGTAAAATTCCTGGTCCAGACGGCTGAAATCACCGGGACAATTTACCCAAACCAGGACCAGAAAAAGAAGAAGATGGAGTATCAGGGAGATGATCCAGTACTTAGTTCTCATCGATTTTTTCTTGCCGGGTGGCAATCGTGATTGATTTTCCCCCGGCGGTTTTGATGATATCCATGGTCTTGATCACCCATTCCAGAGGCACGTCTTTATCCGCTTGAAGCAGGATCCGCTGATCCGGATTGGATTGGAGCCGTGGCGCCAGATGGATTCCCAGTTCCTGGAAACTGGTGGTGACATCCCCGGCCAAATAGATTTCTCCGGAACGGGTCAATGAAATCACCATCAGATCATCCACACTGACGTCACGGGTTACCGAGGCCGGCAGGTTGACTTTAATTCCGGATTGGACCACGAACGAGGATGACAGGAGGAAGAATATCAGCAGCAACAGCACAATATCAGTGAGGGAGATGGCGGAAAACACCACCAACAGTTTGTTTTTACTGGTGATCTTCATCGGGATCCTCCTTATTGAGGATAACTTCCAGAAGATCTAAAGAGCTTTGCTGAATTTCAAAAGCGAATTTTTCCACCTTGGTTACCAGATAGTTATAGGCGATCAGGGCCGGAATCCCGATAGTCAAACCGACGGCTGTCGTGATCAGGGCTTCCCATATGCCTCCGGCCAGAATAGCCGGTTCAACCTGGCCGGTATGGGCTTCAATCGCCATAAAGGTGCGAATCATACCGGTAACGGTGCCCAAGAATCCGATCAGCGGACTGACCGCCGCAATAGTCCCCAACACATTAAAGTATTTCTCGAGCTGATAAATCTGGAGATTGGCTTCGGTTTCCACCGAGTCCTTAATTTCATCATAACTGAGATTCCGCCGTTTTAAGATACCATTGAGAACATGGGCTACCGGGGCATCGGTTTGGCTGCAAACCTGTATCGCTTCCGGCAACTGATTGTTGAGGACCAGCATCTTGATTCGATTCAAAAAGGCTCGGGAATTGATGGCTGCCTTTTTAATGGTGAAGAAGCGTTCCAGAAAAACCGCCAAGCCGATGATGGAAAGAGCCAGTATCAGATAAACCAGGATTCCGCCCTTTAAAACAATCGATATCAACGACATAAATTCCCCTTTCTCAGTACCGAATCATTCGACCGACATCGTTAAGTCATTTCTCAACGAGTTCTATAATAATTAAAAACCCCGATGATGTCAAGAATTTTTTTAGGGATCATACGGATCGTAAGGCTCGGATACGGCTTAGACCCCAAACGAGCATAGCCCACACTAATCCTGGGAATACCGGTTCAATTCCTCCCAGGTAGCCCTCCTGACGAAACAGAAGCGGCGTTGCCAACCAGAAAAGGGAGAGAGAGGACGAACCCAGGATGATGATCGCTGCCGAGCGCCTGGAAATAGGATAGCGGCTGTATGAGGAGACCACCGGGACCAGAATAGCCGGAATACCGATCGAACCGATTCCATACCAGATTTGAACCACGCTGTCGGAAAGCGATGCGATCATGATCGCAAAAAGGCTTGACAGGATCAGGCCAATCTGGATCAATCCTTTTTGATTCTTGCCGGATTGAATCGAGTCGGGCGCCAGCTTATGCAGGATATCCCGTCCGATGGTGACCCCCGAGATAAAGGCGAAGCTGTCAATGGTGGACATGATGACAGCCAGCATCGAACAGATGAAGATACCATGAAGCAAGGGCGGAAGAATTTTCTGACTCAACATGGGATAGGCCATCACCGGATCGGGGATCTGATGCAGAATGGCATGAGCATAAATGCCGGTGAACGAAGTCATAAAATCGAACAGAATCCAGAATAGGACTGAAATCAGGATTCCCCACCGGGCGACCGCAGGATTTCTGGCGGCGGCCGACTGTTGATAAAAGAGGGGTTCGGCCAGGGTACTCAGAGCCAGAAAATACCAGATCAGAATCACGATCGGTTTGTTTCCGCCATGCCAGGTAAACATGTGGGGATCCGCCGCCTGCTGCAGGTATTCCCACCCGCCGAACCGGTATCGGCACATCGCCAGAATCATGGCAAATCCCAGAAACATCAGACCGAATTGAACCAGATGATTGCGGACCATCATTCTGAAGCCTCCGGCAAACAGGTATCCGGTCGATCCCAGAGCACCCAGAATAATGCAGGTCATCAGCGGCCAGCCGGTGACAAAGCGGATCAGGATTCCCAGTTCCAGGATATACGCGGCGGGAACACTCTGGATAAAGATAATTCCCGCCCCCAGAATGGAAACCTTGCGGCCGTAGAAGTGTTCCAGTTGTTCCGGAATGGTCAGCATCCGGCTTTTTCTGATCCGGCCGGACAAAAAAAAGGCAAACAGGATAGCCGCCAGATAATAGGGTACGCCAAACACCAGCCAGGAGGATATTCCATAGTTGAAAGAGTATTCGCCGACTCCCAGAATTCCCCCGTACCAACCGGTAACCAGGGAGGCCACCAGACCGGGGAGACTCAGATGGCGGCCGGCAATCATATAGCCGGCCATATCCTTCAGGTTGACACCCCAGGATCGGATCCACTGGATCATCACCCAAATCAGATAGAATCCGATCGGCATCCAGACCAACCAATTCTTCACCGGTTGTCCTCATTCCGGCTGACAATGACCAGCAGACACCCTGAGCGAATCGTAAGCCTGGCCGGAACCCGTTCGATTCGGTTACTGATGCTCTGGATGGTATTCATGCCGATCCGGCAATCTTTTATCGCATAGTGAAATCCCTCCGTGGTCACGCCTCCGGCTTCCGGAAATCCGAAGAATGAGACGGTATCCGAGACCGAATCGAATTCGACCTGGTCTCGCACCAGAAAAATCTGTTGGTGCCGGCTGATCATGATCAGGTTCATTCGGCGTGAAAAGAGGTGAAGCAGATGAAGGGCGTAAAGAAAATGGTCGCTCCGATCGCCGGTGACTCCCAGCAGGTAGCAGGTTTCAACCGGATATTGCTGAAGGAAAACCAGGCATTTTTCAAGATCGGTCGTCGATTGATCGGACTGATGGATGATTCGGGTCGATGGAGAATGGTAACGATAATACTGGAGAGCCTCATCATCGATCGAGTCCAGATCCCCGATCACATAATCGGGGATGATACCGAGCCGATGGGCGCCATTGGCGCCCCCATCAGCACAAATACAGAGTTGGGTCCGGTCCAGGATGGACGTCAGATGCTCCGAGTCCGGAAGGTCACCATTGGCGATAATGGCCGCCATCATCAGAAGCCCCATTTCAGGCCGGCAAAAACGTTTCGGGGAGCCCCCGGGAAATAGCAGTTTTCGCCATCGACATACCCGCTGGTTTCGTAGACCTGGTTGAATAGATTATCGATTTTCACATAAAGCATCATTTCTCGTCCAACCGGCTGAACCGGTATCGAGTAGCGAACCATCATCTGCACCACCCAATGCGGATCGATCGATCGACTGCGGTTTTCCATGTTATCCAGATACTGGCGTCCCTGGTAGCGGAAATTCAGATCGGCGTCCAGTCGGTGGTAGACAATCCCCGGCTGAAGATTGACAATCCAGTCGGGGAAAAGGGCAATGGTTTTATTTTTCAGATTGACTTGGGTCGCACCACTCCAATCATCATTCCAATCCTGTTGGACAAAACGGCTGAAATAGTTTTGACTATAGGCACCCGATGTTTCGAACCGAAACATGGTCCCGCTTTTAACCATCAGATTCCACTCGATCCCGCGATGGATGCTTTCCGGGGCATTACCGCGAACCGGCAGCCCCTCGGCATTAACCGTACCCAGAGGGACAATCTCATTCCGGAATTCCATCCAGTAGGCATTCATTTTCAACTGTACCCGGGGATGACTAAAGCCCCATCCCCATTCCCAGTCATGAAGTTGTTCGGCTTTGAGCTGGGGATCGGACCAGTCCTGATAGAGCGGATTACCCTGGTTGTCATACACGATGGTTTTATGATGGAACAGAGGTTCGGCGCCCAGATCATCCGGGCCGCTCCAGGTGTCATAGAGATCCTTATCGGCGGGTTCGCGCCAGGCTTGTGAATAATTGGCAAAGCAATGGATTCGGGACGAAAGATTCAGGTTGATTCCGATCCGGGGACTGAAAAACCGGTAGTCGGCTTCCAGTCGATTCAACTGCAAACCCTGATAATTGCCGACCCGATTTTGGGTCAGGCGGTAGATTTTGTATTCCCACAATCCATTCATCATGATTCCGATGCGGTCATTCAGGTTGATGATATCATTCAGATACACGGCATAGTTTTGTTTATCGCCGGTATAATCATAGTATCGATGATTCATTGAGCGATCTCCCAGGCGGATCACTTTCCCGTCATGATCGGCATGATAATCCCAGAGATTCCATCCCAGACTCAGGTGATGACGATTATTTTTCCATTCCAGGCGGGCCACCCAGCCGAGTTGATTTTTGATGACATTTTTACGCCGGACCAGATCGGTGGTCTCATCGAGGGTGTCGGGGGATATGGAATAGTATTCGAGTTTATCGCTATCGATCCCATCTTTGTATTGTTCGTAATATCCATTGCCGTAGACATAGAAGAGGGTATTCTCAATCAGCCAGTTGGAAAGGAGGAGGGTATTGACAAAGTGGAAGTGTGGCTGGACGAATCGATCGATGGAGTTGGAATACACGGCCATATCATTGTATTTTCGGTTGGTCCGGTAGATGGATTCCGGAATGGCGTTGTAGGCCAGTCCTGATTTTTCGTATCCGCCGAAGCAGAGCAGGCGGTTGATCATGGTCGGTTTTTGCCGGCTGAGCGCCATATAGTAGGAGGCCAGATCGGACTGGGAGCGGTCCCGGTATCCGGAAGAGGTGGTATAGGATGAACGGAGCAGGAGGGAGAGGGAGGGGCGAAGGGTACGGTTGATGCTGCCGGCCATTTTCCAGGTTCCGAAACTGCCGGCACCGCTGTGAAAATCGCCCTGGTTTTCCGTTTCCGACGAACGAGTCAGAATATTGACGGCGCCGCCCAGGGTAGAGCTGCCGTAAAGACTGGCGCCGACGCCGCGCTGAATCTGGATATCACGAGTATTACCCGTCAGATCGCCCAGATCGACCCAATAGACCTGATGCTCTTCCGGATCATTGAGCGGGACATTGTTGATCATAACCCCGATCCGTTTCTGATCGAATCCGCGGATCTTGAGATAGGTATACCCGATTCCGTTACCGGCATCCGAAGAGACGGTCACATTCGGCTGATGGCTGATCATCAGCGGGATATCCTCAGTGGTGTGGGATCGTTCGATGGTGGCGCGGTCCAGATTGGAAAAGGTGACGGGAGTCCGGCGGTCCTCGGCCCGGGTCGATGAGACCATGACCACAGGTCCCGGGAGGGACCGGGATTGAAGTCTGACAACCCGGTTTTCCGATCGGCTGAGTGTAATCCGGCACGGATGATAGCCAATGTGGGTCAAAATGATGTCACAGGGGAAGCTCAGGCATTTAAGGCGGAATGATCCATCCGGGTTGGTCATGGTTCCAGCGGGTGAATCGGCCAGTTGGACATTGACCTGGGGAATCGGCAATCCTGACAAGGAATCCAGGACCATTCCCTCGATGGTCTGGGATGCCCAGCCGGGGTTAGACCAAAGCAAGACCATGGCCAGCAGGCAGAGGTTAAATCGTAACATAACAGCTCCTCTCTAAAAAGTGTGGTTTAGAAGAGGAACCTGTTCGGTATGTGGGGCGGGATTGGAAATAATATTCCGTTCCCTGCGCCAGTATTACCTGGATCAGGTTCCAGGGGTATGTTCTCAGCCCATCGGGTTCGATGAGCACCCCCACGGATTAAAACAAAGCTCAGGGGATTGGCCCTTTCCGGCCGAAAAAGCTGGTGCTTTTTCGGTCCAGATAGAGCGGATCCTTGGTGATCGTTTCCAGATTGGCCCGGTAGAATTGAGTGCGTTGAGCGATTTGATCGGTATTGAGTTCCAGTTTGTCCTGGATTTCCCGATTATGCGCCAGATTTTCCCGAATCACAGTCTGGGTATTTTGGGTTTGCTGGGCAGCCCGGTTCACATTGATCGTGATGGCCGGATTGGCATTAATTTCCATCTCTTTCTCGTTGAGGTTGCGACTGAGGAGGCCGGGGCGGTTTGGGCAAAAGAGCTTTGCGGCTCAGTTTGATTTTTCCGCCGTTATCGATATCAATCACCTTAACTTCAACCTCGTCGCCTTCTTTAAAATAATCGGTCACTTCTTCGACTCGTTTATGGTCTATTTCGGAGATATGCAATAAACCTTCCCGATTGAAGTCGAAGGCCAGGACGGCACCGAAGGGAAAGAGTTTGATGACTTTTCCTTTTTTGATCGAGCCCACTTCGGGAGGGAATCCGATGCTTTCGACGATTTCGATGGCTTTGGCGGCACCGTCTTTATTAATGCTGACGACGTGGACCGTTCCATCGGGATCGATTGAGATTTCAGCGCCGGTTTCTTCCTGGATCAGGCGGATGGTTTTTCCGCCGCTGCCAATGACTTCACCGATCTTATCGGCCGGAATCTTGGTCGTCAGAATTCGCGGTGCATATACGGAGAGCTCGGCCCGGGGTTTGGCCAGGACGGCATTCATCTTTTCCAGAATGATCATTCGAGCCTGCTGGGCTTTGGCGATCGCTTCCCGGATGATCTCGAAGGTAATCCCTTTGATTTTGATATCCATCTGGAAAGCGGTGATGCCGTTAGCGGTTCCGCAGACCTTGAAATCCATGTCGCCCAAATGATCTTCCGCGCCCAGGATATCGGTCAAAATTGAGTACTGTGAATCCTGTTTAATCAAACCCATGGCAATACCGGCGACAGCGGTTTTGATCGGGACTCCGGCATCCATCAGGGAAAGTGATCCGCTACAGACGGTCGCCATCGAAGATGAACCGTTGGATTCCAGGATATCCGAAACAATGCGAATGGTATAGGGAAAGATCTCATCGGTTGGGATAACCGGAGCGATTGCGCGTTCGGCCAGGTTACCGTGTCCGATTTCCCGTCGGCCGGGACTCCGCATGGGGCGGACTTCACCCACGCTGAAAGGTGGGAAATTATAGTGCAGCATATAGCTTTTGAAGGATTCGCCTTCCAGATTATCCAAGCGCTGTTCATCCATTTTGCTGCCCAGAGTAACCACGCCGAGGGATTGGGTTTGCCCGCGGGTGAACAGAGCCGAGCCATGTGTCCTGGGCAGTACGCCCACTTCGACGCTGATGGGACGGATCTCATCCAAACTGCGACCATCCACTCGGATCTTCTCTTCCAGGATCAATCGGCGCAGATGTGCTTTCTCGATTTCATGCAGCACATATTTAATCGCCCCCTCCTGATCCGGATAGGCTTCTGCCAGAGCGTCCAGGGCTTCCTGCTGAAGGGCATCGAGCACACTCTGACGCTCTTCCTTATCGCGGATAATATTGCCGGCATGGATGCGATCGGTATAATCCCGACGGATAATCTGTTCCAGTTCTTCGGGTACCTCATTCTTCTCAAAGGGTCGTTTGGGTTTCCCCACCAGTGCAATCAGTTCCTTCTGCATGGCAATGATCTGCTTGATGTGCTCATGGCCATATTGCATGGCTTCAACCAGCAGCTCCTGGCTGATTTCCCGGGATCCGCCTTCCACCATGACCAGGGAATCTTCACTTCCGGCTACCACGATATCCATCTCGGATTGACCCAATTCACTATAGGTAGGATTGATAACAAACCGGTTATCGATTCGACCGACGCGGACGCCGGCGATCGGCCCCTGAAACGGAATCTCGGATATGCATAATGCCGCGGAAGCGCCGCAGATACCCAATACATCGCCGTCATTCTCCTGATCGGAGGAGATCACATAGGCAATAATCTGGACCTCATGATTGTAACCATCCGGGAAGAGGGGACGGATCGGGCGATCGATCTGGCGGCTGCTCAAAATTTCTTTGCCGCTGGGAGGTCCTTCACGCTTGATGTATCCACCGGGAATCTTACCGGCAGCATAGGCTTTTTCCCGAAAATCCACGGTCAATGGAAAAAAGTCCAGGCTTTCCGTTTTTTCCTTTTTCGCCACTGCAGTAACCAATACCATGGTATCACCATATCGTACAACGACTGAGCCTGATGCCTGCTTAGCCATTCGCCCGGTTTCAATTTCTAAAACCTTATCTCGCAGCATCATCCGAACTGTTTGCATTTTTTCTCCTTAACTTGATTCTAAGACCTATCTTCCAATTATCTTAAGATAGTGATCGTTCATCAGCTTTTACTTTCTCAATCCTAAAGCGCTTACGATTTTCTGATAGCGCTCGACTTCAATACTTTTCAGATAACCGAGCAGATTACGGCGCTGTCCGACCATCCGCAGCAGTCCTCTCCGGGAATGGAAATCTTTTTTGTGTGTTTTGAAGTGTTCCGTCAGATAGACGATCCGGGCGGTCAGAAGTGCGATCTGCACTTCAGGCGAACCGGTATCGCTTTCATTCTGTCCATATTTTCGGATGATTTCCTGTTTAGCTTCCTGAGTAAGCATTTAAGCATTCCTCCTTGTTAATGGGGCATCTCATGATACCCGATCGGTTGTTGACGACATACTGACACATCGTGATTGATTTGGTGGCGTAAGGCATCAATCGTATTAAAAAACTTGTCATCTCTGATTTTCCTAAAGAATTGGAGATCGAGTTCTTCACCATAGATATCCTGATCAAAATCGAGCAAATAGGATTCGATTCGGACGGGGCCGGGCATTTCCCGGTGAGGAATGGAGGGACGGCGGCCGATGTAGATCAAGCATGAATAAACGGCATGTCGAACCGCGGCCTGACCGGCATAGACACCGGGAGCCGGAATCAGTTTATTCGTTTCGGGAGTCAGATTGGCGGTCGGAAAACCGAGTTTTCGGCCCAATCCGTCGCCGGTCACCACCCGCCCGCGGAGCGGGTAGGCGTAACCCAAACGCTGATTAGCCTCGTCAATATAGCCGTCTTTGATCAACTGTCGGATATGGGATGAACTGATCTTGAGCTGATGATCCTGGACTACATGGATAGGGAATATTTGAAATTCCTCGCGTCGGCTCAGATCCGTCAGGGTAGTGACATCTCCGCCCTTATCGCGTCCAAAGGCATGCTCATCACCGCAAAAATAGGCGGCCACATGCATATACCGATCAATCCGGTCCTTCCAAAACTCCAAGTAAGTCATGTTGCGAATCTGTTCATCGAATGGAAAGGACCACATCCAATCAATCCCAAGCTGGGCGAGTATTTGGGCTTTTTCCCGTTCGGTAGTTAAAAACTCCGGCTGGATATGACGGGACATCAACATGGCCGGGGATACCGAGAAGGTCAACACCAGGCTCTTCAGCTCATGCCGGCGGGAGAACTCCACCACTTGGTTCAGAAGTTCCCGATGGCCCTGATGCAAGCCGTCAAATACACCGATACTCAGAGCGGCATTAGGGATATAAAAACCAGCCGCCGGGATTCCATTGATCACTTCCATTCACGTTTCACTGTCATAGTTAATAATACAACAGTATTTCCACTGCAAGACATCAATATAATCTATTTTTTCCGCTTTGACAATAGCTAAAATGGTCGTCGATGATTTTTTTTTCAGCACAATGGCATACGGGGGATCCGAATGATCCGGCAGGTGGAGGATATCGACGGGCTGAATGGGCAGTCCGTTTTCGAGAGGAAAATCATCCCGCAAAACGAGTTCCGGGAGAAAACCAATGATTTGACGGGGAGGGATCAATCGTTCCCGCCATTGATCGGGTGTCAATTGCCGGGTAGGTGATATCGATTGTTCAAGTTGGAAGGGTCCGATAGCGGTTCGGATCAGGGAAGTCATGACGGCCCCGGAATGGAGCGAGCGTCCCATATCATGAATCAGGCTGCGGATATAGGTACCGCTGGAGCAACGGATCCGGACATACACCCTGGGATAAGTGTACTCCAGCAAATCAATCCGGTCGATCCGGATTGGACGGGGAGCCAGCTCGATATTCTGTCCCCCCCGGGCGTAGCGATAAGCCGGCCGGCCGTTGATTTTGAGTGCCGAATAAAGCGGGGGAACCTGCATGGTTTCTCCCAGGAATCCGCGCAGACACGCTTCCACCTCATCCTGGCGGGGAATCAAGATTTCAGGAACCTGTTCCACCCGGCCGGTAATGTCATAGGTATCACTGGTTATCCCGAGCCGGGCTTCAGCGACATACTCCTTATTCAGCAGATGAATGAATGGGATCAATTTGGTTGAATTCCCGACAGCCACCGGCAGCAGCCCCGTAGCTAAGGGGTCGAGGGTTCCGGCATGGCCGATTTTTCCGGGTTTGAATTTCGGTTTCAAAAAGCGTATAATATCATAGGATGTCCATTCCTGGGGTTTGTCAATCAGCAGTAATCCGGTCTTCATTCGATCACAGGGGAGGATTGGTTCCGACCCGGTGCAGTTGTTCCATCAGTTGGGCGCGGACCTGAATAAGATTACCGGATAGTTTGGCACCGGAAGCATGTTTATGCCCGCCCCCGCCGAAGTAAACCGCCAGATTTCGGGCATCCACCTCATCCCGCGAGCGAAGACTGACTTTAAACTCCCCGGATTTGTACTCTTTGATGAATATATAGAGCTTGACGCTTTCCAGACAATTGACATATTCGATAATATCCTCGGTTTCTTCCATGCGAATCGGCATTCCATTGTTCATATCCATGGTAAAATGGCAGAAGAGGCATTGGTATTCGGGAACGATCTCGATGGTATTGAGGACTTTACCCAGGTTTTTCAGAAAAGAGGGATTGCGGTTGAAGTAAATTTCGCGGGTAATTGTTTCGGGATTAGCGCCATGGCGAACCAGATCGGCGGCCATCTGGAGGATATCGGCCGAGGTATTGCTGAATCGAAAGCGGCCGGTATCGGTCAGAATCCCGGTATAAAGGCAATCCGCCGCTTCACGGCAGATCGGCAACTGTGAGATCAAATAGAGTTGATAGATAATCTGGGCGGTCGCCGCCATTCCCGGATCGATGTAATGATCTTCCTCGATCGGGTGGTCATGAATATGGTGATCCAGCACAATCAAAGGCAAGTGGAGATCCCGGATCCACTGAACCGTACCCAGCCGTTCCCATGGCAATACATCCAGAACCAGTAATAGCTGAGGATTGAATTCCGGATTCCAATCGGTTTGAATCCATTGGCTTCCGGGAAGATAGCGGTAACGTTCCGGGACAGTGTCCTGATTATAGATCATGACATTTTTGTTGAGCTGTTTCAACAAATAGGCCAGAGCCACTTGAGAGGCAATGGAGTCGCCATCCGGAAAGGCATGAGAGGTAATCAGGATATTCTGGGTTTCGGCGTTGATCAGTTGATGGACGATTTGGATCAGATCAAGCTTCATGGTCCGGAACCGGTTTTTCTTTGGTTTGGCGGATCAGGGCTTCGATCTTCTGACTATAATCGACCGATGTGTCCAGGATGAATGTCAATTGAGGGATGGTTCGCAGATGGACATTATCATTCAGCAGATGACGGAAATAGCCGGCCAGTTTATTCAGAATCTGGATGGTATGGTTACGGGTTTCATCTTCGCCCAGGACGGAAACCATCACTTTGGAGTATTTCAGATCCCGGCTGGTGCGGACCTGAGTCAGTGAGAAGATTCCGGCGGTTGGATCCTTGACTTCCCGCCGGACAATATCCGACAGAGTTTCCAACAGCAGCGAGTCGATTTTTTTAATACGATCAACCGATTGAGGGGCCATGGGCTACATCATTTCAATTTTATAATCGATCAATTCGCCTTCTACATTAAACTTAATGAAATTGATCATGTTATTGAGCACTTCATTAGCGAATTTGGACTCGGGTGAGACACACACCGCAGCCAGTTTCGCCTTTTGCCACAGATCGAAATGATCGATCTCAGCCAGCGACACGTTGTATTTATTACGGATTTTGGTTTTAAGTCCTTTCAAATGATACCGTTTCTTTTTCAGCGAGTTGCTTTCGGGAAAATGAATTTCAAAGATACAAACACCGATTGTCATAGTATCTTCTCCATTGAATGTTTACTGTCGTTTGATCTCTTTTTTCTCAAATTGTTCAATCAGATCGCCGACTTTGATATCATTAAAGCCTTCGACTTTCAGGCCGCATTCATAGCCGGTACCGACTTCCCGGACATCTTCCTTGAAGCGTTTGAGCGATCCGAGTCCGCCCTGGTATAGGATGACGCCGTCGCGAACGATGCGCACCTTGGTATTACGGCGAATGGTTCCGCTGCGGACATAACAGCCGGCCACGGTACCAACCTTGGGAATATGGAAGGTATCCCGAACGATGCATTCACCGACCGAGATCTCTTCATAGATGGGAGCCAGCATTCCTTTGAGACTGGCCTCAATATCATTGATGACATCATAGATGATTTCATAGGTGCGGATACTGATATTTTCTTTATTGGCCAATTCCTTGATCGCACCGGAGGGACGAACCCGGAATCCAAGGATCAGGGCATTGGAAGCGGAGGCCAGCATAATATCGGCATCATTGATGCCTCCCACTCCTTTATGGATGATATTGATTTTGACTTCCGGGTTGGAGAGTTTCTTGAGTGAGTCGTCAATGGCCTCGATGGATCCATCCACATCGGCCTTGATGACGATATTGAGTTCTTTAGCCTCTCCGCTTTTAATTTTATCATACAGGTTTTCCAGCGAAATCTTGTTCTTGGTACGGAAATCCCGTTCCCGTTTAAGCTGCATTCGTTTATTAGCGATCTGTTTGGCCACGGTTTCCGATTCGACCACATTGAACTTATCACCGGCGTTGGGAATCATGGAGAAACCGACGATCTGGACGGGCTGAGAGATTCCGGCCTCATTGATCCGTTGTCCGCGATCATCGTACATCGCTCTGATTTTACCGTATCCATACCCGCAAACAAAATTATCCCCAATATGCAAGGTACCATTTTGGACCAGCAGGGTTCCGACCGGTCCCCGGCCTTTATCCAGTTTGGCTTCTACAATGACGCCGGTCGCGAATTTTTCCGGATTCCCTTTCAGTTCGGACAATTCGGCTACCAGCAGGATCATCTCCAATAATTTATCAATATTGATTCCCTTTTTAGCGCTGATGGGAACCGCCAGGGTATCGCCGCCCCACTCTTCAACCGTGAGGCCGTGATCAGCCAGTTGTTGCTTGGTGCGGTCCAGATTGGCGCTCGGGAGATCGATTTTGTTGATAGCCACAATAATGGGCACTCCGGCGGCCCGGGCATGGTTGATCGCCTCTTCGGTCCGCGGCATGATTCCATCGTCGGCTGCGACCACCAACACTACAATATCGGTGATCTGAGCCCCACGGGCCCGCATCGCGGTAAAGGCTTCATGGCCCGGGGTATCGATGAAGGTGATCCGCTTATCCTTCAAAAAAACCTGGTACGCGCCAATATGCTGGGTAATCCCGCCCGATTCGGTGCTGACGACATTCGATTTGCGGATATGATCCAACAGGGTTGTTTTCCCATGATCGACATGGCCCATGATGGTCACGATCGGCGGACGGATCTCCTGTTCATCGTCTTCCTCAAACTCCTCTTCCTCATCGAGCTCCAGTTCCATTTGCTTCTGAACTTCAAACCCGAATTCGCCGGCCAGGAGGGTAATCAGATCCATATCCAGCCGTTGGTTGATGGTCGCCATGATTCCCAATTCCAGCGATTTGCTGATCAGCTGCGATGGGTCAACCCCCAGCACGGTAGCCAGTTCTCCGGTAGAGATAAATTCAGGGACTTGAATCAGATGACTGTCTTCGATCATTTCCTGGATCTCATCGGAACTTTTCTTGTACTTTTTGAGTTTCCGGCCCTGGCTCATCTTGGCCATGGTTTTTTTGATACTCTCTTTGATCTCGCTCTCGTCTTTGACGATATCCTTTTTAACTACCCCTTTAAAAATTTTGCCCTTTTCAAATTTCTTGGCTTTTTTGAACTTATCGACCTTTTCGGTTTTAGCCAGCTTGATTTGATCCTCATCATAGACATCTTCCGTTTCGGAGGCCGGCTTCTCCGGTTTGACCTCCTCCTCGGTGTGCAGCAGCTTGATCTTTTCATAGCTTTTTTTAACGGAATCGACTTCCTGCTGAAACTTGGCCTTAATCTTATCGAGGATATCGTCCGGAACGACGCTCATGTGATTCTTGACATCGATATTCATGGCATGAAGCATATCGATGATGGCTTTACTTGAAATATTGTATTCTTTGGCTATCTGATATATTCGTTTCACTGAAAAATCACTCCTTGAATAATGTTAAGCGTTATCCAAAAGCTCTTTCGCATTATCTAAAATCTTTCTAATGGTTTTTTCTCCTAATCCGGGGATAGCCATCAGGGCATCTTCATCTCCGGACATCAGATCTTGAACCGTATCAAATCCGGCGCTGATTAGCTTATCGATGGTGCGTTGACCGATACCGGAGATTTCATGGATATCGATGATATGGTCGCTTTCCCTTTCTTTCTGCTTTTGGTATTCAGATTCACGAATCAGGTCAATCGGATAGCCAACCAGTTGGCTGGCCAGCTTAAGATTGGCTTTACCTTTCCCAAGGGTGATCGAAACTTGGTCATCCGGGATAATTGCTTTTAATCGGTTATGTTCCCGGTCAAAAATGACGTCCTTGGGTTTTCCCGGAGTCAAGGCACGCAGGGCCAGTACGGTGGTATCGCTCGACCACAACAGGACGTCCATTCGCTCATGATTGAGTTGTTCCATAATGGCCTGGATACGGGCGCCGCGCATCCCGACGCAGGCCCCGACCGGGTCGATCTTTTCAATATCGGAATAGACCGCGATTTTCGATTTGATACCGGCTTCGCGGACAACTTTTTTAATTCGAACGGCTCCTTCGAAGACTTCCGGGATCTCGATTTCCAGCATCGATTTGAGGAACTGGGCGGACGCTCGCGAACCGATCAACATGGAGCCATGAGGGGAGCGCTGAATATGGGAAAGCACAAAGCGAACCGGCTGCCCCACGGTGTAGAGTTCACCGGGAATCTGTTCTTTGGAGGGCAGATTGAATTCTGCCTTTCCTGAGGTCAACAGGACATATCCCGGTTCAATTTTCTGGACCGTGCCGGTGAACAGCTCTCCGATCCGCTGGCTAACCTCATCGGCGATCGATTCCTTTTCGACTTCTCTGACTTTATTCAGCAAGGCTTGTTTAGCGGTGATGGCGGCGTTACGACCCAGCTCGGAAAAGGGCAGCTCAACCTCCACCACATCTCCCGGCTGAGGATTGATCTTATGGCTTCGAGCTTCCGATACCGTTATTTCAGCCCCATCCCGGGTAACAAAATTCACCACTTTTTTCTGCATGAATATTTTAATCTCACCGGTCAGCGGGTTCACATCCAATCGAATGTCATCCACATACAAATATTTTTTCCGGATCGCCATCATAATCACTTCTTTAAATGCTTTTATGACTAAATCAAATTTAATCCCCTTTTCCTTGGCAATTTCCGTCAAGATATCAACTAAGGATAAACTCATCCTGTTATACTCCTTTTAAAATTTAGGTAATACATTCGCTTTGGTGATCTGCGAGAATTCCAGACTTAGTGAGCCTTTCTTTCCCCGGTCGATTCGGATTCCTGAATCCGCAGCCTCTTCCAATATTCCTTCGGCTGAATGGGCCTGATCGGATTGCTGGTAGAACACCCGCAATTTTCGGCCGATATTTCGCTGAAAATCCTTGAGCTTTTCCAAGGGTCTGTCAATTCCCGGAGAGCTCACTTCCAACACATAAGCCGATTCCACCAGGTTTTCCGTAAATATCATATCATTGATCAATCGACTGACTTTCTCACAATCACCAACCGTAATTCCGGCATCATTCTCGATGAAGACGCGGATCAGCAGACGGCGCTTCAAAGGTACCAACAACAACTTATACAATTGATAATGATGAGCTTCCAAAAGAGGCATGACTTTGTCTTTTAACTGATTAAGATAAAAGTCCATCCGTGCTGTTCCTGTCTGGATTAAAATATTAAGCTTATGGTATCGCTATCGCACCAGCCTTATCGACCGTATAAAGCCGTTATAAAAAAGAATCCAGGGCATCCTGAGTATTGGAGTATATTTCAAAAAAAGCATCGAGCCGGGTCAGCTTGAAAAGCTCATCCATCGTCTGATTGATTCCCACCAGCTTCATTTGTCCATTGACTTTCCTCAGTAAAGCCAACAACGAAACCAGGGTTCCCAATCCCGAACTGTCAATAAAACTAACCGGCTTGAGATTGATGATAAAGTTCACGCTTTGCTCTTTATCAATCATTTGCCTGACATAGGTCTTCAACTCCCGGGTATTCTCAAAATTTATGTCCTCATGAACCTCGACGATAACGACATTGCCGTTTTTAGACGATGTCAGTACCATTCGATCTCCCAGTTAGGCCGGTTATAAAACCAATACACACTACAATACAACCAATCAACATGACGAATACGTGGATTCAGAATTCGCATTCACCGATTATTTATTTACCATATATAATGAAATACAGATTAAAAGTCAAGTAAAAAATTATCCTGATCGGTCTATATCCGATTGACCTGATAGATGCCCTTCAGTTTTTTAATTTTGGAGATAATCTTGGAAAGATGGGTTAGATTTTTAATTTCGATCACGATATCGATTGTCATATTATAGCTTTCTTCTTCCATTTTCAGCTGTAGCAGTTTGGACTCCAGATCGGTAACGATATGGGAAATATCGCTGAGGAGGTTGGGATTGCTTTTGCTTTGGACCTTGACATGGCCGGTGAAGAATTCATTCCCAGAGACATCCCAGATCACATGGATAATCCTATCCTCCTGCGCCATAATGGAGGTGATATTGGGGCAATCCGACTTATGGATGACAATTCCGCGGCCGCGGCTGATAAAACCGATGATGGAATCACCGGGAATGGGTTGACAGCACTTCGCAAAATGGTACATCACGTTTTCGATGGATTCGATCCGGATTCCCTTCGATTCCCGGCGAGTAAAGTCCAGTATTTTTTGGAGCCGGCTTTCCGGCTTGACCATCTGGTCTTTAGGGAACAAGCGGTTCAGAAGTGTAACGATCGAAAGATCCCCATTCCCTATGGCGGCGAAACCCAAGGAAAGCTCATTATATCCATAGGCGTTGAAGGCCGACAGCAATTCCGTATCGGTGGGCATGGTCAGGCGGCTTCGTTTGATGTGTTGTTCAAAAATGCCGTGTCCGATCTGTTGGGCCTGAGCCAATCCCTCTTTTTTGAACCAGTTCTTGATTTTGCTTTTGGCGCGGATGGTTTTGACCATGTCCAGCCAATCCCGGCTGGGGGTTTTATGGGGCGAGGTGATAATTTCGATACTGTCATTGTTTTTCAGTTCAGTGTTTAGAGGAACGATCTTATTATTGATTTTAGCGCCGCTGCAATGGATTCCGACATCGGTATGGATAGCAAAGGCAAAATCCAGAACGGTGGCTCCCAGGATAAAATTCATCGGATGCCCTTTGGGGGTAAACACGAATATCTCTTGTTCATAGACTTCGTCTTTGAGGGCCTTAATGAATTCATCCTGACTATGAGATAACTGATGCCATTCGATCAATTGGCGAATCCATTCCACCTTTTTCCGTTCCATTTCGGATATTTTGGACTTTCCCTCCTTATACTGCCAATGGGCGGCGATTCCGATTTCGGCGACCCGGTGCATTTCCTGGGTTCTGATTTGGATCTCGATAGCCCGGCCATCGTTGGTCATAATGGTGGTATGGATTGATTGATAAAGATTGCTTTTGGGATTGGCGATATAATCTTTGAACCGTTCATGGATTGGTTTATACAGACTGTGAATAATACCCATAGCATAATAGCATTGTTCTTTGCTGGTGGTGATGATCCGGATCGCCAGTAAATCGAAGACCCGGTCTAAGGAGTATCCCTTGGATTTCATTTT
Organism: Candidatus Delongbacteria bacterium; assembly: GCA_017997825.1. Lineage (GTDB taxonomy): Bacteria > JAGOEH01 > JAGOEH01 > JAGOEH01 > JAGOEH01 > JAGOEH01. Next base: position 19,077 of record JAGOEH010000001.1, on the reverse strand, counting down.
AAGAAATACACTCCACAGATGTTTGGGACGGCTGCTGATATGAATGGAGAGGGAGTTCTTTTCCAGTTCGCGCCGGATCGGGTCGATGATCTGGCGCAGGGATTCTTCCCGGACTTCCCGTTTTTCATTGATATCGTTGACAAGCTGGAGATATTCGTCGGGATAAAGGTATTTAAATGCCAGATCCTCCAGTTCCCACTTCATCTGGCCGATTCCAAACCGGTGAGCTAAGGGGGCATAGATATCCATGGTTTCCCGGGCAATTTCCACCTGGCGTCTCGGTTTGAGGTGTTCCAGGGTCCTCATGTTATGGAGGCGATCGGCGCATTTAATGATAATGACGCGGGGGTCCTGAGCCATCGCCATGAACAGCTTCAGAAAGTTCTCGGTGACATTTTCATGGATATTCTGGTACTTGATTGTTTTAAACTTGGTGACCCCTTCGACCAGAAATGCAATTTCTTCGCCGAAAAGATCAGTCAGAACCTCCTTGGAAACCTGGGTATCCTCGAGTGTATCGTGCAGGAGACCGGCCACAACCGTATCGGTATCCATCATCAGTTGCGCCAGAATCAAGGCAGTTTGGTAACAGTGAATAAAGTAAGGCTCACCGGATTTTCGGAGCTGGGCATAATGGACGACCTGACTGAATTTAAAGGCATAACTGATAATGTCGAGATCAAGAGGATGCCCAGTATCCCGAATGGCGTGCAGAAATCCATTCAATTGATAGTCTTCTTTGTTCCGGGTCGTCATAGAACCATAATTTCTCTTACGGATTAGGAATTTTCATCGGAGGATTCAATCATCGTCCGGAGATGGCCGGGTATCCTCATCGAAAGGAGATGACATGATCTGCATAATAGCGTCAGAGCGGAATCCCAAACTGCTCAGATAGCGGTAGGCGCGTGCTTTTTCCTTCAGATCGGCCAAGGGGCGCTGCCTGTATTTCTTCAGCAGGCAATGGCGGATCAATTCGGTTTCCGGAATTTGGGCATAGGCCTGCCGGAGAATAGTCTGCACCAGCGGGCATTGACCGGCGCGGCGGATCAGAAGCTGTTTGAGCTTGAGATGCCCCATCGGTCGTTCCTGGAGCTGACGCAGCGCCCAATCCAGCAGCGTTTTCTCATCGTTCAGATAATCAAGCTGTCTGAGACGGGTCAACACATCCCGGATCGTATCGGCCGGGATATCCGATTGCGTCAGTTTATTGCGGAGTTCGAACGATGTATATCCCTTTCGGGCTAATAGGTCATAGGCGCGTTTTAAGGCGATTTCATAAGCGTTTTCCTGACGGATCCTGACCAGATCGGAATCTTCGATCAGATTTCCGGGAGCCAGCAGGGAATAATAGCGTTCTGCTATCAGGGAAGACAGGAGGTCGCTGGTATCGTCATCCCACTGGATCTCAAGTGTCTTATGATCAGGCCGAAATCGGCGATTCTGGACCCTCATCCTGAATACCCCGCAATGGGTCAGGCCTGGGTTTTGCGATCGGCCGGTTCTTTATCGGGAGATTCGGGGATCAGTCCCAGCTTAATCCGAACCTGTTTTTCCAATTCCCGGAAGAGCTCGGGTTTTTCCAGCAGGTATCGTTTGGCGTTTTCGCGTCCCTGGCCCAGGCGTTCCTCCCCAAAGGAAAACCAGGTCCCGCTCCGGTTGATGATTTTGTAATCGACGCCCATATCGAGCACTTCACCGCTCTTGGAGATCCCTTCATTGAAGATGATATCGAATTCGGCGCTTTTGAAGGGGGGGGCGACCTTATTCTTGACGACCTTGGCCACGGTTCGGTTTCCGATGGTATTATCACCTTCTTTGATGGAGGTAATGCGCCGGATTTCGATCCGGACGGAGGAATAGAATTTCAGGGCACGGCCGCCGGTGGTGGTTTCGGGATTACCGAACATGACACCGATCTTTTCGCGGACCTGATTGATGAAAACTGCGCATGTTTTGGATTTGGAGATACTGCCGGTCAGTTTTCGCAGGGCCTGGGACATCAACCGGGCTTGGAGTCCCATGTGGGCATCGCCCATATCGCCTTCGATTTCAGCCCGGGGAACCAGTGCCGCCACTGAATCAACCACAATCACATCGATGGCACCGCTTCGTACCAGGGTCTCGGCGATGTCCAAAGCCTGTTCGCCCGTATCGGGTTGTGAAATCAGCAGATTATCGATATCGGTCCCCAGACGCCGGGCATAGGAAGGATCAACGGCATGCTCGGCATCGATAATGGCGGCAATCCCTCCCCGTTTCTGGGCTTCAGCAATAATGTGAAACGCCAGGGTCGTCTTACCGGATGACTCAGGTCCATAAATCTCGATGATCCGACCCCGTGGAACCCCGCCGACGCCCAAAGCGGCATCCAACCGGATCGATCCGGTAGAAATCACTTCCACCTGTCGATTGTAATTTTTATCCCCCATCATCATCAATGAGCCTTTACCGTGAGCTCGTTCAATCTGTTCCAAGGCCAGTTGAACGGCCTTCATTTTTTCAGATTGATTGGATGATGGTTCCGGAATTGCGGTTGTTTTCGCCATAATAACTCCTTTCATAGTGAATACTGACCCATGACATTTTCCCCACCCTCGTTCAGGTAAAGCATGGATCGAATGCCCCTTAAGGAATAATAAACCAAGCCCGCGGATTTGTCAAGTCCAAAAGTCAGAGGCTAAGCCTTTTCTCCAGCCGGACTATCCGCTTATCCAGATCGTCCATAATTTGATGGATCCGATTCCCTTCCCCGGCTCGGGGCATAAAGCGGAACCAGTAATCCTGATCCTGTAAACACGACCGGCTCTGTTTGGCACAGGCCAAAGCCTGATTAGGATCCTTCAGGGTATGCTCATAGAGTTTGGCCAGTTCCAGCATCGATTCTCCAGTCCCGGAGCGATTCCATACCTCACAGGCCTCTCGATACCGTCCCATTTTTCGGAGCAGCCGGCCGTCGCGGTATAAAATAGAAGCCATTCCTGATTCCGGCCAGTTGCGGGTTGCCATCTCCTCGGCCCAGTCATGGGCTTGGTCATATTTACCGGAACGGAATGAAAAGTCGATAATATTACAGACCTGTTTCGATTGAAGCCGCGGATCCCCCGCCAAGCCATCAATCCGGTCAAACACACCGACCAGGCTGATCATATCTGCCCGATTATGCTCCAGAATCGGCTGGATGATCTCCGAATCGCGTCTTCGCAAATACCGGAAATACTGCTCCGGAATCAGCGATCCCGGCAGATCATCATTTCGGACATACCCCAGCAGCTCCGATTCCATTCGGCTCAATGGGTATCCATCATACTCGTTTTTCCAAATCCGGCGGCAAATATGCAACAGATCAAAATGGAACATCCTGTCCAACGGAGATTCACCCAGCCGGTTTAAACGAAACTGGCTGCGGATCACTGAAGCATCAAAGGATTTTCCATTATAGGTCACCAGCCATTGATAGGGTGCAGCCCGGCACCGCAGTTCCTCCAGCATCAGCTCCAGCGCTGATAATTCATTGAGGACCAACTGTTCAACGACCAGCTGTTGCTCCGAGATCCAAGCCAATCCTATCAGAAAGGGAATGGTTCCCGTTCCACCGCTCAATCCGGTGGTCTCCAGATCCAAAAACAGGATCTGCTCCATTCCGACCGATTCCGATATACGCTCCTGAATCAGCAGATCCCAGATTCTCCATGCCGGTTGCTTCATCCGGTCAAACCGATGCTCGCCATAGTGAAACGGCAGATTGAACCGTTCACATTGAGAAAAAAACGGCGGGCCATGCCGGACCGAAATGGACGGTGATGACGGTTTTGGATTAAATGTCCGGAAGAAGCTTTCGATATTCATAAACCCGTCATAGAACGATTTTTTCCGGAAACAGGGTCAGAATTTTTTTAAGTTCTTTGCCCGATTTCCGTTTTCCAGCCAGATAAGCCAGATTTGAAAAACGCTGATTCATCACCGTATTTCCACTGACGGCATGTTCACTTCCCGGCTCGGCGTTGTTGTTTTTTTTGTAATAATTCAGAATCTCTTTACGGATGGCCTCCCAGGTAGAGCGGGGGATGATCTCCATATTGAATATCCGGTTGAGCAGGGACTCCGCGCTGACATTAAGGCGGGTTTTTAACTCCTGAATGAGATTAAGATCCCAATCCTCCCGACGGATATTCAGATTCTTGATCAAATGATGGATGTATTCGGACGGCATCAAAAAAACAGCGGCGAAACTGTCGGCAATTCTCTCGTTGGATTCATCGGCATGATCCTCCCGATCGAGATCCGTTATTCCTTTCTCGATACTGAAGTAATAGGCATCCCGATTACACACCAGATGTCCCAGTTCATGGGCCAGGGTAAATATCTTCCGCTCATCGGTGATATACTTGTTCAGAAAGAAAAAGATCCCTTGGGCCTGGATCACAACCGAGAATCCATCGATCGATTCATCGGAGAGTTCCAGGGAGATGATATGGATTCCCATATTCTCGAGCAGGTCATACAGATTCAGAATCGGAGCCACTGTGATTCCCAGCACATTTCGGCATATCTTGGCCGCATGGCTGATCATGATCGGATTGAGTTCGTGGACCGGATATGAAAACGGAAACTCTTTGCGGGGAGAAACCCCCACCAGATTTTCCAATAAAAGATAGGCCTTGATGGCATGGATCACCTTTTGATAATCGCGGGCAGGCAGCTTAATGGGTTTGGAAGATCGATAAACCACGCTGCTTAGGTCAACCTCAGTCGGATCGAAATAGGAAATAGGAATTCCGTAGTGCCTGCATAGTGATTCAATAACTTTAAACGACGGCGGAACCTGGTTTTTTTCGATTTTTTCCAGCGTGATTCGGTTGACATCCACCAATTTGGAAAACTGAAGTTTGGAAACACGATGGTCTTTCCTAATCTGCAGTATCTTATCGCCAACTTTCATAGGTTCACCTTTGCTAATGAAGTTTACGGGTTAATGCTTCACTTAAGCCCAAAGCGGTTGAATCGATTTCAGACCCGATGAGTATCTGATTGATTGTATTCTAACGTTAAGGTCTTTTCTCTTATTATTTCTGAATCACATTATCTGAAAGGATTCTTTCTATAGTATATATGTTAAAATTAATCCAAAATCAAGAATATTTTATTGATTGAATAAAAAACTATTCCACACCGAGATGGGTTGAGTTTTTGGGAAGGAAATGAGGAGCCGGAAGCAGCGCTGACTATCGATAAAGGATGCGGATTGAATCGGGATAGAGTTTCCAATTGTTTGAACAATCGATAGCCGGGCTGGGATGGGATCGGATATAATCGATCAACATATCCCGAACACTAAGGGGAATGGATTCGACCAGAGGAAGAGAGGGAACGCCGAGAGCGGCGATGAATCCCCCGCCGCCGCTGAAGCGATAGCTGTTCATGACGACACTCAGGGTATCCGATTCACGGACCGGGCTCCCCTGAGGATAGCTTAGGCTTGTCACCCGCCGGCCCAAGGGTTGAGTGATATCGAGGATATAGTTCAATCCCTCGATGGTGTCGAAATTATAACTCCGGATATCGGGATTGAAGAGCTGAGCGGCCTGAATCGAACGGGTGGAACTATCCACGGTCTGAAAAAAACGGGCATTGTATTCCAGATACGCCTTGATCTGGTATCCACTCATTTTGGTTTTCACCATGGTATTCTCATAGGGATAAAGACGGAACAGATCGGCGACCGTAATTTTTCCCGGCGGAATACGTTGGTCGTCGTTGAAAACGGCGGCAATCGACAAATCGGCACCGCTGATTTCCAATTGGGCGGAATGAATCAGATCGATCAGGGGATTATCGTGGATCCGGGCTGAACGGGCCGAAATTTCATGCCGGGCATTCCCAATGGAATCGTTGACATAATTTTGTAATACCCGGTGTTCCTGTTGGAACAGGGTCAGCATTCCGGAATCGGGTTGGATACCGTAAGCGGATACGGTTTTGACTGAAATGGAATCGATGGTGATGGCTTTATCCGTGGAATCCAGATGGAACAGGCACACCCCCAGATGACTGCCGTGAGCTCTGGCCTGAGCAAAGGATGTCTTCCCCAGCTTATTGATGAGGCCGCCATTCCGGTAGTCTTCGTTGATGGTATCATTGATCAGTTTATGGGAATGGGCACAGATGATCAGGTCAAAATCGGGGATCCGGCGGGCCAGTTCCAGCGTCGGGTTAGCCAGGGGGATACCCCGCTGAACGCAGTAGGCGCTGTCCCATTCCTGATTCATACCGCTATGGAACAGTCCGATCAAGAGATCCGGGTTTTCGCGTTTACGGATAAGATCCACCCATTTTTCGGCAGTAAGGATCATATCGTCAAATTGGACACCCTGATAGAGATCCGGGGTCAGCCATAGGGGGATGGCGGGCGTGGTCAGTCCGAGTATAGCGATTTTGACGGGTCCGACCTGTTTGATGACATAGGGTTTAAAAAAGAGTGAGTCATGGTTCAGATACCGGATATTAGCGCTGATACAATCGAATTCGGCCTGCGTTTCTATTTTTTTCAGGAAGGGCAAGCCCTGTTCGATGTCATGATTGCCGGGAACCCAGGCGTCATAGCCGAGGGTATTCATGGCTTTCAGCATAGGATGAACCGACAGGCTGTCCCGGTAGTGAAAATAATAGGCCAATGGTGATCCCTGATAGGTATCCCCGGCACTCAGCAGCAGGTGAAGGGGATAGTCGGCCCGGTATTGGCGGATCAGTGAGGCGCAATGGATCAGGCTGGTCGGTTTGGGTTTTTGCCGGATAAAATCATAGGGAAGAAGCTCGCCATGCTCATCATTGGTAAACAGAATCGCGAGTTTGAAAGGGGCGGCGATTCCGGCCGCCGTCAGGCCGAGCCACAACAGGATCAGATAGCGTTGCATTCAGAGACTCCTTTCAGCCGGAATGGGATTCCTGGGGTGGAACGGTAGGCACCGGGTTGAGTTGGTACAAGTACTTGATTTCATCGCGGGTAAGGAACCGCCACTCACCGGGTTTGAGCCGACCGACCGAGATGCCGGCAAATTTGCTGCGATGAAGGCGGATCACCACGGCTCCGACATGCTGAAACATCCGCTTGATCTGACGTTTGCGCCCTTCCTTCAGAATGATCTTGATCTTATAGATCGACCCATGTTTTTCATTCACAAAAATCCCGGCCGGAAGCGTCAGACCATCCTCCAGCGTGACTCCTTCCCGAAGCAGTTCCAGTTGTTTGGGACCCAGATTGCCCTTAACCACTGCTTTATACTCTTTTTCAATTTTCATCCGGGGGTGCAACAGAGAATGAGTCAGTTCCCCATCATTAGTCACCAGCAGTGCCCCGGTAGTATCCTTATCCAGACGCCCTATCGGATAAAGCCGTTCCGGTATCCCCGGTATGATTGAAATGACGGTTTTCAGATTCCGTTGGTCCGTTTTGGTAGAGGAAAGGCACTCCTTGGGTTTGTTCAAGAGAATATAAACTTTTTTGGGATTGATCCGTACCAGCTTATTCTGGCAGGTGACCTGATCCAGGCTTGGATCGACCAGAGTTCCCAGCTTGAACACATAGTGGTCATTGACCTTCACCTTATGCTGGAGAATCAGGGTATCAGCCTCCCGTCGGGAGCAAACCCCGGCATCGGCCAGGAATTTATTCAGTCTGCATTTCATGATGGGTCTCCTCTGTCCATTCCTCGGACGGTGGTTGCAGATTCAGGATACTCTGACGGATCAGATCATAATTGGGCAAATCTTCCAACCGGTTGATGCCGAGATACTTCAGGAAGGCTTCGGTGGTTCCGTAAAGCACCGGATTCCCGGGTGCCCTCTTCTTGCCCCTGATCATGATCAAATCTCGTTCCAGCAGAGTATTCAAAGAAGCGGAACAATTGACTCCCCTGATTTTTTCGATTTCGATCCGGGTGATGGGTTGTTTGACGGCGATGATGGCCAGGCATTCCATTCCGGAGGAGGAGAGGCGGGTATTGAGGCGGGATCGGTAAAGCTGCTTCACAAAATGATGATACTCACGACGGGTGGTCAGACAGTATCCACCGGCAATTTTCTCGATTCGGAAGGCCCGCTCGGTTTCCGTATACTCCCGGTTCAGTTCGTCGACCATCTCAGCGATATCCTGAGGTTTAAAGCCATTCCCCAGGATTTGATGGATGGTTTCGTCATCCACCGGAGAATCACCGGCAAAAATCAGGGCTTCCACCACGCTTTTCAGTTCATTGGATTTCATCCGGCTATTCTTTCCAGCCATATCTCTTCAAAATTTCGATTCTGGATCAAATGAATCCGCTGAAGCTTTGAAAGCTCCAGAATAGCCATAAACGATATGACTTTATCGCTCAGACTGGTTTCCATCACCAACTGACTGAACCGGATATGGTTGTCCTTTTGCAGTTTTTCATAGATGACCTGCATTTTCCACTCGATGGTGATCGGTTCCAGTTCAATTTCATAATTCTGGCGGGGGTCCATTTTTTGGAGCACGCTTTTAAAGATGCTTAAAAATTGATTCCGATCAAACTCAAGTTGTTTTTCCTGCATCAAATCCCGGATTTCAGGATAGAAGCTCCGGAAAAAAACCTCGCTCCTCTGATGAGCCAGACGGGACATAGATTCCGATAATTCTTTGAATTGTTGATATTCCAGCAACTGAATCACCAACTGACGTCGGGGATCCTCGATCTGATCCAGTTCGGCACACGCCTGGCGGGGTAGCAGCATCTGGGTCTTGATTCGGATCAGGGTAGCCGCCATGATGAAGAATTCTCCGGCTACAGCCACCTTCTCTCCCTTGATCCGCTCCAGCAGGTCCAGATAGTCGCCGGTTATTTTAGCGATCGGAATATCATAGATATCGACTTCTTCCCGCTTGATCAGATATAACAGAAGATCCAGCGGACCTTCAAATTTATCGAGACAGACTTCAAAGGGCATATCGTCATTCCAATCGATCTTTTTCTGGTTGTGGGAGCATCACGGAGAGCAATCCGTTCCGACGGACCGGGCAGGATTGATGATAGGTATAGCTTTTTATTCTAAGCATTTCCGCATTAATTATATAAAAAAAAGCTGATTTTGTCAACACCTTTTCTGATCGAGACGCGATCGGTTTTTTTTGTGTGTATGGCTTTTTCCATTATAAATACTTGACAAATCCAGTATTTTTCATCATATATTAACCAAGCCAAGCGCCCTGATGTACCATGATCATCCTACATTATCCCCTATCCGGGGAATCGATCGTAATCCTCGAGACCGATTCGAAACCCGTTTAACGATGAAATGATACGGATCGTTCGGCCGAACTTGATCCGAAAGGGCAGTCCGGAGAAACTCCGCTGGGACTATTCAGTTAAGATAGATTTAATGTTATTGATTCAATGGAAAGGAGATCGGATGGAATCGGAACGAATTGGATTACCGGAAAATGCTTATCGTCAGTTATCGGAGGGTGAGATTTATCAGCCGGTCATTCCGGCCGGCAAGGTGATCCCGGAATTGACCGCCTATTCGTTGGTTTGGGGTTTGGTTTACGCCGTTATTTTTTCCGCGGCGGCGGCATACCTGGGATTGAAAATCGGCCAGGTGTTCGAGGCAGCCATACCGATAGCCATTCTGGCGATCGGCTTATCCAGCATGTTAAAGCGGAAAAATATGCTGCTTCAGAACGTCATTATCCAGTCGATCGGCTCCAATTCCGGTCTGATTGTTGCCGGAGCCATCTTTACCATTCCCGGGCTGTATATCCTGAACATCAATGCCGGGTTCATTCAGATTTTTTTAGCCTCGTTGTTCGGGGGATTTCTTGGAATTCTTTTTCTGATCCCGTTCCGCAAGTATTTTGTCAAGGATATGCATGGTCAGTTCCCGTTTCCTGAAGCGACGGCCACGACCGAGGTACTGGTGGCCGGGGAAAGCGGAGGGAAGCAGGCCGGCACTCTGATTGGGGCGGCTCTGGTCGGCGGTTTATATGATTTTTGCGTCGCCGGGCTCGGTTTGTGGAAGGAAGTGATTTCCACCCGTGTTTTTGGATGGGGAAAAGCCCTGGCCGATTCGGTGAAATGGGAATTCAACATGAATATCGGAGCGGCCGTTACCGGCCTGGGTTACATTGTCGGCCTCAAATACTCGCTGATCATCGCCTGTGGTTCTTTTACCGCCTGGTGGGTTTTCATTCCGGCCGTCAACTATATCGGATCGATTGTCGCCGGATCGGTCCCGACGGCGGGAATGGCACCCGAAGCGCTTACCGGTCTGATATCAATACCGCAGATGACTCCCCAGCAAATTTTTACCGGCTATGTCCGCCATATCGGAATCGGTGGAATTGCCGCCGCCGGGATCATCGGCGTGCTCAAATCCAGCAAAATCATTGCCGGTGCCTTCAAATTGGCCTTTGAAGAAATCTTCGGTTCCAAATCCTCCGCCAGCCAATCCGGACGCCGGATCCCAAGGACCGAAAGCGATATCTCCATGAAATGGAACGTATTGCTCTTGATTATGACCTTTCTGGGTCTGTTTCTGTTTTTCTTTTTCCTGGTGGTGGAACAGAATATTCTGTTCGCCCTGACCGGGTTATTGATTGTGGTACTGATATCGTTTCTGTTCACCACGGTAGCAGCCCGTGCCATTGCCATTGTCGGAACCAACCCGGTATCCGGAATGACCCTGATGACTCTGATCCTTTCTTCGGTTATCCTGGTGGGTGTCGGGCTGCAGGGACAGGCCGGTATACTGGCAGCCCTGTTGATCGGAGGAGTGGTTTGCACCTCCTTATCGATGGCCGGGGGGTTCATCACCGACCTGAAAATCGGATACTGGCTGGGATCCACCCCGCGGACTCAGGAGCGCTATAAATTTTTGGGAACACTGGTTTCATCCCTTTCGGTCGGACTGGTCATTTTGATGTTGTATAAGACATACGGATTCGGACCTGGAGGATTGGAAGCCCCGCAGGCTTCTGCTATGGCGGCCGTGATCCAGCCCCTGATGACCGGCCAGGCTGCTCCATGGCTGCTTTACTTCGCCGGAGCTTTCCTGGCGGTTATCCTTGAATTACTGGGTGTTCCCCCGCTGGCATTCGCCCTGGGCATGTACCTGCCGCTCTATCTGAACACCCCGATTCTGCTGGGCGGTTTCATTTCTCACTTGGTCGGCCTCAGCACCAAAGATGAAGCCGAGGCCAACCGCCGCAAAGAAAAAGGCACCCTGATCGCTTCCGGATATATTGCCGGCGGAGCCATCATGGGGGTGGTTGCCGCTCTGATCCTCTTTATCGGAAAGCAACTGGCCGGCAGCCAGTGGTCGCTGAGCCAGGCCATTGGGACCGCGCATTGGGCCGAATCCGCTCCGGCCGAACAGCTCGGTTTCATCGCCATTATCCTGCTGGCCGTCTATACCTACACCGCGGCCAAAAAATCCGATTGATTTCCCATCCCTCTTTTTTTCAGCCGGAACAGACACTCTCTGTTCCGGCTTTTTTTATAATCTTTAAAACTACCCCCTCCCCATTATATCACTCCGTTTGATAATCTATTCCGTAATGCCTTATGACAATCACCCACACAGAAAACCATCATTAACTATTTGCCACCCCACCAGCACCGTCTTGCTTTCGACCAGTAGCGATCCCTTACAGATTGAAAATCCACCATTCCTCTATCCATCAAACTTAAGCCAAGGTGCGCCCTGCCGGGCGCACAAATTAAAAAAGGGTGTTCATCGAATGAACACCCTTTGATTTCTTTGAGCGTTTGACTTACCGGAAAGATCGGAAAATCTCAATTCTTAAAATCTGAATGTAATCCCGGTGACGAACTGGTTAAAGGTATACTTTTCAGTCAGTAGATTTTCACCGACCTGGTAGGTTTCGTGCTGGTAGACCAGATTCCAGCGCAGGCTCTTGTCCAGCACGACCCCGAACCCGGCGGAAAATCCCAGTTTATCGTCATTTCCCTTAGCCGATGCGATTTCAAGATCGTTGGTGGCGTTGATATAAGCTTCGCGGCCGTATTTATAGGGAATGGTCTGGTATTGCACCCCCCCCAGCACAAACATGATCGATTCAGGAAAAAAGTACTCAGCGCCCAACGCCATACCCCAACTGGACTGATAAATCTTGCTGATCCGCCGGGTATGGTTGAATCCCTCAAAGGGATCACGGTTATAGTCCAACTGTGTGTAATCGGAGAAATTCAGATCCAGACCGACGGCCAGATTATTATCCTTATATCCGATTCCGAAGTTGACTTTCATCGGGAGCTGAATCCGGTAATCGTATTCCGATTCGAACCAGACGATATTTCCGTTATTATCATACCAACCGTAATAATTTTGAAGATCTTCCGCAAACAGGTATTGCCGGATTTCCTCATCCACCTTGATCCAACTGGGAGAGGTGAATGCCATCGAAAAGCGCCATTTGTCATTCATAGTATATAAGCCGCCCAATACGAAGTTGAAACCGGACAGATCATCCTGGGTATCGAATTTGCGGATGTAATTCATCAATCCATAGACATTCTGGGGATCCTGGCGTTCAATATCAAAATTATAGTTGTATTCACCGCTCAGAAAGTTGAGGGTACCGCCCAGATAGACATTGGGGGTGACCTGGACAGCGGTGGAAAAATAGAGGCTGCCGAGATAGCCGCGTTTATCTTCCGAGTTTTCTTCGTACAGATTGGGCTGGCTGCGCTGAACACCGGAGGTATATCCGGAAAAACTCTGGGATTGGGTAAAATCTTTGAGTTTCTGATACCCGAACGACATCACCACACTCCCGCGATACACCGGATAGATATAGATCATTCCCAGGGATGAGAAGCTGAACCGATTGATGGAATTGGAGTTATCGGTTCCGTTGTAATTGAAATCCGACTGATTCTTACGGTAATTCAACGAAAAGTCCAGGCTGGTGTGTTTCATTAATCCTAATGCGGCCGGATTCAGAATGGCTCCCTCCACGTTTTCGGACAAAGCGGAAACGGCCCCGGACATTCCAACGGCGCGGGCGCTGCCCCATGAATCGTTCCAAGCCAGATACTCGCGGATATCCGTCATCCAGGGATAATTGACATCGAACAGGATCGGATCATCCGCTACAATCGGCACCATCATCAGTATCCATACCACAAAAATCCGCTTGAACATATTATTTCTCCTTTTTTTCCTTGGCTTTGACGCTTGGGGCTGCTTTAGAGGAGGGTGAAGTCGACGACTGACTCGATTGAGACGAGGTTGAGGCCGGTGCAGCCGATTTGACGGATGGGGTTATCGAAGGGGAAGAAGCTTTATCGGGTCGCCCGATCGATGGTGAACTCCCGGAAGAACCGGCAGAGGAGCTCTTGGGCTGGGATGTCGGATTACTTCCACTGTTGGAATGGATCGATGGAGAGCTGGGTTGGCTATACCCTCCGAAGAAGCTTCCGTTAAAGCCGCTCTTGGAATGACCGGTCGGAGCAGAATTGTCCTTAGTGGATGACCCTTCCGATGTTTGATCCGAACTGCTCTTGGCGCGAAGCAGAGGGGCTCCGCTTGACGAATTGGAGGAGGCCGATCCCGATGAGCCCGTATTATCGGTTGAAATCCATCCGCCATCCTGACTCGGTGATGGAGATCCCGGCTTTGGCCTCGCAATCAATTGCGGATTAAAGAGTTGAGTCACCGGCTTCTCTTGGGAGGTTTTACTTTTCTGAAAGACCAACGGACTCGACTTATAAGCTTTTGCCTGATAAGCTACCGGACTCCGATCATGACCTTGGTCATGGTGATGATAATAGTAATAGGTCGGATAATAGACCGGATAATACCAGGAATGAAACGACGAATAATAATACGGATCGTACAAAACCGACCAGCGGTATTGATCGAACCAGGGATCATAGGAGGAGTAATAGGTCATACTCCAACTGTTGTCGACCATGGAATACGGATCATAGTATGTCTGAGCATCAACCGTCGTTTCCGTTCCATCCGGATCGGCATCCCAGTCGGTGATCGGCTGATTGGGATCCTTCAGCAGGGTATAACACTGAACCATCAGCAGTGTCAAGCATAAAAGATATATGGATTTCATCCTCGTCTCCTTTGTTAGCGTCTCACTCATCCATGGATGCATTTACCATACCCAATTAATCTAACGCCTTCGTTTGGAAAGCGTATCGCTCGTTTTTACTCCATTGAACCATCTTTTACCCGCACTCCTCACCCATCGGATGTCTCATTTCTGCCACGATTGTCTTATATATGGGACAAATACAGGCTTTATTTGATCATCAGCTTTTGTCGGGTGTGCCGGTGATCCGCCAGGATTGATAGAATATAGAGACCGGGGGTTAATGGACGGATGGAAAACACATTTTCAGCGGTTGGAACCGATCCGGGAACCGCATAGGTGAAAACCGGATTCTTTTCCCAATTTTGCAGGTGATGATCCAGCAGGCATTCGCCGGCCACATCGAACAGCCGCAGGTGATAATCTGAAACGGGCTGATAGAATTGGACGGTAAAGAAGCCGGAAGCCGGATTCGGATAGCAGATGGGATTGTGCCGGTCATGAGGGGATAGGGTAATAGTCAAAAAATCCTTCGTAAAATCGGCATCGGTAATCGATCGAGATAGGGGGGTATAGCCGGGACAGGCAACGGCCAGGAGCTGACCGATTTGAAGGGAAGCGGAAAAGCTGAAGAATCCCACGGCGTTGGTGATGGTGGTATCGGATCGTCCTTCTGAGGTGAGGATGATGGATACATTTTCCAGTTTCATCGAATCGGTGTTGATGACATATCCTTTAACGTTCCGGGTTTGGCTGGAAGCCTGGTAGGCATCCAGCAAACCATATCCCAAGGTATTACTGGGCTGGTTAGCCAGACTGCCTGAAGCCCGGACACGATCGATCAGATAGGAGACCATCCAATCGGGATTTTTTTGGCGGATCAGGGCGCAGGCTCCGGCCACCAGAGGAGTGGCATAACTGGTACCATTACCCTGGGTGATCAGGTTGGATGATTGCGGGTATACGTGATAGGTCATATATCCGCGGGCCAGGATATCGGGTTTGATACGTCCATCGTAGGTGGGGCCGCTCGAACTGAAGTCGGCGATTTGACCGTCGGCCTTAACGGCTCCGACCGCCAGCGCCCCAAAAGCGTCGCTGGGTGTGATCAGGCTGTGCGGGGTTTTATTACCCTCATTCCCGACCGCCACCACTACCAGGATATCCCGGGTTTCGGCCAGTAAATTGACCGCTTTGGCGGTTACTGTGCTCTTACCGTCAAAATCCTCATAATCATACCAGTCATTGTATCCCAGAGAGGTCGAGATGACCGCCGCCCCCGAATCAGCACAGATTTCGAGCCCCTGCACATAATAGTCCTCCTCGATCGGATCCTCATCGATATCCATTTCGGTTTTGACCAATATGAATTCAGCCCCCCAGGCCGGACCCAAAAACATACCATCCAGATTCCCGCCCAGGATGGACAGACAATTGGTCCCATGCCGATCCTGTCCATTGCCGTCCTGCCCGGTTTCGTTCCTGACGATGGTATCGTTATTGATCACATCATATTTATAAATGACTTTCATCGTTTTAAAGGCCTCATGATCCAGATCGAACCCGGTATCCAAAATTCCGATCCGGATTCCCTCTCCATGATATCCCTCTTGATGTAACAGATCGACGCGGATCTGCCGAATCTGTTCCAGATAATCGATATCCGAGTCTTTCATCAATTCCCGGGGCAAGGGTTGGGGAAGGGGTCGGGATGAACGCATGGCCAGGGGAACAATTTCGCGTACAAAGGGAAGTTTAGATAATGAATCCAGGTTTTGCGGGGTAGCCACCACGCTGACCGCATTGAGCAGTTTGCTGGCATAACGGATTTGGATGACACGGTTTCGGATTTCCTCCAGGTAAAGGGAATCAACCGGCAGATCGAGCGAATCTACCAGGGATCCCCTCATAAAACGACTCCGCCATTGCCGCCGGCATTCAGGCAGAGCTTGAGCGGAACGCTCCAGACGCTCCAATCGATGTGGCCCTTTATCGGTTAAAAAGAGCCATACCTTACGCATCTCGGATGAGGGCTGGGCCCACGTAATGGAAATCAGTCCCATCCACAGGATCAGGTTATAAATCAGGTGCCGTTTAATCACAAATGCTCTTCCAGTTTAGGGTTAGCGGCCATCATCGCCAGTATTTTCTTGACATCCTGGGCCCGATCCTTGGGGCAGACCAGCGTGATTTGTCCGATCGAAACAACAACCAGGTCATGGATGCCAATGGCGGCGATCAGATGATCCGGGGAATAGAAGATATTGTCATGACTGTCGATAGTCGCCATTAATTCGGAGATGATATTATGATCGGCATCCATGGCGGCGATAGTCTGAAGGGAAAGCCATGAACCGACGTCATTCCACTCGAAGGCGGCGGGGATGCACCATACATTGTCGGCCTTTTCCATGACGGCATAATCGATGGAGGTGGCAGTGAAACGGCTGAAAACCGATTGGGTATGCCCGGCCATCAGATCGGCTTCGGGCAGTTCCATCAAATCCTTCCAGATCCGATAATCGGCCGGCTGATAAGTTTCAAGAGCCTGGATCAAGCGGCGGGTCTCCCAGATGAACATCCCGCTGTTCCAGTAGGTATTCCCCTGGCGGATATAGGCAACCGCCGTATCGTGATCGGGCTTTTCGGCAAATCGTTCCACCCGCCCATCCGGATGGGTGATAATATAGCCGTAGCCGGTTTCAGGATAGCGCGGCGGAATGCCGAGGGTTACCAAAGCCTGTTTATCCCGGGCAAGCCGGAGGGCTTGATTGATGGTTTGCTGGAACAGGTCCGGCGGGGTTATGTAATGATCCGAGGTGAGGACCACCATCGAGGAATCCGGATCCCGTTTTTCGAGGCAGGCCGCCGCCAGATAGAGGGCCGGGGCGGAATTGCGGCCCTGGGGTTCTACGACAAAATTCCGGTGATCCAAAGCGGGTATGGATCGTTTTATTTTTTCGGCCAGAAATCCATTACACACAATCACCGTTTGTTCGATCGGTATCAGGCCTTCCAACCGTTTTAAGGTTTCTTCCAGCATGGTCAGACGGCTGAAAACCCGGACCAGTTGTTTGGGCTGCTCTCGTCGACTCAGCGGCCACAACCGTTCCCCCTTACCTCCAGCTAAAATTACGGCATAGTCCATGGTTCATTCCTTTATTCATCATCAGCATGATGGTCTCCATCCGGTCCATGATGCCCAATCATTGGTATAGCGAATAGCGAACCGGAATGTCGAGACCTGATTATTCCATACGATTGAAGCTTAATCCAATATAATTTAGACACCCATGTTTGTCAACAGATAAGAGATTCGATTCCCGCTACAATAAAAAAAGGGGGTATTCCGGCTGGAATACCCCCTGGGGTTGATCAATGAAACTGAATTATTTCAGGAACATCATTTTCTGGGTTTTAGTGTAATCGGCGGTTTTGAGGCGATAGAAATAGACGCCGGACGACACTTTATTCCCGGAATCATCCAAACCGTTCCAGCTTAGACGATAGGTTCCGACCGATTTGTAGTCGTTGACCAGGGTTTTGACCTTCTGGCCGACGATATCGTAGATTTCGAGCTGAACCGTTCCGGCCTGGGCCAGGCTGAAGGAGAGTTCAGTAGTCGGGTTGAACGGGTTGGGATAGTTGCTGAACAGCTCCGTTCGCATCGGATTGGTATAGAAGGGATCATCGTCGATACCGCTGGTTTTGGCATCCAGGTAATCCAGGATGTTTTTCATAAGTTTTTCGGCATCCGGCGAGGTATTGGCACCGCCGGTGGTATCGGCCAAAATCGAAAAATTCCAGGGCAGGAAGACAGTGGCCCAGGTACCGTTGGAGGTACGGGTACCAACGTCGTAGCCGTAGGCCTTACCGGTCAGAATCTTTTTGGAGTTGGGAGCGACTTCGACATAATCACCCCAGTGATCGGTACGATCGACCGCCGTCAGATCAGTGCTCGCCCAGTCATTGGTGATCGGATCGGAAGCAACGCCGGCAAAGTCTTTTTCGCCCTTGGGATAATAAGCATCCGTGACAAGACACGGATCGCTCCAGAACGTTTGGACCCCAAAGTAGCTGTAACCGGCATGGGTTTCCCCGACTTTGCCAATACTCACGCCGACTGATGTTCCGGCCAGATCCATGGTCGAATCTGTTCCACTGGCGCAGGTATAGAAATAATCGTAGTCGGAATAGAAGAGACTCCCGCCGTTATCCAGAAAGGTAAAGATCTGCTTCCAGATAGGCTTGTAATTCGCCAGTACGTCTTTGGTGTACTGCGGATAGAACATGTACGCTGAGCCGTGAGCGTTCCACAGAATGGTTTTCCACTGAGGATGAGCGATGATGGTGGCGTCGATTCCATTATTGTCCGGCACAACCCAGAGTTCATACTGTTTACCCAGTTTAGCCAGAATCGTCTCATACACGGCCTGGTCATCTTCGCTTTCCAGGACAACCAGGATCTGGGCCTGGGCATTTTCGGGAGCCATGATGCGGAAATACTGCTTACCACTCTGGTTATTACGGGCTTTACCGTCGTTATCGGTGGCTTCGACATAATAGTAAACCGTATCACCGGCCGCGAAAGAACCGCTGATCGTTCCGGTCCAGGTCCCCTTGGTGTCGTTATAAGTCATAGCCACACTCTGATAGGTGGCGGCACCGGCGCTAACCGCATACATCAGGTTGGCGGAAGCAATAGTTCCATCGGCATCAGCGATGGTAGCCGTTACACTTTTGTTTCCGGCCAGGTCATAGGTGTTGTTGGGACGGGTCATGCCGAGTACCTGAGGCGGTGTTCCGTTCGGGTATTCGAACACGATCTTCATCAGGGCATCCCCGTAATAGCTGCCGGAGCCCCAGGAGATCAGGTATGGACCGACGATCGGGCCGCTCCAGTCCTGTCCGTAGGTAAAATAGGAATGAGGGGTGGAGTATTCGCCTGCAGCATAACCGTAATCGTAAGAACGTACCCAGATATCCGAAAC
>JAGOEH010000082.1 GCA_017997825.1 Candidatus Delongbacteria bacterium | reverse complement strand
CGCCATCTGCCCCAAACAAATCCTGGAACTCAAATCTAAAATCTATAAGGTCTATCTCGGATGTTCATCCCGGGACAAAGGCAAAACCGTCAAGGATTATTGCTCCAAAGGATGCATCAGCTGCGGACTCTGTGTAAAAAAATGCCCGGTCCAGGCGATCCAGATGGTTAATAACCTGCCCGTCATCGACTACCAACGCTGCATCAGTTGCGGAATCTGCGTCTCCGTCTGCCCGACAGGCTCCTATCGCGACCGTATCAAACAGCGCAGCAAATTTTTTATCGATACCAAATGCACCGGATGCGGGCAATGCGTCTCGGTCTGTCCGGTCAAAGCCATTAGCGGTGAAAATGAAAAAAAACACCAGATCGACAAAACCAAATGCATCGGCTGCGGATTGTGCCAACCCGTCTGCCCGGTCAAAGCGATCGGTATTTTCGGAGCCCTGGGGTATTTAAGCGATGAGCATTCCTGATCAATCCCCGTTCCGATCCAATCCAACCGGTTAACCCACCAGGATCAGAGTAGGATGAATCTATTCAAACAATCCGATGAAATGAGCTTTATCGATCATCTGGAAGAACTTCGCTGGAAAATCATCAAATCGATCGGAGCCATCTTTATCTTTTCCATTCTTGTATTCTGGCAATCCGATCAGATTCTGAACTGGCTAAAATTCCCTCTCTGGAAACTCAATCCCCAACCCGATATCGTTTACCTAAAACCGGCCGGCATGTTTATGGTAAAAACCACCATAGCATTGGTCGGAGGATTTATCTGTTCCCTGCCGATTGTATTCTACCAGCTCTGGTCCTTTGTTTCCCCCGGTCTCTATCAACGGGAAAAACGATTCATCTATGCCGTTATCTTTTCAACGGTCGTCTGCTTCGGAGTCGGCGGCGCTTTCGCTTTTTTTGTCATACTCCCCCTGGGCTTAAATTTCCTGCTCTCCATGACCATCGAAGGCATCAAACCCCAACTTGAAATCAATGAATATATCGGCTTTGTGGTTCAACTGATTCTGATCTTCGGCTTGGTCTTTCAGTTGCCGATCGTATCGATCGTATTAGCCAAAATGGGATTGTTAACCCATACCTTCATGAGTAAAATCAGACCTTATGCCATGATCGTTATCTTTATCATGGCCGGTATCCTCACGCCGCCTGACGTTATCAGTCAAGTTTTGATGGCCGCACCCCTTTTATTGCTGTATGAGGTTTCCATCCTGCTGATCCGTTTTTTTAGGTTCAAACGCTTATGAGTTATAACAAGTATATCGGTATCCTTCAAGATTCAGGTTTTTTCTTTAAATTTGCCGCCGAGACAACCAGCCATTATCAGGTTAAATTTTTTATCAACTCACACTCCCTTCCCAACGATATCATCTTGGACTATATCATCTTCAACTCAACATTGCCCGATGATCTGATGGCTTTGGCGGATTTTCTGGGTGGGATTCGATATAAACCCCGCCTGATCTATCTTTTCGATGAAACCCTCGCTATTTCAGATATTATGCCGGTCATCAACGGCATGACCATTCACCGGATTCATCCCCTCAGCATCAATCCAATGGAGTTATGGAAAGAGATCGTACAGGATGGAATCAACCTGGAGCCCCAAATTTCGGATCTATCCCAAAGCCTCTCGTTTTTCCAGGAACATCATAATCATCCCAAATCCGTTATCCCCATGAAAGATTTTCGAGATGAAAACTCCCTGATCGTTAGCGGAATTTTGGATCTGATTAAAAACACTTACTATTGCCGAGATATTCAAGAGGTGGTTTTTTCATTCCTAAAGAGCCTGAATATGATCTATCCGTTCACAGCTACAGCGTGTTATTTTATAGAAAATGGAAACTACTACTTTTGCAACAACCCCAATCAGATTCAACTGGTTCATCCTCTCAATCTTGAAAAAGTTGAAAACCAGATTCCCTGCCTGTTTAAAGGAAAAAGTGATTTCTTCTTATACACCATCACCCCGAATTCTCCTTTTCTTAAGGAATTGACCGGCGCCACCACCATACTGTTTTATACCCTGCGCCGCAAGGATAAAATCATCGGATTGTTGGCTGGTTATTATACGGATCATCTGCCGGAAGAATTCTTTCATATCAAGATTGCCATGCATCTTTACAGCAATCTGATTGTACCGATTATTACCAATCAAATGATGGTGGATCAGCTTCAGCAAAAAAACAAGGACTATGACAAGACCCTGAATGATCTGAATCGATTGTATGATGATCTTCAACTACATTCGGTCGTGTTGGATCAGATTCGGGAAATAACGAGAAAGATCCACTCGACCCTCGATATTCAGAGAATTCTGAAAGAAATAGTCAATGATGTATGCCATCTTTTAAATACAGAATTCGCATTGATCTATTTTTACAACAAAGATAATGAACAGATCAGCTTCAGCGATGATTTGCTCGAGGATCTATTGAGTGATGAGAATCCATCATCCGAATATCGACGGTTGGAGGATATCCTTCATTATTCCCAGCGACAGGATGAATTCCGGGATTATCTTCGAGTGTTTTCCACCGAATCCCAAATGATCAAAAAGAATCGGTCTGAGCTCGGCGATATTTTTTTTAATTCTTCGGATGATCGGATTTATAATTATATGGGAGTTCCGTTGCTCGGAAGTGATAAGATCAAAGGAGCTTTTTTCACCTTCAACAAACCCTCTAATTTCAGTGAAACGGATCTGTTCATGCTGAGAGCCATGGCTGAATCCGGGGTTACCGCGATACTGAATGCCAATCTGGTCGATCATCTCAAACAGATGTTCCTGAACACCATAAAAACCCTGGGTGCCACCATTGAAGCCCGGGATGAATACACCGGCGGACATACCGAAAGGGTATCCCAGTATATCTATCGGATGGCTCGTCATTTGGGCTGGAATGAAGAAAGACTTCAGTATGCCTCAATCGGAGGGATTCTACATGATATTGGTAAAATCGGCATCAGTGACAGTATTCTGAATAAAACCGAGAAGTTGACGGAAGAAGAATATACTATCATCAAAACCCACAACCAGATCGGATATCGCATCATCGGCAGCATTGAAGAACTGAAGGAAGTGGAAAACTATATTCTCTATCACCATGAAAAATATGATGGGAGCGGATATCCATTCCAGCTAAAGGGAGAAGAGATACCGATTGAGGGGCGGATAACTTCGATTGCGGATGCATTCGATGCCATGACGACCAGCCGGACCTACCGAAAAGCCATGCCGATCCCGAAAGCCATTGAGGAATTAATCCGTTGTCAATCCAGTCACTTTGATCCCAAGCTGGTTCAGATTTTTGTCCAGTTGTATGAAAACCACCAATTGGATGATATATTCGAGAGTATTAATCCATAACCTGCCGGTTTTCCTGATCGGATTAGGAACAACGGCCGGGAATCTTTTTTTCTTCCGCCAGATCGCGCTATTATCGGCTCAACCCAATCTGCTGTTGACCTTCACTTACTTTATCATTTTTCTCTCATTAGCCCTCGGAACGGTAATTACATTTCCATCAGACTTTAGAAATACCGCCTTATGGGTACTCCCGATTTGGCAGTGGTTGGGAATCAATGCGGTATCGATTATGTATGCCGCTCTGGGTCTCCTGCTGTTTCAGGTTTTCACCGTCACGTTTCAATGCCTTTGTTTACTTATCCTCCTGCTACCGGCCAATCTTGCCTGGGGAATGGAACTGGGAAATGCAATCCGAAAAAACCCCTCTCAACCCAATCTGTACCTGATCGACAGCGCCGGCAGCTTTTGCGCCGGTATCCTGTTTTATTCCATCCTCCACCTGGTTCCCTATCCCCTTATTCATTGTCTCAGCCTCTTTTTCATCTCGTCGGCTCTGGTATGGATCAGCATAAAACCCCAGACGGATCAGAAGCGTTCATCCGTTCCAATCGTCTTCCGGTTCGGAGGATATGGAATCCTCTTGATAGGATTAATTAGCGCCCAGGTTTTACTGAATCGACATCTTAAGCTTACCATTCGTCAAACCCCCTATCATGGGCTCTATCGGTTGGTGTTGCCTTCCGATACACTTTATTATCGAGATAATCACCTCATCAAATCCGGAAATGATTTGCCTGGAACACTGGCCTGGTTTGATCTGGCGATATCGCTTCCCGATCAAATCGGCCGCGTTCTTTTAATCCGTCCGGAAAATGATCATCTGATGCATCATTTGACTTATTATCCGGAACTACATTTTTATTGGCAGGAACATGACCGAAAACTGATGGAATATCTGCATCCACCTGATATTTCGATTACTCCGGAACGCTTGTTTTTAACGCCTCAACAAGCCTTAAGCCGGCCTATTTCCCGCTTCGATCTGATTCTAATCGAAGGCGAAATGCCGGTTTCATCAGCCGCTGTCCAGTTCTACCACTATCTGACCCGAACCCGGTTTTCCCTCTCCCCGGACGGATTAGCTATCATCAAATTGCCGATTCCGGAAAACTATATCTCAGACGCCGAATCCAATTTCTGGGCCGGCTTATATCAGGAATTCAAACGGCACTATCCGATGGTCCATGTTATCCATACCGATTTTACACTTCTGATGGTGGGAATGAATCCGAATTATCGGATCAATCCGGAACGAATCATAGCCCGGTTTCGTCAACGTTCGACCCTGCGGGGACCAGAACAACTTTTTCCCCATTTTTTATCGGACCTTCGAAATTCACTTTTCCTGGAACAAATGCAATCGAGCACCATCACCCGTCAAAATGGACTTCATTATTTAATCCAAAAATCAGCCTTGTTGGGTCAGGATCGAAAATCCTGGATTAATTGGATTCGAGGGAGTATCACCCTTGGAATTATGGCCATACTTGGCGGAATCATCCTTTTGTATCGCCGACGGAAATCTCCCCAGGCCCTGTTGTTTCTGATCGGCGTTACCTCGCTCAGCTATTTTCTGTATAATCTCCAGCTTTATCAAGCAGAGCATGGTCTGATGATTAAGAATATGGGATTGCTGAATATGGCATTTTTTGGGGGATTAATGACAGGATATGGATGGAGATGGTTCCTCAAGAACCGGATCCCGGCTGTGATAGCGGCCGTAGCGGGACTGCATTTTTTAGTTCCCCAAAATGGATTGGAAGTATGTGTAATCAGGCTGCTCGGATGGGGACTCTTCCAGGGAGCAGTTTACGGCCATTTGACCGAAGAAAGACGAATCGATACGCCGGCCCTCTTTCTATATGATTTCCTGGGAACAGCAATGGCGGTTATCATCACCTTGGGATTATTTTTCATCCGGCTGGAATACGGAATCGATCTTGGACGAACAGGATTCCCTCTCACATTTTTATTGTTGGCTGGAATAACCCATACCACACTGCGGTTGGGAATTCGGACTTGAATCCAGTCGGTAAGCGATCACACGATCTCCGACCCTCCAAATTATTTAAACAACGACAGCAGGTTCTGCGGCAGGAACATGGCCTGAGCCATCATGGATAATCCGGTCTGCTGGAGGATCTGAAGCCGGGATGATTCAAGCTGTTCTTTGGCCATATCCGCATCCTCGATCCGGCTGGCAGCCGCTCTGACGTTGGTCTCCGTTACGGCAATCGAGTCTTCCTTCAGTGACAGACGCTGACTCTTGGCACCGATATTGGCCGTCATATGGTTGACTTTCTTCATGATATCATTCACCACCTGCAGGGTCTGAATAGCATTTCCATGATGACTCAGATCCAACATGGTGGTCCGGGCTCCCGTCACTTCAAATACCGTTTCCGAATTGGGTTGAAGGGTACCAAAAACCGGATTCTCCGGATCCGTGTTATCGGGCAGATTAAACGAAATTTTCAAGCCCTCGATCAAATACTCGTTATTGGTAAGCCCGTTACTGCTGTTGGCATACTGTTCCTGCTTATTCAACTCTTCCAAGGAGATTTCTTTGATCCAGGTTGTTCCTCCGGTAACATTGAATCCATTACTGTCATATTCAATATAAACTTTGGCATTATCTCCGGTCTGGGCGGCATTATGAATGGTTTTGATCCGATAGAATCCATTGGCCGCAATGGATTTATTCTCCTGATAGACCTCGACCGATGATACACCACTTCCGGCATTGATGCTCATACCAGCCAACTGGCCATGCTGAGCTGTTTCCCATCCATTCCCTCCGATTCCCAGATCCGATGCATAGAAGGATACCGGAATGTTAAAATTGGTCCGATCGGTATAATCAGGACCTGTCTGAAAAAATTTACTCTGAAATCGGCCATCCAGCAGATTCTGATCACCCCAACGGGTTGTATCCACAATCTGATCGATTTCCTGAGCCAGTTCTTCCACCACTGACTGGATCTCAATCCGTTCCTCAGCCGTCAGTGAGTCATCCGCCGCTCGAATCACATTCTTTCGTATCTCTTCCATCAAATCCGAAATGGAATTCGCACCCCCCTCGGCCACACCAAGCAGGTTCCTGGCTGTCCCAATATTATCCGCCGCATTGGCTAATCCATCGGCCCTCACAACCAGTTTCCGGGCCAGAATAAAACCGGCCGGATCATCACTGGCTGAATTAATCCGGTATCCGGAGGCTAACTTCTCCTGAACCAGACTCATTTCCTTGGTGTTAAAGAAGAGTGCATTATAGGCTTTTAGAGCTGTTACATTGGTGTTAATCCGCATAGAATACTCCTTTTCTTTGGATCCTGGTTTCATTCCGGATTATTGCATCAATTATGCCAATATGGAATTAATCACAATCAACCCCAGAAAAGAAGATGCAAACCATTCAATTCCCAAAATAAATCTTTGTTTGCCACCTCATCCCTCACCGGTTCGGATTCGATTCCAACCGGCAGGATGGATGAAATAGGATCATGGTAGGGGAATAAAATTTACCGAGTAGTGGGCAATTTTTTCTTGATTTGCTTGGACTTAGGTCATCCAAATTCTTAGCCTGTTGCCATTATCCATTGATATATAATGAGTTAAACACTGCTGAATCCGATCGGATCCGAGCGAACGATCCAAATGGACCAGGTAAATCATTCGGTTATGAAAGCGGTAAAAATTCCGGCTGATCTGCGAAAGATGAATATGATAATGCTGGATGGCGTCCGGCTCATTTTCAGGTTCCATGAAGGTACATTCGGTAAGAAGGTAAGGAACTTCAAAAAAAGAAGGATTCTCCAGAATACCCTCCCATGCGGTATCGGAAGTATAACCCAGCCATGGCCGGCCGAGATACCGGATAATGATTCCCATTGTCGGCCGGCTGTGCCTCATTACATACCCGGTCAAGTCATAACCGGGGGATAGGGAAAGAGCATACCCGGGGTCAAGAGGAATGATCCGGTAAGGGAGGTCCAGTCCTGAACTCTGAACCAATGCCGTCAGCAGATGGTTCCATTCAGCGGCCTGCATACTGGGTATAATCAGTTTGATGGGCTGTCGGAGAAGATAACGCTGGAAAAGAAATCCCACTAGAGCCGACCAATGATCGGGATGGAGATGAGAAACAAACAGGAATTCAGTCGATTCGATCATTTCCGAACTGAACCAGCCTATATCCATCATCAGACCGGCCTTGGGAATATGGAATGCCGTAGCCAGTGACGCAACAGACCAGCCGGACACCCCCATCCCTCCCAAATCATAGGTAATTCCTTCCATGATCATAACAACTCCCTCAAATCATCATTTCAGATTGACAAAACCGAATCGGGCGAAAATCGGCAGGACGTCATAAACTCAATTTTCAACTTGAATAAAAAATGGCTTGAAATTTTGCCGAATAATACTTATACTAAACCGGTGTTCATTATAATGATTAAGGCACTATTTGTCAAGATTGCAGAGTAAAAGGGAGGAAATAATGAAAATTATTGTTGCCGGAACCGGTTTTGTAGGATTGACCCACGCCGCCGTATTAGCCGAATCCGGACATGAAGTCTGGGCCTACGATATCAATCCGGAAAAAATCGCCGCCTTCCAATCCGGCCGGCAGGAGCGGATTGAATCCTATATCAATGAGAATTTTTTATCTGATATCATTCAGGAAACCCATAACAAGTATTTGTTTTTCACCTCGAACATTGAAGAATGTATTGAGGGAGCCGAAATCATTTTCATGTGTTTACCGACTCCACCCAAGCAGGATGGCTCTACTGATCTGAGTTATTATGATAAGGCGGCGGACTATTTATCAAAGCTGCTGAAGCAGCGCCGTAATCCGAACCGGGTCGTTATGGTCAACAAGAGTACCGTGCCGATCGGCACCGCCCGTCACCTTCAGCGCATTTTACGGAACAATCAGGCCGATCAGGTCGGAGTCGCTTCCAATCCGGAATTTTTACCCGAAGGCGACGCTGTCGAAAAATCCCGGCGGCCTGATCGAGTGGTGATTGGAGCCGATACCGAAGAAGACTTCATGATTCTGCGTCGGGTTTACAACCAATTCTACAATCATGTTCGGATCCGTTATATCGAAACCACACCGGAAACAGCCGAAGCCATCAAATATATCTCCAACACCCTGCTGTTAACCTACATTTCATTCTGGAACGGGGTAGGCGCCCGAGTAGCTGAAAAAATGGACAACATCAATATGGAAAAATTGAAAATGGGTGCCACCTCGGATACCCGCATTTCCACCTGGGGTTCTTATGTATCCAATGGTGCCGGAGGTAGTTGTTTTGGAAAGGATATCCAGTCTCTGATCTATCAGCTCCGTCTGGCCGGCGCCGATATCCGGCTGCTTCAGTCCGTTTACGATATCAATGAATACCAGAAAACCTACCTGCTGGATCGCGCTGTTCATGAAGCCGGATTCAATTTCAACAACAAACGGATCGCTCTGCTGGGTCTCTCATTCAAACAGCGGACCAATGATATGCGAGATGCTTCCTCCATCAAGGTCGTAGAAGGTCTGCTCGGAAAAGGAGTCGCCCAGATCAAGGCTTATGATCCCTTAGCCATGGAAGAGGCAAAAAAAGTATTCAATCCTCAAGAAAATACCCTGTTTGAAAAAATTTCCTATCACGAGCTGGCCGTTGATGCCCTCTCGGATACCGATGCCTGCTTCATAACGACCGATTGGGAAGAATTCCGAGGCCTCTCCTCCACCATCGACCAAACCGTCAAGCCTCCCTACCTGGTTATCGATGGACGAAGAATGATCTATGATTTCCCGATCCTGGTCAACAAAGGCTTCGACTTCATCGCCGTCGGTTCTCCTTATACTACGAATAAAAAATAGGCTGCAGTCAATGGATGAATCATGAACGGCTTTCATCTGTACAAGATGTTTTCGATCATCCTGCTCCTTCTGTCCTGTAAGGAATCCTATACCCAGTCCGAAATCGACAGCCTTCTAAATACAGGGCTCCAGGCCTTTAAGCAGCAAAACGATACCCTCGCCCTGCGGGCCCTGACTACCATCGAGCCTTATGTGAAGGATTCCAGCCGCGTCCATCATCAGATCATCTTGACCATCGGAAAGCTTTACGAGCAGAACCATCAGTACGACAGAGCCCTGGAATACTATCAGCGAACCGACCTTGATTTTCTGAAGGATTTCATTTTTTATAAACAGGTTCAATACCGCCGTCCGGAGATGAGAGAGGAACTGCCTTATTTTGAAAACTCAGCTTATGAACCGGTTTTTCTACACTATACAGCCCAAGAAAACCTTAAAAAGGGTGAGTATCGGAAATCTCTTCAGGACTTTCTGAAGCTTTCCGGATACTCCCTGATCCCGATCGATCGGGATAGTCTGACTATTCAGATTGCTCAATTGTATGATAAAATCCAAAATCGTCCGGCGGCAGATTCTATTTACTCCCATATTGTGACTCAAAATCCGATTCATCCTTTTTATCGCTACGCCCTGGATAAACTCATCCTGTTCCGGGGAAGCCCTATTCCATTAACACTGACGGAAGAAATGAAACGGATTGAATCCTGCATCCGCTACGGCCAATTCAAACGCGGATTATCCTATCTGGCTTCCATTAAACGGAATGCCCGCCGCCCCAACCACCGTTCTTTTTATCACTATCACCTGGGATTCTGCCACTACAAACTGAAAAATTTTGATGCCGCTCGGCGTGAATTCCGTTTGATTCTCAAAGGCTATCCCGATACCCCCTATTACAACAAATCACTCTATTATCTTTTTCATATCCATTGGAAACGAAATGACGAACGACGAATGAAGGAATGCGTCGAACTGTCCCGTCACGGCATCAATCAGTATCGATCGGAATTGATCTATGACATGATCAGCTATTATCTGGATGCCGATAAGCCGGCAAAGGCCGAGACAATGCTGAAAGAACTCCGAAAGAGTACACCACCCGATTCCGATTATCTTTTCAATACCTATCTAAAAATCGGAATCCGGTTGATGAATCAGAGCCGAATCAAGGAAGCTAAGGCCAGACTGCTACAAGCCCAAACCTTTGCCTCCGGTGAATTGAACAATCAGCAGATTCTTTTTTTTCTGGGTTTGATCGCTCAATCCTCCGGGAAAAAGGATTCCATGTGGCAAGCCGTAAAAACTGCCTACCATCTAGCTCCGGGGAGTTTCTACGGTTTGAGTATCCAAGAGATGTTTCCCGATAGTTTTCCAATCGCTCCGATTCCATCCACCATCTCCCCCGACAGCCTGAAGCAAAATCCCATCTACCTCCGGTATCGTTTTTTCGAAGAAATCGGATTCACTCAGGAGGCCTATTACCAAATCAATTATCTGTATCAGAATCATCCGAATCCGACCACCGGTTATTTTCTGGCACACACCTTCCAACGTCAGCAGGAGTATCCGGGGCAACTAAGAATCATGCGGAGGCATTTCAGGGATAGCCTGCAGCAGTATGGACAGACTATGCCCCATGATCTGTTGGCTCTCTATTACCCCAAACCATTTTCACCGATCATCAAGCATTATACCGACAGCTTCAAACTCCAACCCGACATTATCTATAGCCTGATGCTGGAAGAATCCTGGTTTCAACCCCGAGCTACCTCCCCCGCCGGAGCTTTGGGATTAATGCAATTAATACCGGCGACAGCCCGTAGAATCGGTAGAAAATCATATCCCGGTCTTCAGGATCAGGATTTGTACCGCAAAGAAATCAACATTCATCTGGGATGTCATTATTTCTCAAACCTGATGGCGGATTTCGACCAAAATCAGATTTTGGCCATTGCATCTTACAATGCCGGGGAAAACGCCGTCAAACGCTGGGTAAAAAAATACGGCTTCAACAATCCCTATGTTTTCATTGAATTGATCCCCTACAAAGAAACCCGAAATTACGTTAAAAAAGTAATCACCAACAGCTATTACTACCGGAAGATTTGAGTTCTATGCATTATTTAACCATTACCACCCATTTTTCATCGGCTCATCAGTTGCGTTCCTATCCGGGAGACTGCGCACGACTGCACGGACACAACTGGAAAATAAAATTGATCTTTCAGGCTCCGCGATTGAATGCCTTGGGGATGGGAATCGATTTTAAAGAATTGAAGCAAAAGATCAATCCGGTGATCCAACGCTATGATCATCAGTATTTGAACGATCTGCCGGAGTTCAGTCAGTGTAATCCTACGGCCGAGCATATCGCCGAAGTCCTGTTCCGCGCCATTCAAGCCATCCCTTTACCGGAAATCACCCTTAACGAGGTTGAAGTTTTTGAATCCGATCAGTATTCCGTCATCTATCGGGAATCCTCTCCACATCAATGAGATTTTTTTCAGCTTGCAGGGAGAATCCAGTTTTATTGGATTACCGATGATTTTTATCCGGCTGGCCGGCTGTAATCTGAATTGCCGATGGTGTGATACCCGATATGCCTGTACAGAACCGGGTCAATGGATGGATTATACCGAGATTATCCGTCAGATTGGCCCTTATCCCTGCCGTACGATTGAGTTTACCGGAGGAGAACCCCTGCTGCAAAAAGCCAATCTGATTCCGTTTCAGCAGGAGTTAATCCGCCGCGGATACCGACTGCTGATGGAGACCAACGGCAGCCTGCCCGTGATCGGATCACCTCCCGAACTGATCATCATCATGGATGTTAAAACCCCATCCAGTGGTCAGGCCGGTTCATTCATGATCGATAATCTTGATAGTCTGAATAAGAAACAGGATCAATTGAAATTTGTAATCGCCGATCGGCAGGATTTTGATTACATGATCGGATTTATCCGCCGATGCCAGCATCAAGTCACGGAAGAAATCCTGGTATCACCGGTGTGGGGAATCATACCCCCGCGAGAGATCGCAGAATGGATTATTTGGAGCGGAATGAATCTCAGGCTGCAGATTCAACAGCATAAGATCATCTGGCCTGACCAAACAAGAGGAGTATAGTGGACGCAATTGCTTTGATCAGCGGAGGTATGGATTCGGCCGTCATTGCCGGACTGGTGGCTAAACGGCACCACTCCCCCCTTTTTCTTCATTTCAATTATGGTCAAAAAACTGAAGAGAAAGAACTACAAAGCTTTGAAAGCTTATGCCGGCACTATCATATTCAGTACCGGCAGGTGATCCATCTGGATTTTTTCAAACAACTGGGGCATTCCAGCCTGGTCGATCCTGAACTTGAGATTCCCGTCAATCAGACCATCAAAAACAATCCGGAAATACCTACTACCTATGTTCCATTCCGAAATGGACTGTTTCTGGCTTATGCAGTAGCACTGGCTGAAGTTCATCACCTTTCCGCCCTGTATATTGGTGCCGTGGAAGCGGACAGTTCCGGATACCCCGATTGCCGCCGGAAATTTTATGATGGCTTCAATCAGGCATTAGCGGCCGGCACAGTCCAAGCCGACATCCACATCCACACCCCGTTGATCGGGATGAGCAAATCAGAAATTGTTGGCCTGGGAATGCGATTGGGGGTTCCATTTGAGTATACCTGGTCCTGCTATCGGCAGCAAGACCAGGCATGTGGCGTTTGCGACAGTTGTTTACTGAGGCGGCGGGCCTTTAAAGAAGCCGGTGTAATAGATCCGATTCCCTATAATTCGCTATCACCGTCAGGGCAGGATTAATTTCCCGTTTTCCATCATCAGCCGATCATCCAGCCAGAATGACGGACGGCGGATAACTCCATCCAGATGGCTGGAAACCTGGACTTTACCCCCCATCGATTTATTGTCTCCCAGGGCAACATGAACGGTGCCCATCACTTTTTCATCTTCCAGCAAAATCCCGCTGATTTTAGTCTTATCATTGGTACCAATTCCAAATTCAGCCACATTTCGAGCCTCGATCCCATGC
>JAGOEH010000335.1 GCA_017997825.1 Candidatus Delongbacteria bacterium | reverse complement strand
AATCAACGCCGTGGCAGGCCGATTGAAGACCCCGAATTATACTTCCACTCCTCTATGACGATGGTTTTTGGTCATCTTCCCTTGCTGGGAATAATCATCGTTTCTCTGGTCATTCCCGTAACCGCCGGTCTTCCGTATGGGTTGGGACTGGTATTCTATCTGGCCGGCATTATTATTAATATCCTGGCCATGATCTCGTTTGCCGAAACCAAAGGTGGCCTGAATACCGGCGGAATATACCGCTATTCCCGCAATCCCATGTATGTCGGTTTATTCCTTTTTGTTCTCGGAATCAACCTGATGGGTTGGAATCCTGGGCCGGCCAACCTTATGCTGGGACTGCTATCAATCGGGTGGATCGCCATTACACATCGATGGGCTTTAAAAGAAGAGGCTTTTCTAACCCGAAAATATGGCCGATCCTATCTCGACTTTAAACAGCAGATTCCTCGCTATATTCGATTTTTCGGTCACCGAAAACCAATGGATGGCCCGCTGCTATGATGCCGCAACCTAAGCTATTAATAAACCCGGTTACCGGATCATGTTTGGGATACCCGGGAAAACCTAACGTCGTTTTGTTTTAAAGGAATGCCATGATCGCTATCACCGATGTCGAACAAATAAAAGAATGGTTTGATCAGTATGTTGACCGTTTTTTCACCGGCTATGAGGCATATGATTCCGCCCTTTCATTAAAAAAAATCCATACGGAAAATGTGGTCCTGAACAGTTTGGAATTGGCGGAGGCGATGAATCTCAACCGCGGTGCCCGCCGTCTGGTTGATGTAATGGCTACTCTGCACGATGTCGGCCGTTTCGAACAGTACGCCCGCTATGGTACCTATTCCGACCTGAAATCGGAAGACCATGCCCGGCTTGGTCTTGAAATTGTCGAAAAGAATAATGTGCTGCACCGACTGCCGTATCGCGAACGGGAAATGGTTAGAATGGCCATTGCCTATCATAGCGCTGCCGTTCTTCCATCCCTCCATGACCTGGAATCCATTCTGTATTTGAAATTGTTGAGAGATGCCGATAAAATCGATATTCTGAGGGTCGTCACCGACCACTATGACGGGCTGAATGTGGTCGAAGCCATTGAAATCGAGCTGCCGGATCGTCCCGACGTCTCCGATCGGGTTGTCGAAAGCCTCAAGGCCGGCCGAATCGTTAAAATTCAGGATGTTAAAACCCTCAGCGATTTTAAATTGCTCCAGATCAGTTGGGTCTTCGATCTCAATTTCAAGAGAAGTTTTGAAATTATTAACGAACGCCGTTATCTCGAACGACTTTCCTCGGGTTTGCCTCCAACCGAACCGGTCCTCAAGGCGGTTGATGCAGCCAAAACCCGACTGAGACAATGCTCCGCTTAGCATAAATTAAATGTAGGAACTCGATTCTGTTACGGCAATCGCTGAGGGATAACGGCCGTTGATATCCAATCGAAGAAAAATTGAATGCCTTAAAATATGCGTGTGCACGCAAAAGAAAGGAGATAACCATGATGGATCGGGATGTTTTTGTAATCCTGCACAGCATTTCCAAGAAGATGAGGAAGATCGCCGATCGCGAGCTTTACCGATATGGAATGACCAGCACGGAGATGCGTCTGCTGAACATGATCTATTATTATGACGCGGATGGTTGTATGCAGGATGAATTTTCCGATAAGATTGATGTGGATCGCAGCAATATCGGGCGCGGGTTGAAAAGGCTCGAGAAGCTAGGGTTGATACGCCGGGATCGGCATGAAAAGGATAAACGGGCATTCCGGGTGTTTCTGACCGATGAGGGTAGGGCTATCAAGCCTGAACTGATGGCGATCAGAGAACGGATTAAAATGATGTTTTCGATGGGGATCGGTTCCGGTGAGATGAAGGAATTGGCACGTCTGTTGGAACGAGCGGAAATGAATTTAACGAATGGCGGCATTAAAAAAGAATCGGCGATATGATGAATCGGGCCGATAGAAGGACGAGATATGTTCAGACTGGGTATTGATATTGGGTATTCGTCGTTAAAATGTGTGGTACTGGATGAGAGTGATCGACTGGTTCATTTTCGGTATGAGTTACACCGGGGGGATATTCGGGGGCATCTGATCCGAAATCTCGAGGAGGTGAAGACGCGGTTCGGTTTATCACAAATCGGACGGGGTGCCTTAACGGGGAGTGGCAGTAAACGGTTTGAGGGGTGTGAGGGGGTGACGGTGGTCAAGGAGATTCCGGCGTTGGTCGAAGGGACGGGATTTTGGGTGCCTGAGGCATGCTCCATTATGGATATCGGGGGCCAGAACACCAAGTATATTACCGGTCTGGAGGGAGAGAACCGTTCCGGGATCAAGGTCTCCATGAACTCCAATTGCGCAGCCGGAACCGGATCATTTTTGGAAGAACAGGTTTCACGATTGAATCTGAGACTGGAGGATTATTCGGATTATGCCGCCCGAGCTGATTCAATACCAAGGATTGCCGGCCGGTGCAGTGTATTTGCGAAGACGGACATTATTCATCACCAACAGGAAGGCGTGAAGATTGAGAATATTCTGCTGGGATTGGCGTATGCCGTAGTGAAAAATTACAAGGCGTCGGTAATCCAACAACTCCCGCTGATCAAACCCGTTCTTCTGACGGGGGGAGTTGCGTTCAATCAGGGATTGGTCAGGGCGTTGCATGATGTGCTCGGATTGACCGATAATGAGTTGATCATTCCGGATCCGGTCGGGGGTATGGGGGCGATTGGAGCGGCTGTCATGGCAGGCCGGGAAGGAATATCCATCGATCTTGAAACCCTCTTGAACCGGGTGAGCCGGTGGGAGGGATCGGCCGAAAAGGAGATTTACAATGCCAAGCTCCCGGCGTTGAATTCCTTCGGAAGGGGCGACAGCGACGGTAAGCATGTAATTATAG
>JAGOEH010000334.1 GCA_017997825.1 Candidatus Delongbacteria bacterium | reverse complement strand
GGATTTGATGATTGCTTTCATCCTTTTCTCCCTTAGTTAGAAACCTTCCGGATCAGTGGACCGGAACTTTGAACGATGGCGGTGATAGCCCGATCAGCCGCGATCGGCTTGGATCATGACTATCTGGGCATCATTAAACAAAAAAATAGTCAAAAAGTCAAGTCAAAATAGAAAAGGGGACAATCCCGAATGGGACTGTCCCCTTGATAAATCTATGAAAATAAGATTATTCGGTTTTGGTCTGCTGGGTATAATCGATGACGTCCAGTTCTTTTTTCTGGACTTCCAGCCAATCCATAAAACGCTGGTTTTTGATCTGGTTGGTGATGGATCCTTTAACCTCATCAAACGGCATGGTTGATGCCGTCTTGTGATCGGTCAGTTTGATGATATGGTAACCGAATTGGGTTTCCACGACATCACTGATCTCATTGATCTTAAGTGCAACTACCGCATCTTCGAAGGGTTTGACCATTTGGCCGAGGCTGAAAAACTGAAGATCTCCGCCATTCTTGCCGGAAGGGCAGTCGGAATGGGCCTTGGCCAGTGCTTCAAAATCTTTGCCTTTGCGGGCTTCAGCCAGGATGCCGGCCAGCTTGTCTTTCTTGGCCTGACGGGTTACATCGGTATCGCTGGAATCGGTCTTGAGCAGGATATGGCTGGCCCGGTACTGTTCCTGAGCCTGGAACTGATCCTGATGCGCGTCATAATAAGCCTTCAGTGAATCGGGCGGCATGG
This sequence comes from Candidatus Delongbacteria bacterium, assembly GCA_017997825.1. GTDB lineage: Bacteria > JAGOEH01 > JAGOEH01 > JAGOEH01 > JAGOEH01 > JAGOEH01. The sequence goes on along the minus strand of JAGOEH010000334.1, from coordinate 2,178 downwards.
AATCGACATCGGCAGTGATCCGAGCCATAACTGATTCGTTTATCATCTGGTCCCGGATGTCGGCTTTCAGCTTTTCCAGTGTCAAACCGTTCTGTTCCAGCCGCTGGGCGAAACTCTGGCTGTCGGGAAAATTGGCTCTGATCTGGGTCAGGTATTCATTGACTTTTTCATCGCTGCCTATAGCTTTGTCCTCATCGGTGGCATTGACCAGTAGGATAGCTTTGGTGATCTCGTTCTCTTTGAGATGATCAAAAGACTGCTGGCGAATTTTGGCTCTTTCTTCTTCCGACATCTGCCCGGCCGGGATCTGAGACATATATTTGTCGATCTGGGCGTCCAGATCACTTTTGTAGATGATCTTATCCCCGATTTTCGCGATTTTCTCACCCTTGGCGGCATCATCCTGTTTATTGCAGTTGAAGGAGAGTATCAGCAGACAAATGATGAGCGAATATGCCCACATGGAACGCATGGTGGTTTTCCTTTCGTTAAATGGTTGGTTAAAAAACCGTTTACTGAATTATACGAAACATTTTAGGGTTTGGCAATAGAAATATGAAGCCTGATCTTGATAATTTACGGAAGTGAGAAGGCTTGTCGATTCATTCGATCGGAACGATTCCATTAAAAGAGGTATAATCGGGAATGTTTTTTTGGGGAGTTTTATTACCCCCGGCCTGTTGAAGAGATTTGACATAGCGGGTTGGAACCGTAAATTAAATGTTATCGATCAAAGCTCCGGTAAATCGATCAACTCCGGTTTCATGGAGGTAGTGTCCAGGATCACCACTGTGGCGCGGCCGGTCAAGAGCCCGCAGGCTTCTCCCGGATTGATCAGCCAACGGCCGCTGATTTCACGGATATCGATGTGGTGGGTATGCCCATAGATGATAATATCATAGCTTGAATTCTTGATCAGACTTTGGGCGATCCAGTCATAGTGGCACATGAAGATCGATTTGCCGTCCAGTTCGAGCGAACAGGCGGCATCGTATATTTTCCCGATGGTGTGAAATTTTTGGCTGATGAAGACCTTTTCGCCCTCGTTGTTGCCGTAGACGGCGGTGACCGGGATTTTACTGCGGGCATATACATCGATCACGAAGGGAGAAACCATATCACCGGCGAAAAGGATATGCTCAACATGGCGCTGCTCGAACACCTGCATGGCCTGCTCGACGCGGCGCAGATGATCGTGGGTGTCGGATAGAATACCGAGTATCATGGGGTAACCTCCTGGGTAAGCTGATCAAAGAGCTCCTGGGGTGACAGGGGATGGACCATCACGCTTTTTTCGCGCTGAAAGATGACGAAACCGGGAGCGGCATTCTGGGGTTTCCGCACATAGCGCCGCAGAGTATAATCCACCGGCACCAGCGTGGAATGACGGGCTTTGCTGTAATAAGCGGCAATCCCGGCCGCCAGCTCGATATCGTGTCGGGAAAGCGAGCCGGTTTTGTTTTCCAGCCGGACAATCACATGCGATCCCTTGAAATCCCGGGCGTGAAACCAGTAATCGAACGGGCGGGCTACCTTGAAGGTCAACTGGTCATTCTGATCGGAAGATTTGCCTACCAACAGCGGCTTGCCGGACGGCAGACGGTACTCATGACAACATGAGGATCCGTTTTGGCCGGTTCCGGTTTTGGGCGACAGATTGATCCGCTGCCGGAGTTTTTTAATTCGCTGTTCCAAGTCGGTGGGTGAAAGCTGGTCGATTCGTTCCAGTTCGAGTGAAAATCCCTCCAGCTCCTGACGGATCATCTTGATACGCTGGGATTGAAGTTCAGCCGCTTTTTTCATCTTTTTATATTTCCTGAAATAGTGTTCGATCTGGTCGGATGGCTGATGGTTGGGGTTGAGCGGAATGGTAACCGGCTCCCGATCATGGGAATAGAAATTGGTCAGGGTGACCGAATTCTGCTGCAGCGGAATGGCTTGAAAATTGCTTTGCAGCAGTTGCCCGAAAAGCCGGTACCGGTCGGCATCGCGGCTGTCCTCGATATCCTGCTTCAGGTTTTCCATCAGTTTCCGGTGCTTATGAATGGCGGCCTGCAGGATCTGTCGGTATTGAACCCCGGGATTGATCCGATCCTGGGTCCCGATCAGATGATGAGCCTGCCGGATTCGTTCGTTCAGAGGTTCCGCTTCGTTCGGCAGGGGAGTAGTACTCAAGGG
>JAGOEH010000081.1 GCA_017997825.1 Candidatus Delongbacteria bacterium | reverse complement strand
GCTGAGAACACAGCAGGAATACAAAGAAAAGGATGTCAAACGAGTTTATTATCTGTCGTTGGAGTTTCTGATGGGGCGTTTATTGGGCAATACCCTCATCAACATGAATTATTACGATCAGTGTTATAATATACTCAAGCAGGAAGGGTATAACCTGGAAACCATCAAGGAGATGGAGAACGACATGGGATTGGGCAATGGAGGATTGGGTCGTCTGGCGGCCTGTTTCCTGGACTCGATGGCCACCAATCAGTATCCCTCCTTCGGCTATGGAATCCGCTATGAATTCGGGATCTTCTCGCAGGCCATCGAAAACGGCTGGCAGACCGAACAGCCGGATCACTGGTTAAGCTATGGAAATCCATGGGAAATATTCCGGCGCGAATTGAAATTCCGGGTTAAATTTTTTGGTGAAGTGGTACTGCGAGGCAAAAATGACAAGGGCCGGCTTCAGTATGATTGGATTAAAACCGATGATGTCTATGCCGTCGCTTATGATATTCCGGTGCCGGGATACAACAACAGTACGGTCAACAACCTTCGATTATGGCAGGCCAAAGCCACCAACGAATTCAGCTTCCATGAGTTCAACAGCGGCAACTATATCGCGGCGGTAGAAAACAAAAATCTATCGGAGAATATATCCAAAGTCCTCTATCCCAATGATTCATCTGAAGAAGGCAAATATCTGAGGCTCAAGCAGCAGTATTTTTTCGTTTCGGCCTCACTTCAGGATATTATCCGTAAATATAAAATCAATCATAAAAAATATGACCTTTTTGCGGAAAAAACCGCCATTCAATTGAATGATACCCATCCCGTCATTGCCATTCCGGAATTGATGAGAATCCTGCTGGACGAAGAGGGATTGGGATGGGATTTTGCCTGGGAGATCACCACCAAAACCTTTGCCTACACCAATCATACCGTCGTTCCGGAGGCCTTGGAGGAATGGCCGGTTTCACTCATGGAGACACTGCTTCCCCGCCATATGCAGATTATTTACGAAATCAATCAGCGGTTTCTGGATATGGTTCGCAACAGCATTTGCCAGGACGGAGGATTTATAGAGAAGGTCTCGATCATTCGGGAATTTCCGGAAAAGCGAATCCGAATGGCCAACCTGGCCATCGTTGGTTCCCACTGTATCAATGGGGTAGCGGAACTTCATTCCACAATCCTGAAAGAATTGATTTTTCCGGAGTTCTACCGGATCTACCCGCACAAATTCACCAATATTACCAACGGAATCTCGCCCCGGCGGTGGTTGAAAGCTGCCAATCCCATGATGGGTCTCTTTCTGGACGAACGGATCGGCACGTCATGGGCCACCCGCCTGGAAGAGCTGCGAAAACTGGAAGAATTCATTGACAATCCCCAGTTTCTGGACAGTTGGCATGCCATCAAATGGACCAATAAAGACCTCTTGAAGGATTATATTGCCAGGGATACCGGGATCATCATCAATCCGGAATCGCTCTTCGATGTTCAGATCAAGCGGTTTCATGAATACAAACGACAGTTGCTGAATTTGCTGCATGTCATCACCCTCTATTTTCGAATCAAAGATGAACCGGGGGTGGACCGGGTACCCCGCACGGTCATCTTTGCCGGGAAAGCCGCCCCCGCCTATTTCATGGCCAAATTGATCATCAAATTGATCCACAGCGTGGCTGATACCGTCAATCATGATCCGGATATCAAGGATCGCCTCAAGGTTGTCTTTCTAAAAAACTATTCGGTATCCCTGGCTGAACGGATTATTCCGGCCACCAATCTTTCCGAACAGATCTCTACCGCCGGATTAGAGGCTTCAGGAACCGGGAATATGAAATTTGCTTTAAACGGGGCCCTGACAATCGGCACCATGGATGGGGCGAATGTTGAAATCCGCCAGGAAGTCGGAGAGGAAAATATCTTTATCTTTGGGCTGCTGGCCCATCAGGTCCAAGAACTGAAACAGAACGGGTATTACCCCCGACACACTTATGAACATAATCCGGAACTAAAACGGGTCATCGATTCACTGGACCAAAACTATTTTAACCGCGAAGAACCGGGAATCTTTCAGCCGATCGTCCAGGAACTGCTGAACACAGATAATTATTGTCTACTGGCGGATTACCAGTCTTATATTGACACTCAGCACAAGGTGGAACAGCTCTTTCTGGATTCCACCGAATGGACCCGGAAATCGATTTTGAATTGCAGCCGCATGGGAAAATTCTCCAGTGACCGTTCCATTCGGGAATATGCAGAAAAGATATGGAATGTGGAACCGATGCCGATGAATAAAATCCGATAGACAATGACAGATTATTGGAAGCAAGAAGCTTCCACCAGATTCATTCTCCCGGCCGATACCCGACTGGATGGAATCGTTTGAACCGAAACCGGGTATCCGCCTTCATCAAGAAACTCCAACCGCACCGGATAATCGCCGGGAGGCAGCTCAAAATCCCCAACCCAGATTTTGCCGGGTAATAAACGGCTGCATCGGATATCGGCGCTCTCCGACCAATCGGTATAGACATCGACCAGGAGTTTTTTCAGCCAACCGTCAAAATGCGGATTATCCACTTCTTGCTTAAGCCGATTGCCTCCCAACAATTTACCGACAACCCGGACAACGGTTCTTAAATAAATCAAGGATTGCTTGGCTTTGAAGGTTTCCAAAGCCACCGAATAGGTGTTTTCCAACAATTGCAGCTGACCCAGCAATTGGGTTCCGGTATAGATCCGAATGGCGGCAATCCGACCGGGGCGTTCCACCACCCTCGGGATCGACAATTTAGCATAAAAATCCTGGTCCAGGCGTAGGGGGATTTGGTGATAGACCGCATCCTGGTTTTGGGTATCGGTATAGAGAACCTGAATCAGATCCAGGGTTTTATCACCTCGCACCCGGAGCTCGAACTTTTCCTTAACCGGTGAAAGTCCGGTCATTGCCACAACGCTAAGGATCGCCTGTCCGGGAGCCGGCTGATAATTGACGGCCGGAACGGGGAAGCTATAGATAGCCGGCTGATCCTCAAAAGCTCGAACCAGTTTATCATAATCCACCCGGGCATTATCCGGATCCCCGGATGCGGCATAGAAATGCATGCTCAGATACCGGGCCAGGGCATCATTATGAAAATTGACCCTTTCGGCTTGATAGGTCACGGGAATCCGGTTATTGGAATCCTGGTTGCGATTCATACCCGCCGCCAGATCGGCATATTTTTGTTCGAGCAGCTCCAGTTTGAGATCCGCCCGACGGATTTCCACCATCCCGGATTCCCATTGGCCTTGGGCAGCAAAATTTAAGGCTTTAAACAGGTTGGTGTATAATACCTCATAATCCTCACCTGCATACTCGGTCACATTGTCGTTCCACAGCCATGACAGGGCGGTCCGGGATACACTCTTGGTATAGAGATCCTCCGCAGTTTGCTCGGCCAGATGAAGCCGTCGATTGCTGCTGTCGGGTTGGGTAGCGTAATGATAGGCCAAGCCGGCATCCAGATAATATAAAAACCGATCCTTGGAAGCATACCGTCCATTCCGGTATGCCGTTTCGATCGCCGCAACCGCCTGATCAACCTGCCCATTCTGCATCTGCCGGGCTACCGGTTTATGCCAGTCATTCCCCGATTGCATCAGGCTGCAGGCCGTCAGAAGGATCAATCCCAGGATTCCGGCCGGAATTATCCGGCTCCAAAATGATTCAATCACCATTTACTGCTTTTCTGATTGATACTTTTCTTGATCTTATGGGTTCCGATCCAGACTTTTTCGACCGATTCAACATCAATCAGCTCCAAATCCGTCTGATAATAAACGACCTGACTGCCTTCCACCTGATCCGTAATGCTCTTGACCGATCCTAATAAAATATAATTGGCACCGATCTCATTCCGCAGTTTTTTCAGGGATTCTTCCGTCAGAAAATTGCGGGAAAACTCACTCTGGTCCATCCGTTCATCCCGGACATCTTCCCGTTCCAACTTGGTAGCGATAAAGCGAACCCGGCCTGAATTGAGCAGCTCCCGCTCAAAGTCCTTGCTGAAGGTTTCGGTATCCAGATGATCGGCGGTCATATTCCGAATTCGGCCGATGGTAACGACCGGGCGGGTGCCTTTCTGATTCAGAAAGCTTTCCAGCCAGGGACGGCCCAAGCAATCGTTGATCATTTCCTCGGCAACCAGCCGTGAATCGGTATCATTCCATCGTCCCGATAAATCCGTTACCGAATTCACGTCAATCCGCTGAACCTGCTTATTGGAACCGGCACAGCTGAATCCCAACACCATAAAGGCGAGAAGGATTAAAAGTCTGGTCATAAATTCTCCTCATGTCAAAAAAAGGTTAATGGCGGTACCAAAACTCCGGCAAGGGGAGCCATCCTAATTAAACGAGTCCAGGCACAAAATGGTTTCAAAAAAACACATTATATTTTCAGTGACGAGCACGCTGAGGGTAGAATCGGAATCCCGGATACCACCCCAGGGTTACCGGAGGGTATAGCGGGGGCTGAAGTCATCAGAAAATCAAGCCGTAAGCCGGGAATGGAGTTTTGAAATCAGGATAATAACAGCTTGACAAAAACTAGTTTTTTTTTTATTATTGAATGTGATTGCGAACTAAAAGGAGTGATTGTGTTTGACATGATTGTGATAGGTGGAGGGCATGCCGGTTGCGAAGCAGCCGCTATCGGCTGCCGATTGGGATGTCAGGTTGTATTGATCACCATGGCGGTTGATAAGATCGGTGAGCTCTCCTGTAATCCGGCCATCGGAGGATTAGCCAAGAGCCATCTGGTTTATGAAATCGATCAATTGGGAGGTCTGATTGGGAAAACAGCTCACCAATCGGCTCTCCAGTATCGGGTTTTAAATCAATCCAAGGGGCCGGCGGTATGGTCTCTGCGCTCCCAAGCATCCCGAAGTCGGTACAAGCTGCATATGCTCAACCACCTGCTCACTCTTCCCAGTTTAACGATCCGGGAAGGAATGGTGGAGGAACTGGTACCGATCCCGGAAGGGTTTCGCGTTCTGCTGCAATCCGGAGAACCCATTATCGGAAAAAATGTAGTCGTTGCCGCCGGAACATTTCTGAACGGTCAGATTCATATTGGAATGCAGCATTATCCAGCCGGGAGAATCAATGAGTTTGCCAGTCACCACTTGGCGGAGAATCTGAAGGTTTTGGGATTATCAGCCGGACGGCTCAAAACCGGAACCCCCCCTCGGATCTGGTCTCATACCATCGATTTCACCCGTTTAACCCCCCAACCCGGTGAGGCTCCCCCATTCGGATTCCAGTATCGTCAAAAGGTCAAAAGCTTTCATCAGCTCCCCTGCTATATGGTTTATACCAATCAGGATATTCATCGGGTTATCAAGTCCAATCTTCATCAATCACCCCTTTTTCAGGGTGTAATCAAAGGCGTCGGCCCCCGGTACTGTCCGTCCATCGAAGATAAGGTCGTTCGTTTTTCAGATCGCGAGCGCCATCAGCTCTTTGCTGAACCTGAAGACGATGATTTCAGCACGGTCTATCTCAACGGATTCTCATCCTCTTTGCCGGTCTCCGTTCAGCAGGAGATGCTCCATCTGATCCCGGGATTTGAAAAGGCCGACATGGTCCGCCCGGCTTATGCCATTGAGTATGATTATTTCGATCCGACCCAACTCAAGCCAACCTTAGAGACCAAACAGGTTCCGGGTTTATATCTGGCCGGTCAGATCAATGGAACCTCCGGATATGAAGAAGCGGCCGCTCAAGGAATTGTCGCCGGCATCAATGCCGCCCTTCGATCTAAAAACAAAAAGGAACTGTCCTTATCCCGAACCGATACCTATATCGGGGTCATGATCAGCGATCTGACCTCGAAGGGAACCCAAGAACCCTATCGCCTGTTCACGTCATTAGCTGAAAATCGTCTTTATTTAAGGCACGATAATGTTGATCAACGAATGATCACTTATTTGAAAGACTATCAATTGAAATCTCCAGCCGAGCTAAGGCGTCATCAAAGCTTCATTCGCCGGAAAGCTTACAATATAAACAAATTGAAGGAATCCAGAATCCAGTTTGAGCATCGATCGGTTTCGGCTTATGAATTCCTGAAACGCCCCGAGCATCGCCTGGCGATGATTCAATCCCAACTCCCATTTGCCTGTTCCGCTTATATGGCATATTGTCTGGAAGCCGAGGTTAAATATGAAGGCTATATTCGCAGACAGGAGCGGCATACGGCTAAAATCAAACGTTATGAAGAGTACCGGATTCCCCCGGAAATCAATTATGCCGAGCTGGAAACCTTGCGTATCGAGGCTCGGGAGAAATTTTGCCGATTTAAGCCCTTTAATCTATCACAGGCTCAGGAGATCCCAGGAATCAGCCCCGCGGATATCAATGTCCTTTTAATCCATCTGGAGCAACGACACCATGCAAAAAAAAACTGATATCAATCTTTTGAAAAAATCCGCCAGGTTACTCTTCGGAGTCAAACTAGGGCGGGATGAAAAGGATTTGTTTGCCTATTATCTGCAGCAACTGATCGACTGGAATGAACGCCTGAATCTCTTTCCTCCGGGAAGCCGGAATCATCTGGCAACCAATATGTTTCTCGATTCGTTGTCGATCATGAAATATTTACCCTTCACGGAGGGCATGAAAATCATCGATATCGGCAGCGGTAACGGCTGTCCGGGACTGCCGCTGAAATTCGCCTTCCGAGGAATGGAGCTCCTTTTGGTGGAATCCAATCATAAGCGGACTCTGTTTTTAAATAAAATCGTCCAGGATTTGGATGAGGCCGGAATCGGGGGAATCAGGGTTTTAAACCTGCGGGCCGAGGAGATTTCCACCGAAACCCGGTGCGACATGATTGTAACCCGAGGCACATATCGTCTGGACAAACTGTTGCCCGTATCGCGCAAACTCCTCCATCATAAGGGTTATCTGGTTTATTACGCCGGAGAGGACGGCGCCGATCAGGCCAAACAAGCTAAATCTCAAATCATGGCCCATCATTTTCAACTCGTCAAAGTTTTCGATTATCTGCTGCCAAACATGGATTACCACCGAAATCTCATTATACTGAAATTTCTAGGAGACGACAATCAATCATGAGTAAAATTATTGCGATCGCCAACCAGAAGGGTGGTGTCGGAAAAACCACGACGGCCATCAATTTATCGGCTGCCTTATCGATCAATGAAAAAAAAGTACTGCTCATCGATTTTGATCCGCAATCCAATACCACCTCGGGACTCGGTATCGACCATAAAAAAATCAGACATAGCGTCTATGATGTCATGCTTGGCCAGGTGGATGCTCATTCGATCATCATGCAATCTGAAATCAGCAACCTATCGATCATGCCGGCCAATATCGAACTAACCGCCGCCGAACTTGAACTGGTCAACGAAGAAAATCGGGAATACAAACTGCGTGACGCCATCCGACACCTGGAATCCGACTATGATTTCATCCTGATCGATTGTCCCCCTTCTCTCGGATTGATTACCATCAATGCCCTGGCCGCCAGCCGATCCGTCATGATCCCCATCCAGTGCGAGTATTATGCCTTGGAAGGCTTGGCCCAGTTGATCCATACCATTGAATTGATCCGGCAAAACTTCAATTCAGATCTGGCGGTGGAGGGGATCCTGCTGACCATGTACGACAGTCGCCTGAAAATCGCCCAACAGGTCGTCGACGAAATAAAAAAGTATTTCCCCGATATCCTCTATCACACCATTATCCATCGTAACATCCGATTGGCGGAAGCCCCAAGCTTTGGTAAACCCATTGTTCTGTATGATATCCTTTCTAAAGGGGCCCAGAATTATCTAAATTTAGCAAAGGAAGTATTAAAAAATGGGTAAAGATCGATTAGGTAAAGGATTAGGCTCCATATTCCCCAATAATCCCACCAGCTTGGGGACTTCCTTGGAAAAAAACAAGACGGTTCTCCAAATCAATGTCAATGAGATCCGAAAAAATCCGCAACAACCCCGAAAGGAAATGGAACCTGAGGCTCTAGAGGAACTGGCCAATTCTATCCGGGAAAAGGGAATCCTGCAACCCATTCTGGTGCGTCAGCTTCAAGACGGTTTCGAATTGATCGCCGGAGAACGACGACTGGAAGCCGTAAAATCGATTGGATACAAATATATATCAGCCATCGTAACGGATGTGGATACTGATCTGGATATGCTGGAATATGCACTGATCGAAAATATCCAGCGGGAGAATCTCAATCCGATCGAGGAAGCCGTAGCCTATGAAAAGCTCAATCAGCTGTATGGATTATCCCATGAAGAAATTGCTATCCGGGTCGGCAAGAATCGGGTCACGGTAACCAACCAGATGCGGTTGTTAAATCTGTCTGAATCAATCCGTGATATGGTGGCTCGGGATCGGATCTCGACCGGACATGCCAAGGTCCTGCTCAGCATCGATGATCCCATCATCCGGGATAAGATGGCCACTAAATGTGCCGAAAAAAAACTGTCGGTTCGGCAACTGGAACAGGAAACCCAGCGAATTAAAAAACAGGCCCCGGCTCAAATTCTTCCTCCGATCGATCCCTACATTGAACATACCCAGAACAGCCTGATTCATTTCTTCGGCACCAAAGTCAAAATCCAGCATGAAAAGGGTCATGGTCGAATTGTGATTGACTATTACAGCCTGGATGATCTTAACCGCATTCTAAGTCTTATCGTTACTGACCAGCAACCTGAAGCCTGAGGCATAAAATGGAAGAGCGACAATACCGTATCATCATACTGGAAGAGGGAACAGCCAGGCAGACCCAGTATCTGATCCGTCATACCATCCTACGCCGGATCATTGCCGGATTATCCATTTTTTTGGGATTATGCTGTATCTCATTCATTATCAACATGTTTGTTGTTCATTACTATGTTGCTTATAAAGATCTGCAGGGTAAGAATCAGATTTTGATGAAACAGACCGAAAGCATCGGAGCCCTCAGCGGAGAGCTTGAGATAATGAAACGCTATAAACTCCGGATAGACAGTCTGATGGGTATTCAACGCGAGCATAGCCGCTACCGGGACGACAATTTTCCTGCCGACACCGCCTATGGTGATTATGCCCAGAACAGTCGGCAGGCCAAAATTCTGATCGATAAAGACGAACGAGATACGCTGCGTTTTATATGGCCGGCGCATGGAATCGTGACCAATGAATACAGCGAAAGTGAAAAACATTTCGGCCTTGATATTGCGCTGACCAGCCGTTCTCCAATTCGAAGCGCCGAGAGTGGGGTCGTTTTGTTAGCCGGAACCGATCCGGTTTTCGGCAAAACCGTCATCATTCAGCACACCAATAATATATCGTCGATCTATGGGCACAATGATTCCCTTTTGGTTGAAAACGGCCAACAGATCATCCGGGGCCAAATCATTGCGCTATCGGGCAATACTGGGAAAAGTACAGCCCCCCATCTTCACTTCGGCATCAGTACAGGGAAAAATAAATACATCGATCCCAAACCATTTCTGAATTAGGAGCCCATCATGGCTAAAGATACCCCCGAAATCAAATCAGCTTCTCTCACCATCATCAGCCAGGGAACCATCATGGAAGGAGTTATTCAATCTTCCGGGAATCTGCGGCTGGATGGAAGCTTTAAAGGCAAAATTACAGTCGATGGCAATCTGGTCATCGGCAAGGAAGGAATCGCCCAGGCCGAGATCGCTTGCACATCCTTAACGATAGCCGGGAAAGTCAAAGGCAATCTGAACGTCCAGGAACAAGCCATTCTGGAAAAGGAATCGTTGGTGATCGGTGATATCATAACCAAAAGCTTAGTTATCCATGAAGGTGCTGTTTTCCATGGATACAACAAGATCCGGAATATCGACTCACTCCAAAAAGAATGGAAAACCGGCCATGAGTGAATTGTGGCTGGATGATTATCAAACCCCACACTGGTTTGCTATCTACACCAAACCCCGCAGCGAGAAAAAACTGGCCCTGATCCTGGAAAAAAAAGGATATCAATCCTATATTCCTCTCATTCCGGGTAAAAACCCCAGAGGGAGGATCATCACCAGTATACCGCTGGTCCCTTCCTATGTTTTCATGAACAGCCGGATGGATTCCGAGATCTGGTATGAAATTGTCAACAACAATCTGGTCATCAAGTTTGTGGGCCGAAAAAATATGCCGGAACCCATACCCAATCATGAGATCGATTCGATCAAGCTATTGATCCAAAGGACTCAGGAACCTCAAAAGATTCAGTTGGAAGCGCTCAGACTGGAGGGAGTTCTGGTCCGAATCCTCGAAGGGCCATTCCAGGGGATTATCGGACGTGTCGTGACGGTCAAACCCAATCGCAAAAAACTGATTATCAGTGTCGAGAACATTTCGGCCTCGATTTCGGTGGAGGTCGATGCCTCGAACATTGAACGGATGGAAGCCTACCATGAATGACCATGAGTTGATGGAATCCCTTAAAAATGCTCTGAATAGCGAATGGCAAGCCATCCGGAATTTTTCCGATCAAGTCGGGCAGCCGTTTGTCGATGCGGTTCGCTTTATTCACCACTGTCGGGGAAAAATTCTGCTATCCGGCATCGGAAAATCGGGGATCATCGCCCAGAAGATCGCCGCCACTTTTAATTCCATCGGAAAAGTTTCGATTTTTATCCATCCGGTGGAAGCCATTCATGGCGATCTGGGCATCATCCATTCCGACGATCTGCTGATTGTATTGTCCAAAAGCGGTAAAACGGAAGAACTCTTTTCGCTCTTAAACTTTGTCCGAAAAAAAGGAGTACCGATTGTGGCGATCGTGGGAGTCGATCACTCCGCGATCCAGACCCTGGCCACGCATTCCATCATCTACCACATCGAACAGGAGGCCTGTCCGCTGCATGTGGCTCCCACGACCTCAACCACGCTCTCCTTGGCGATCGGAGATGCCATCGCCGCCGGCCTGGTTCTCCTGATGCAGCTTAAAATAGAGGATTTCGCCCTGAATCATCCCGGGGGAACCATCGGCAAAGCTTACTATCTAAAAGTCAGTGATGTGATGCATTCCGGGCCCGACAATCCCCAGTTGCTGGAAACAGCCGGAATGGACGAAGTGATCGAAACCATCACTCAAAAGCGAATGGGAGCGGTCAACATCGTCAACCACCGGGGGCAGTTGCTGGGAATCATCACCGACGGTGATCTGCGGCGGGCATTGAAAAACAAATACGCCTTTTTCACCCTGACTGCCCATGATGTCATGACTCCGAATCCCATTTTCGTGCACGACAATGATCTGGCCATTCACGCCATCGACCTGATCGAAAACCGTCCTTCTCAGATCCCCGTTCTTCCGGTACTGGACGAAAATAATATCAATATCGGAATCATCCGAATCCATGATCTGGTCAAGGCCGGTCTGTAAATCCGCAACTGGAGGAATCCGTTGAAACCATGGATCGATCACCGGGGCCGACTCTTTCAACTGATCAATGTCTATGATCTTCTGGCCATCCTCATTCTGCTGGTACTCCTGATATCCGGTCGGCAAGCATGGACACGCTATCAGAACTACCGCAGCGAGAAATCGGTCTTGAACAATCAGCGTTTGTTGACCGAGGAAAAGAGCCGGCTGGCTTACCGAAAGGAATACAATGATTTTTTTATATTTGATTCGGTTCCGGACAGCGTCGTACCCCACCTCACACCCGGGCTGATAGTCAAAAACCGTTTCGGGAATCCTTTATTCGAAATACGTGAGATTGTTTCGGCCTTCCCCGTCCTGATACCTGGGGAGCGGGATCTCCAATCTCAATGGATGATGGTTCGCCCCGATTCGACTCAGCGAAGCATCCTGATGAGAATACGGTATCATGCCGAAGAATATCGGACTGATTCAATTTATTTCAACCACCAGCGGTTCTACCCCGGCAGGTTGCTCGCATTCCCCTTCCCCATGCAGGAACTGCTGGGCCGGCAGGTCAATTATGATCCCGCCTGGGGTGAAATCCAATCGATATATTCCCTGATCAACATTCCTCCCGCAGTCGCTCATCACACCATCAAACCGGGAACTCCGATCGTCGATCAGTTCAACCGCCTGATTGCAGAATTCCAGGATATCCTCTCGATTCAACCCTACCGTTATACCGATAAAATCAACCGCAAAACCGCTGAGGTCACCTCATCCAACCTTACCATGACGGCTCGATTACTAATCCGACTCTATCAAATCAATCATCAGTACTATCTGAATTTTTCTCCCTTCACCAACCGGCTGGACGGATACATCCGGATGGATTCAACCCGATGGCTGAGCTGCAGTTTTAATTTGGCCGATCCGCTGCCCCCCTCCCCGGATGATGAAACCCTCCGATGCCGGGTAACCATCCATCAGCTCAGAAGCGATGAGGCCGATCAAATCAAACCGGGACAATCAATCTACAACCCATCCGGCCAATCCATCGGAACAATCACCCACATCACAACCCCTCCCATCAGTGATTTTTATCACAGTCATATCTACAAAACCCGCAACTGCATCATTCAATCTCTGGATCCCAATTGGAAGCGGATTTCAGCCACTGCCGAGATGGTGATTACCTATGCCAATGGACTGTTTTATGCCGAAAACACAGCCCTATATCCCAATATCAACAATCATATCACTCTTTCCCTGATCCTGAAGGGTAATCACCACCCCAAGAAAGCCGAAATCAGCTTTCCGGTCCAGATGGAAACTCATTCCGAAAGCCTGGCTATCCATTTGTATACCCGTGAATCCTTTGCCATGCCGGCACTCCTGATGGATCCCGGCTCGGGAACCGAGATTATCGGCCGAATCCTTGGGAAGACCGGCACGCATTACCTGGCAGAAGTCAGACTGGACATCAAAGGAAATAGAATCGCTTACTACAACGACCAATCGATCCATTATACCCAGGAATTACCATTTATCATTTATACCCGTGACAAGTTGATTACTACCACAGGGAACATGATGCCTCACCATCCGACCACCATTGAAATGATAGTGGACGACGCCCAGTTAAAGCTGATCGAGACAATAACCGAGCCAAGCAGTTCCGACCCCTATGAAATCAGGATTGTTTCCATACCGTCAGACGAAGAAACAAAGCGGATCATCCTTACAGCTAAATTGTACCGGATTATGTCAAACTGGTATTTTCAGTATCCAGACATTCCCATTACCCCCGGACAATCGGCTTCAATTCGAATCGGCCGGAACACCATCAATGGCACAATTCAATCTATCCTTCCACGTGATTAGTTTTTTTTAATATCTTGACACCATGATTTTTTCATTGTAAATTAGAAATAGGGATACCGTTAAACCAAGGAGCGTCCTATGCAACCTCCTCCAATGATTTCGGTGGGATATACGGCCAAAGCCAATGCCCAGCATGCCCAAATCCTGATTGGATCCAACATGGGCCGGGCCAGAGAGTCTCAGAACAACCTGATCAGTTCCACC
>JAGOEH010000080.1 GCA_017997825.1 Candidatus Delongbacteria bacterium | reverse complement strand
AAGCTCTATTCCCACGACACCCTCAATCCTTTCAAACTCGAGCTTCTCAAAAAATGGATCGACCACGATCTTGATCTGGGTAACCATACCTATTCACATCCTGATTACAATACCGTATCGGTCGATCATTACACCCGTGACATTCTGAAGGGCGAAACAATCTCAAAAAAACTGCTGGCCGATAAACACAAGCCCTTGAGGTATTTCCGGCATCCCTTTCTCCATGTCGGCCAGACCAAGGAAAAAGCCGATTCGCTGAAAGCCTTCCTCGCTCAAGCCAATTATACGGTCGCGCCGGTAACCATCGATAATGAGGATTACCTGTTCGCCGTTGCCTACCATCGGGCCCGAGTCAAAAACGATACAAGCCTGATGCTCCAAATCGGTCACGATTTTATCGACTATCTTGAAAAGAAGATAATCTATTACGAGAAAATATCCCATCTTTTGTTCGGAAGACCTATCAGCCAAATTTTCCTATTGCACGCCAGTTTATTGAATTCGATCTATACAGACTCGCTGACCATAATGTTGAAAAAGAACCACTATGATTTTATCTCCATGGATGACGCCCTCAAGGATAGCGCCTACCAAACAGAAATAATGGTTTATAGTGATTGGGGGATATCGTGGATCGATCGATGGGCCCTTTCCCAAGGCAAAAAAGGGGATTTCTTCAAGGATGATCCGGTAACTCCGGATTATATAAAGGAATTGGCGAAGTAACCCCATGAATAAACTGATCCGACTCTGGCTGATGATCACAACGGCTTTATTCGCCATACAGCGGATTCAATTGAAGGTCCAATTCAAAGGAGTTCATTTTTTGCTTTATTCACGGTTATGTTCCCGACACCTACCGTTACAAAAGCTGGACTATATAACCCACACCCATGCTCGAACGGAATGACAGCCGGTATTTAGGGTGAGATTAGTTGCGATTGTATGGATAAAACAGTGAAATATTGTAAATGAAGGGAATGTGATGCCGAAATTCTTATTCGTTTTTATAACCCTCGCAGCGATTCTGTTTTCAGATCTAAATGCCGATATTCGGACAGCTCCAGGAATAGACCATTCAAATGCATCCGTATCACAATTCAGCGCCGCCCGGCACCCTCGCGGGGAGGGGGATGTCCGTTTTCCAACCGATCTGCGATCAAATGATGTTCCGGCCGATTATATCATCGTTGCGGCCAACGATTTCTACCAACTCCCTTCCCTGAAAAATCATGCGGAATACCGCGCCCGCCGGGACGCATATCAATGTGCTATCATTAATCTGAACGATATCGTCGAGCAGTTTCCGGACAGCTCGGCGGCTCAATCGTTGCGCAACTTTCTGATTCACGCCTATACGCATTGGCGCTCGGATTATTTTGGTGATTCTCATCCTTTTTATCTACTATTGGTGGGCCATCCCGCCGCTGAATCCGGGAAATCGATTCCGTTATTGGCAGGGGGAGATTTCTTTTATGCCTGCGTCACGGATGACAATACCGATGGAATTATCGATTACAACGATAAACTGCCCTGTATGGCGGTTGGACGCTTGCCCGTGCGCAATCAAACTGAACTGACGACTATTCTGGATAAAATTTACAGCTTTGAAACCAGCTTGACCGCCCCTGCCCTCGATACGCTCACTCTGATCAACGGTTTTTCGGATGCCTATCCGGGAGAAATGGTTTCAGATTTTTATCGCCGTTGTATCGACTCTCTGCTCGGCTCTTATCCCGCTGGTATGGCGGAATGGAAAAGAGACGGATTGGAGAGTACGCGGGAAACGCTGTTCCGTTCATTCAATCATGGACATTATATGGTCAATTTTCAATCCCATGGAGGCATCGATCGCTTGGCTGGAACCGACAGCGCGGGCATTTGGCATTCGCTTCTCGCCCCGGAGGATATCCCGCTGCTTCGCGCTCTCGGTCGCTGTCCGATTGTCATGAGCTATGCCTGCCACACGGGCAATTTTACCACGGATTCATCCCGTTGTTTGGGAGAGATGCTGGTCAGCGAAGCGGGTGGAGGTGCCGTGGCCTTTATCGGCAGCCTGACCGAGATCCGCCCGGAATACAATCTGGAACTGAACCGGAATCATATCGACGCGATCTTCCGCCTTCATGCGCCCACACTCGGCTTTGCCTTCTATATGGGCAAAATCAAAGCTTCCGGCGTGGAAAAATACTACCATCTATTGGGCGACCCCGCCCTGAGGCTGGGCAAAAACCTTCCCTCGATCATGGGATGCGACCCGTCAATCGTTTCCTCGCGCATATCCTATCAACTTTCGACTTTGGAGGCAATCCCGGATACAATTTTCGTAAATCTGATCAATTACGGATTCTTTAATAGCCCCGAATTCGAACTAGTGGTGTATGACGCCGATGGCGACTTTCCCGCGTCAAACGCCCTGGCGCAGGTCCATGTCGATGGTTTGATGCGACTGGGAGGCGAGCGCCGCGTGCCTGTCCCTATTCATTTATCACGCTGTACGGTCAATCGCTTGCGGGTAGTCATCGATCCGGAACATGTTTTAACCGATTCCGACCGCGGTAATAATCAGCAGATCGATTCGATCGCACTTTTCCCCGATCCGGGGTTTGATTCAGCTTGGTATCAACTACGTATCGCCCACGACATCCACTCAGCGGACACCTTGCGCCTTCGCATCGCCAATCGCGGTGTCCTGCCCGTGCGAGACCTGCATCTGAGCATGCGTATGCTGGCCGACAGTTCCCAGGAAACTTGGCTGGCGATCATTCCCGAGATCGCGCCGGGAGATTCTGATTACAGGCATGACTGGATTTTGCCGATGCCCCTGCCCAGTCGCTTTCGTATCGATGTTCAGCTCGATGGGGACAGTCTGCTTTGCGATCCATGCCGTAAGAACAATCATATCGCGCGCGATTTCCTTCTTATGCCCGACTTGTCGCTGGATTCAACCGCCGTCAAATGGCACTGGAACCTGTCCGAGGAATACCGGCTGGATTCGCTTTCCCTGACGGTGCGCAATAGTGGAACCTACGCCTCGACGCCGACCTCCCTGAGCCTCCTGCAAGCGGACGGAGACGATAACCGGCTACCGCTTGCCGGCCCCTTTGTAGTGCCCGGCTTATGCAAACTCAATGATTCGCTTCGCCTGACCCTGGCGGTGAATGCCCGGATCGCTCTGCCGGGAATGATCCGCATCTCACTCGATCCCGATTCGATTCGCGGCGATATGGATAGTTCCAACAATTGTTGGATCGATTCCGTGTTCAATTGCTGCGACCTGGCCATTGATTCCATATTCCTGCAGCCCGGTATCGCTGACTTATCCGGAGCTTTCAGCGACACCTTGTGGCTGAATTTGGTCAATCATGGCTGGATGAAAGCCGCGACGCCCAAGCTAAGATTGCTCTGCCCGGAAACGGAACTGGATACCCTGCTTGAGATCGCGGATATT
This sequence comes from Candidatus Delongbacteria bacterium, assembly GCA_017997825.1. GTDB lineage: Bacteria > JAGOEH01 > JAGOEH01 > JAGOEH01 > JAGOEH01 > JAGOEH01. The sequence continues at coordinate 10,064 of JAGOEH010000080.1, read as the reverse complement.
GAACGCCGGGCGACACCAATTCAAATCCTCCTGAATCCGAGTCATCAGCCGGGACGAATCATCGAGTCCATAACATATTCTGTCGATCTGTTCAGTTCTTCACGGGAATCCGATGCGGGGGACAATCGCGCGCGCGTGATTTGCCGGCGAGAGCCGGATTTAGCGTTCGCGGAAAACGGATTGCGTAAAACCTCGGACACGGATTGGCTGTGCAAAGTGGAAAAAAAATTACATATTGTCAATCACGGTTTGAATCCGGTGCCGGAAGCCTGGGTGCGATGTACCGCCATCGATGCGGTCACCCAGGCGCGAAAACCAATCGATTCGATGATTATCCCCAACATTGCCGCCGGTGGGCGGGAAACCCCATTCAGTATCGCGCTTCCCGACAATCCTTCCGGGCCATTACTGCTGAGCCTGGATCCGGATAACGCTATTAACGAACTGGACGAAACCAACAATGAGCTGATCATTTTCCCAGACGGGAGCGATCCGATGGGTATCGACTCTCACTATTGTGAGCTGCCTCTGTTGCCGGACAATTCCAACAACAATGCGGCCATCGGGGATATCGACGGCGACGGGCTGCCCGATCTGCTGGTCGTCAATAACCATCAGCTCAAGCTTTTCGGCAATCGCGGAGGCACGGCCTTCGAGATGATCGCCGATTCCGAAGCCCTGGGCGATACCAGCGCCCATGATAGTTATGATCTGGACATTTCCATTGTGGATTTCAATCAGGATTTTCGGCCCGATATCCTACTGCCGCGGATTATTATCGAACATTTAGATGGTTGGCCGAATATACGCGAAACCTTCGAGAATCTGGTTCTGGAACAGGATGAACAGGGGAATTTCAATCCGCACTGTATCGCGGATATGAATGGAAGATATTTGGATATGAGCATACTTGAATATATGGATCTCGATGGCGACGGAAAGCTGGATTTTCTGGCTATCGACTACGATAAGACAATCCAGGCCTTCAGATTATCACTTTTTCATAACGAAGGCGATTATCGATTCAGCCGCCTACCGAGCGAGGATTTCGATACTTTGCGACTGGGCTACGAAATGTTTGGTGCGGTCAGCGCCGATTTCACCGGTGATTGTTTGCCTGATCTGTTTGTTTGGGGCATTCAATACGGCTTTTTCCGCAACAATGGCCGGGGCGGTTTTGATTGCCTGCAGCTCGATTCAGCTTATTTTGACATCCCACCGGTTGTAATGATGAATGCCGCATCTATGAAAATGAGCGCGGATCAGCGGTCTTCTCTCAATAGCAGATACTTTCCAATCGCTTCGGCTCAGTTCATCGATATCGATCATGACGGCGATCTCGATTTATTGACATACAATTCTCTGGGATTGATGATCCATGAAAACATAGAGGGGGTTCGTTTCCAACGGCATGATCTCTTGTACAACCAAAGAGATTTCACAACCAACATTCAGCCAGCGAACGGCGTAGCCATGGACTTCAACAATGACGGGAAGCTGGAAATATTCATGAATTCTTATTGTGGAATTGGAATACATCCCGCCTTCTGTGTATACACCATATCGGATATGGGGCTGCAAGATCGGTATTACTCGTATTTTATCGAGGCCAACATCATCCATGGGGATGTTTATGACTATTTCCATAGAGACAATATGTGGGTTTTCGGTGATATGAACGGCGACGGCTCCCGTGATTATTTTCATGTCATGAGCAAACGGATCTTTTTTCAGCAACCGAATCGGAACAACTGGATCAGAATCCGCCTGCGGGGCCGAAAGAGCCATTCCCAGGGCATCGGGGCCGTGATCCGGGTAGTCTGCGACACCCTGCGCCAGATGCAGCCGATCGGGTTGCGATTGAATGCACAAGAGTGGGGCTATGATTACCGTGTCCGCGAGGATTTGGAAGCGCATTTCGGCATCGGCGAACACTCGCAAATCGATACGCTATATGTCCGATGGCCTTCCGGCATCGTCGATATCATGACCGATGTCATTCCCAACCGATTGCTGACGATCGAGGAAGGCACCGGATCAGCCGTAGAAAGCACAACACTTCCCAATGGAATGGATGGTTTTTATCTGAATGCGAATTATCCCAACCCCTTTAACCGGCAGACGGTGATTGCCTGGCGCCAGAGCCGCGCATCCGACGCAGAGTTAACGGTTTACGACCTGATGGGGCGATGCGTATGGAACCGGTCTTTTCCCGGGCTGCCCGCGGGAACGCATCGCCTGAACTGGGCGGGAATGGATAACAAGGGCAGCGAACTGCCTTCGGGTATCTATTTCTATCGTCTCTCCACCCGGGAAGGATCGATGACGCGCCGACTGCTCATTTTGAAATGAAACAGCGGAGAGAGAGCGAAACGCCGTCGGCGAGAAGTAAATTCAAAAGAATCGGCGATTGATTGTTTTCAAATCAGGTCAATATCAGACGAACGATTTATTAAAAGAATTGGCGGAATTTCACTTGGAAGTCTTGATCAAATCAAGGATGCCCTATCAAAAGTTCTCAAGATTGATAATTGATAAGCTATCAAAAATCGAGAAAATTGATTGCTATTGGATACCAAAGCCCGGAATCGTAATGATCGGCATAATCAACCTATTTCGATATAATGAGTATTTAATTATCCTTAAATCCATCCCATACGAGAAGGATTCATTATAAAAATTCGCTGATCGATCAACCGGTGCGGAAGAGCTCGCCCAGTTTCTGCCCCAGGAACCGGCCGGCTATAATCAGCGAGGCTGATAAGATCACCATTCCGATCACGCCCAGCACACAAGCGATCGAAATCCCGTCGGATACATAACTAAACAGCATATAAATCGCTTTAGTAATCGGGAAATACTGCTCCTTCATGGCCAGGATCAGACTGTCGGACACCTCCAGCATGGCATAGGCGAAACAGATCATACTGCCGGCAATCAGATTGGCGTAGATCAGCGGAATCGTGATCCGTCGGATGGTGGTCAATACGGAAGCTCCCAGATTACGGGCGGCCTCCTCCAGATAGACCGATGACTGCTGAAATCCGGCATAGGCGGCCCGGACCATATAGGGCATGCGCCGGAAGGAATAACTGATGATCAGGAGCAGGGTGGGATTATGACGGGGATCCAGCCAGGTCCCGCTGAAGGTCGACACATACCCGAAGGCCAGCACCAGTCCCGGTAAGGCCAGCGGCAGCATCGACAGACTGTCCAGCAATCCCTTGGTCCGGATCTTGGTCCGGGTCAATAAATAGGCAATGGTTATCCCCAGGATGATATCCAGAATCACGCTGCAGATACTGTAAAAAAAACTGTTTTTGATACTGACATAGGCCATCGGATTGGATCCGATCTGCTCATAATAGCGGGTAGTCAGATGCTCGGGCAGAATCGTTCCGAACCAGTTCTCCGAAAAGGAGGCCATCACTACGCCCAGATGAGGTAATAAAGCCACTGCCACCAATCCCAGCAACGATCCCAGAATAAAGATCTGAGCCCACCATGACACCCGACGCTCGCGACCGGTGATATGTCCGCGGGACAGCATCTCATAACGTTTGGTCCCGATCACCTTCTTGGATAACAGGAACATCACGGTGGTGATCACCGCCATGAACACCACCAGGGCATAGCCCATCTGATTCTGATGGATATCGGTCACCAGGTTGAAGATCTGGACCGGGATGGTTTCCTTGAAATTCAGGATCACCGGGGTGCCCAGATCGGTAAAGGCCCAGATAAAGGTGATGGTCGCTCCGGCAAAAAAGCCGGGTATGATCAGGGGTAGAATGATACGGCGTAACACAGTCGGAAATCGGGCCGAGAGATTGAAGGCCGCTTCCTCCAAGGTTGGATCGATATTGGCCATCGCCGCTACCATATTCAAATACATGATCGGATACAGATGGATGACCTCCAGCAGGACCACACCCCAGAATCCGGAAGATCCCAGCCAGTCGATCGGCATCTCGATGATCCCCAGTTTCATCAGCAGCAGATTGATCGAGCCGAAGCGGGCAAACAACTGCTTGATCCCGATCGCACCGACAAAGGGCGGCATGATCAGAGGAACCAGCAACAAGCCCTGCATCAATCCCTTGAAACGGAAATCAAAACGGGTCATCACCACCGATAAGGGCAACGTCAATAAGGCCGTAAATATAACCACCACCAGACCCAGCGCGAAACTGTTGATGATCGACCGCTGCATCAGCGGATTGTCGACCATCAGCCGGAAAAACTCCAACGTGAAATGCCCATTGACCCAGAAAGATTTCTGAAAAACATCCCCCAGCGGGAGGATCAGAAAAATAAAAAATAAGGCATAGATGGCCAATAACAGTCCCAGATGGGAATAATTGGTATTAAATATTTTTTTCATGGAAGATCATGATCTCGTCGGGTGGAAGGTGGAGCCGCACCGGATCGCCGTGTTTGAAATGGGGCATTCCCCGGTTACTGCTGTGAATCGCGCACATCAGAATATCATTGACCTTGAACCGGTATTCCTGGGTTTCTCCCAGAAATACGCTGTTACGGACCTTGACATCCAACAGATTTTGGATTGGAGCTAATCGGTCATCGGGTGAAAAGATCGTCAGCATCGATGGGCGAATCGACAGCATAACCGAATCGCCGGATTGGAAGGAGGAATTTTCCGGGCGTTTGGCCCGGATCGGCCCGATGGCCGACTTCAATTCCAGATAGCCGTTATCATCGCAGGAAACCACCTCGGCCTTGATGAAATTGGCTTCGCCGATAAATCCGGCTATGAATTTATTGTCGGGATAATAGTAGATCTGATGAGGTTCACCCACCTGGTCGACGCGGCCTTCCACCATGATGGCCATTCGATCGGCCATGGTCAGTGCCTCTTTTTGATCATGAGTGACATAGATAGCCGTTACATTGGTCTTTTTCTGGATCCGCCGCAGTTCTATCCGCATCTCGTTGCGTAAAGCCGCATCCAGGTTGCTGAGCGGTTCATCCAGCAGCAACAACTGGGGTTTAACCACCAGCGCCCGAGCCAGAGCCACCCGCTGCTGCTGTCCGCCGGATAATTGATTGGGATAGAATGATTCATAGCCCTGCAATCTCACAATACTCAGAATCTCATCGATCCGGTCCCGCTGCTCCTTTTTACTGAGCTTCTGCAGTTCCAGGCCGAAGGCCGTATTCTGATACACCGTCATGTGAGGCCAGAGGGCGTAATTCTGGAATACCATGCTGATCTGTCGCTGATTGGGAGGCAGACGCGTGATATCCCGATCATTAAAAAAAATCGAGCCGGAGGTGGGAGTTTCCAGGCCGGCAATCAACCGCAGCAAGGTGGTCTTTCCGCACCCGGAAGGCCCCAGCAAAAAAAAGAACTCGCCCTGACTGATGCTCAGATTGATCCGATCCAGAATGATTTTATCATCGAACTGCTTACACAGATCGCTCAGGACGATATTCATGGTCGGCCTTTTTTACTCAGGCGGGAATACTTTTCGACTGCAAACTTGGTCCACTCATTCAGTTTTTGGTTACGGAACAGCTCGTCCTTCCGCCACTGAGCCGCGTAATTGTCCATCGTCACCGAATCGATCGGAGGTACCGACAAGTCACGGATCAGAGCCGGATCGTCCGAATCTTTGATCTTGCTCCAACAGCGGTGAAGATCGTTATAATTATCGATAAACAGGACCCCGCAAAGATCCTTGAATATATCCCACAGCATCTGGCTTCTGACGGCATCATACCTGACCATCTGATAGTTGTCGAAGGGATTGATCGGAATCAGGGACTGAGCTTGAAAATCCCGATAGGCTTTTGGTAGAATCGGTAAACGATAGAGACTGGAAATGGGAGGGCCCTGGGGATGATCATGGGGCAGATAAAACAGAGCCTGGCCCTGCTCCGACAACATAAATTCGAGAAAAATCCGGCTCTCATCAGGATGGGGCAACCCCTTCAGAATCGAGATGCAGTCCGGATTGACCACCGCATGAACCGTGGGCAGGCTGTATCCGATTTTGTCCTTACCCAGTGTCTCGATCTGTTTCCAGGCATAATAATCGACACTCAGCGCGCAGGCCGCATCACCGGTGGTGATATCCTTGATGACATCGATCGAGGATAGGGTAAAACGCTTGCTGTTGGCACAAATCAGGGTCAATATTTCCCAGCCCTGATCCCAGCCGTAAGCCTGAAGGATCATCTGAAACATCATCTCGATACTGCCGCTATGACGGACATCCGGCATCGAGAGCCAGTCAAAATACTCTTTCTTGGCCAGATCGGACCAATCGGCCGGTTCCGACATCGCTAACTGCTGCAGCACCATTTTATTGTATATAATCCCAAATGCCGACAGGCATCCTCCATACCAGTAGAATTCCGGATCGTACATCGGGATCCCGGAGAGTTCAGCCGGGATCCCGTTCAGGATCGCCGTATCGATCGAGAGCGGCTGCAACAGTCCCTGCTCCTTCAGATCCAGGTGAGGCGCCAATCCGCCGCCCCAGAACATATCGATTCCAATCCCGTCGGGCTTGTTGGAAAATTCCGATCGGATGAACTTCAGATCGTCCGAGGTTCCGCCCTGACCGATCCATTCCATCGTTATCTCCTGACCCGTTCTCTGCTTGTAATACTGCTTGAAGGCCCGGTCAAAGTTATCGATCACGTCTTTACTGTGCGGACTGATAATCGACAACCGGGGGCCGTTTTGATCGGTTCCGTTCTTTCCCCCGCATGAGACGATCAGCCCCAAGACAATCATCAAACCGACTATACGTAAACTCATGGTTCCTCCATCAGTGCGTTTTAAATTCATCATCGTCACTGATTCCAGACCTCCGCGCACCGGATGCCTGGTTATCGCTCAAGCGATTGGATAATCCTGTCGGCATGATCTTCCGATACTTTCTAGTGATGGAACGTGCCAACCGTTTGAGATCTCATTCAGCTTCCTCCGAATCGGCCGAGCCATCAGCATCAAGATGGGTTCCGGCCTACGTCGGTACCGGCCTGAAGAATCGAAGCACAATGCTATAATCACTATGCCGTAATATAAAGTTTTTTAGGATTTTAGTCAAACGAAAAATTTAATTGGGCTGGAAATACCCTTTAAAAAAGGCATTGACAAAAGTCAAAATATAATATATATTGGTGACACTTTTCTTTTTTTTAGAAAGTGACGATGGATGATTATTAGTGTTGATAGAGTCCGGAACGGACAGACATTATTCGAGACCGGTATCCCGATCAAAGCTTTGGATTTACCGGAGGTTGAGCCGGATACACGGGAGATCGGGATTCAGGTGGACGCCGACATGATCGGCCAGGAGCTGCATCTGAAGATTCGACTGGAGGGCACGGTACAGATCCGTTGCAGCCGATGCCTTGAAAACTATGAGTATACGCTCCGCGATGAGATGATCAAAGTTTACCAGTTCAACGCTCACGTTCGCGACAACGAGGAATCCGGAGAATTTATCGCGATGCCGCTGGGAACCACCGAGATTGATCTGTCGGAAGATATCCGGGATATGGTCATCCTGTCGATGCCGATGAAACCGTTATGTTTGGAATCATGTCGGGGGTTATGCCCGACATGCGGAATAAATTTGAATCGCGAGCGGTGTCAATGCCAAAAGAAGGGCGATGACCGCTTACAAGCCTTGAAACAATTTATCACACCTAAGGGAGGATAAGCAAATGGCTGTTCCAAAGAAAAAAAGCAGTAAAGCCCGATCTCGCAAGCGTCGAGCGAATTGGAAACTGGAAATGCCGCCCTTGTCCAATTGTCCACATTGCGGAGCAACCAAACGGCCTCATTTTGTATGTTCCGAATGCGGATACTATGGCGAACAGATGGTCGTAACACCTAAAGCGGAATAATATCGGTGAGAATCGCACTGGATGCAATGGGTGGAGACATTGGGATTGAAGTCAATGTCAAAGCTGCTCTTTTGTCTCTCCAGGCCTATAAAAATCTGGAAAAAATTTATCTGGTGGGCAACCAGGCTGGAATCGAATCGGAACTTAGCCGTCACAGTTATTCGGCCGATCGTATTGTGGTCGTTCACAGTCCCCAGGAAGTAAGCATGAAGGATTCGCCTTCCTTTGCCATCCGGCAGAAGAAGGAATCTTCGTTGGCCATCATGCTGCAGCTCCAGAAAGACAAAGAGGTTGATGCCTCCGTATCCGCCGGCAACACCGGAGCGGTTATGGCATTTGCATTACGCATTCTGGGACGCATCCCCGGTATCAATCGCCCGGGACTGGCTTCCCCCCTGCCGACCCGCACCGGCACTCCTGTGGTCCTGATCGATATCGGGGCCAATACCGACTGCAAAGCCCGCAATCTGCTCGAATTTGCCTATATGGGCAGCCTGTACGCCGAACATATCATCGGCGTCGCTCAACCGACGGTCGGCATCATCAATATCGGGGAAGAATCCAGCAAAGGCAATGATGTCACCTTGCTGGCCCATCAATTGCTGGAACGCTCGGAACTGAATTTTGCCGGCAATGCCGAAGGTCGCGATATCCTGAGCGGAAAATTCAACGTAATTGTTATGGACGGATTCGTCGGCAACATAGTCCTCAAATTGAGTGAAAGTCTGATGGTTCTTTATAATTCTCTGTTACGAGAAGGAATTAAAAAAAGTTTTAAATCCAAGATCGGCGCGCTGTTGATGAAACCAGCCTTTGAGCACGTCAAACAGAAAATCAATTATGAAAGCTACGGCGGCGCCATTCTGATGGGTGTAATCGGAATATGCATAATCAGTCATGGGCGCTCCACCCCGGTGGCCATCAAAAACGCCATTTTCTCCGCCATGGAAATGAAACGGGCGGATATCACCCGAAGAATCGAGCAGGAGATCAGCCAACATGACGCCGAAGGGGAAATGGAATGAATAAAATTGCCGTCGTCACCGGCGGCGATCGGGGGATCGGCTTCGCCATCACCCAACGTTTATGCCGGGAAAAAATTTTTTGCGTTATTTTGAATAGAAGTCAACAATCAGCTCAACACGCCATTGAACGCCTGGCCGCTGAATCGGGTCAGGCCGCGTCCATCCCGACCGACATCAGTTCCGCCGATTCTGTCCGTGAGGCCTTCCGCCAAATCATGGAACGCTATGGCCGAGTCGATTATCTGGTCAACAACGCCGGAATCGTCCGCGATCAGCTCCTGATCCGTATGACGGACGAGGACTGGGATCAGGTCCTCACCATCAATCTGAAGGGCCCCTTTCTGGTCAGCCGGGAATGCGCCCGGATCATGCTCAAACAGAAATCGGGCGCAATCGTCAACATCGCCTCCATTATCGGCGTAATGGGGAATGTGGGGCAATCCAATTATGCCGCCGCCAAAGCCGGCCTGTTGGGTTTGAACCGTTCCATGGCCAAGGAACTGGCCATGCGCCGCATCCGGGTCAACGCTATCGCCCCGGGCTTCATCGAAACCGATATGTCCAAAGAATTACCCCCTGATGTACAGAAATCCTATTGCGATCAAACCCTGTTGAAACGAGCCGGGAAACCGGAAGAGGTAGCCGAACTGGCATGGTTCCTTCTCTCGGACCAATCTTCCTATATCACCGGCCAAGTCATTCATATCGATGGTGGCTTAGTTCTATCTTAACCTCAAAGGAGAAAACCATGTCCGAAGTTTTTACCAAAGTCAAAGAAATCGTCGTTGAACAGCTCGGTGTCGATGAAAACCAAGTTACAGCCGAAGCCTCCTTTATCGATGATCTGAACGCCGATTCCCTGGATACCGTCGAGTTGATCATGGCCCTGGAAGAGGAATACGGAATTGAAATCCCCGATGAAAAGGCCAAACAGATCAAGACCGTCGGAGATGCCGTCCAGTATATCGAAAATAATGAAAAGAAGTAAGATTTAGACCTCATGGAACGAAAACGCGTTGTAATCACCGGTTTAGGTACCGTCAATCCCTTGGCCAACAATGTCCGTCTGACCTGGGACAAGGCTTTGTCAGGCGAATCCGGGATTGATTACATCACCCATTTTGACGTCAGCGATTATAAGACAAAGATCGC
>JAGOEH010000079.1 GCA_017997825.1 Candidatus Delongbacteria bacterium | reverse complement strand
CCCAAATTCCAACTGGATTCCCTCTCACAGGCCTCCCCATCCCAGCTGGACAGCCTCTCCTTCCACCTGGTGGAAACCCTCAAACTACTCTATGCCAAAGCCGGCACCGATACCATGAACATTATCGTGCATCAGCTAACCGGACATCCCCACTATCGGCTGCATATCGAGATCATGCCCCACAAATTTTATGCCGGCGCCGAATTGGGATTCCGGGAATATGCCGTCGAACTCACCCCCGAAAAAATGGCAGAGATGATTCGATCCTGAAGACGTTTTCCCAAAAAAGGATCAATGAAAATTTAACTTGATTTTTCAGGTGATTTAACTTAGATTGGATAGTAACGAAAGGTTGTCAATCATTGAAACTTAAGGATCAGGCATGAATCTGAAATACAGTCAGACCCAGAAACTCTCCCAGAACATGTCCTTTTACATGATGCGATTCATGGAACTCTTCGCCATGCCTACCGAAGAACTGCGACTGTATCTGAAACAACAGGTTGAACTGAATCCGTTTCTGGATGAGGAAGAAGATATCATCGACGAACAGAGCGACGCCGAGGAGCAGGAAGCCGGCGAAACGACCAGTGAAATTGATATCAACAGCGATCAGAACAATGAAAATGAAATCGACTGGGAACAGTATGTCATCAATATGGAAGATGACTACCCCTCGGGTGCTATCTCCACCAAAGAAGATACCACACCCTATGAACCGGCCGATCAGGAGGGCGAATCCCTGATCGAACACCTGATCAGCCAGCTCAATATGACCAAATGCACCGAAACCCAGCACTTCTTGGGAGAACTGGTCATCGGCAATCTGAATGAGGAAGGCTTTTTCCCCTATTCCGCCAATGACATCCTGATTATGGCCCAGAATGCCATCAACAAAGATTCCGACATCTCAATCAATCCCGAGGAACTGACCTTGGAAAACGCCGAAAAGATCCTTCGGATGATCCGCTTTTTCGATCCGATCGGAATTGCCGCTTCCAATTATCAGGAATCCCTGTTAATCCAACTGGAGTATTATCAGGAAAAAGATTCGCTGGAATACCGAATCATCCGCGATTTTTTCGATGATCTCCAAAACAAACGCTATCAGTTGATCGCAAAACACTGCGGAGTCAGCAAGGAAGAGGTTGTAATCGCTGAACACCGGATCAGCTTGTTGGATCCGAAACCGGGGGTTAATTTTTCCTTTGAAGCCGATCATTCCGTCATTCCGGACATATTTGTGGAGATGATGGAAGATAAAATCATGATTTTTTTGAACGACAGCGGTATGCCCAAATTGAAAATCAATCCTTACTACCGGCGACTGCTTCAAAATAATGACCAAAGCGTAAAAAGCAGTAAAAACTATCTGAAGGAACGTCTGAATTCGGCCGTATGGCTGATCAAGGCCATCGAACAGCGAAAATCGACCATCTATCGAATCGCCGAAAAAATTCTGGAAAAGCAGCCCGATTTTTTCCATCGGGGACCGGAATTTCTCAGGCCCATGACCTTGAAAGATATCGCCGATGAGATCAGCGTTCATCCAACCACCGTCGGACGAATCGTTAATAACAAATACATGCAAACCCAGTATGGAGTCTATAACCTTAAATACTTCTTCAGCGCCAAAATTAAAAACGATGCCAATGATGAGGATCATTCCTCCCGATTGGTCATGGAACGGATCAAACAATTGCTTGAAAAGGAAGATAAGGAAAATCCATACAGCGACAATCAGGTGGTCGAATTACTTGAAAAGGAAAACATGACCGTAGCTCGACGCACCGTGACCAAATACCGTGAAAAAATGGGTATCCTCCCTTCACGGTTAAGAAAAAAACAATAGGAAAGGAGTGGGAAAATGATCGTCAACATCACCGCCCGCCATTTCGAGTTGACCGATGGAATCCAGGAATACATCAACAAAGAACTGACCAAGCTCAAAAAATACTTTGACAACACCATGAATGTCAAGGTCATTCTGGATATGGAGAAATACCGGAACATATGCGAGATCAATATCAAAGTGGCCGGACAGGAACTCAATGCCGGCGACGAAACCAATGATATGTATTCTTCCATTAACAACACCATTGAAAAGATGGAACGCAGCATAAAAAAACTGAAAGAGCAGCTTCGTGATCATAAACCCTATGATGTAACCAAATAAATAACTCGGTATGGAGCCATCCTCGAACACTCCGAATAAAATCCTGATCCGCTGTCTTTCGGTTAAAGATTTTTTTGACGGCAATGCGGAAACCTTGAAGTTCAAGAGCGTTACCGATAACGAACCCTTATCGAAAAAGCAGATCACCAGTAAGTATATCTCAAGGCCCAGTTTGGCTCTGTCCGGGTATTTTGAGATCTTCAGCCAGGGACGAATTCTGATCATCGGCAACACCGAAGCCACCTATATCCTGAAAATCACAGAATCCGATCTGGTTCCCCGCCTGAACCAGCTAGCCACCTATGATATCCCCTGTATCATCATCACTCACCAGAACCGACTACCTGAGATTTTCTATCAGATCATGAATGAAGCTCAAATCCCGGTCTTTGAGAGCGATCTACCCACCGACCTGGTCTTCTACCATCTGACCAGTTATTTGTGGGAATTTTTTTCAGACCGGACCGTACTCCACGGATGCCTGGTGGAGGTTTACGGGATTGGAATGCTGCTACAGGGAAAACCGGGTATCGGAAAGAGCGAAACAGCTCTTGAACTGATCAATCTCGGATATCGTCTGATCGCCGATGATATTGTGGTCGTAAAAAAAACCATTAACGGTAAACTCTGCGGTGAGCCTCAGGAGATTCTACAGAATTTCCTGGAGATCCGGGGAATCGGGATCATCAATCTAAAGGAAATCTTCGGGATCAAAGCCATCCTCAGCCGTAAGGAGATCGACATTATCGTTCTGTTAACCGCAGCTTCGGAAAAAGAACACTTCGAGCGCTTAGGCATTACCGAAACCAAGGAAACGATACTGAATATTCAGATTCCGGTGGTCAAAGTACCGATCCGCCCCGGAAAAAACATGGCCAGCATCATTGAAACCATCGCCCTGAATCTGATCAGTAAAAAAAGCGGATATGATGCACCCAATACCCTGAACGAAAAGATTCTGTCGTACATAAAAAATCAAACCGGGCATGCGCCCTCCTCTCCGATCAACCGAGGTCAATTGTGAAAAAAACACTGGTCACCATCGAAAACAAGCTGGGAATCCATGCCCGCCCCGCCTCACAAATTGTTCAGAAAGCCATGGAATTCGATTCTGAGATCTTTCTGCAGAAGGATGACATTAAAATCAACGGCAAAAGCATCCTTTCCGTCATGATGCTGGCCGCCGAACAGGGGTCCGAGATTTTGCTGCTGACGGAGGGACCCGACGAAGAATCGGCCGCTATAGCCATCGCCGAGTTATTCAGAAACAAATTTAACGAGGATTGAGGAGACCTTACGGAGAAGATCCTGCACGGAATTCCGGCTTCTCCCGGAATTTCCATCGGTAAAGCCATCATCATCGATCAATCGGAAGATCTGATCGAAGAAAAAAACCTGACCGACGATGAAATCGAACCCGAAATAATCCGCTTTGAAAAAGCGGTCGCACAATCCAAGAATGAACTTGAAATGATCCGGAACCGGCTGAAGCTGGACGGGATCACCGAAGAATCGGGAATCTTTTATGCGCAGCAACTGATGCTGGATGATGTGATCGCCAGCTCTTCCATTATTAAAAAAATCCGCGCCCAGAAGAAAAATGCCGAATTCATCTTCTTTGAAACATTAAAAGGCTTGATCGAACAGTTCAAACAGAACAGCAACAAGCTGATCCAGCAACGGGTCGTCGATTTGCGCGATATCCGACGCCGTGTGCTGCGGAATCTGACCGGAAAGAATCTGGCCGATTATACCCTGCTGGAACCCAACTCAATTATTATCGCCCATGATCTGACTCCATCCGAAACCGCTATGTTCAACAAGGAAAATGTGGCCGGAATAGCCACCGATGTCGGCGGCCTCTCCAGTCATGTTTCCATTCTGGCCCGCTCTCTGGAAATCCCGGCCGTGGTGGGACTTCAGACCGCCACCCGCTTCATCAGCCATGAAACGCCGCTGGTCATCGACGGCATCAACGGAAAACTCATTGTCAATCCCACTGAAAAGCATATCCGGTATTATGAACAACAAAAAATTACCCTTACCGTCTACGAAGCTCAATTATCCGAACTGAACGCCCTGCCCTCCATCACCCGCGATTCCTACAGCATCGAACTGTGCGCCAATGCGGAATTCGCCAGCGAGGTCGAAACCATAATCAAATACGGAGCCGAAGGCATCGGACTCTTCCGTACCGAATATCTGTATCTGACCCGATCCCAGTTGCCGACCGAAGAGGAACAGTACCAGGAATACTTTTACATGGCCAAAAACCTCTATCCCAAAAATATCATCATCCGAACCTTCGATCTGGGCGGCGACAAGTACACCAGCAATATCAATTTTCCCAAGGAATCCAATCCGTTCCTGGGCTGGCGGGCCATCCGGGTTTCACTGGACCGGCCGGACATCTTCAAAACACAGCTCCGGGCTATTCTACGGGCCAGCGTCAAGGGAAATGTCAAAATCATGTTTCCCATGATTTCCGGATATACCGAACTGGAACGGGTACTGGCCGTCCTGGATGAAACCAAACAGCAATTACGCTTGGAAGAGATCCCCTTTGACGAGAATATGGAAATAGGAATCATGGTCGAGATTCCGTCTGCAGTCCTGGTAGCGGATCAACTGGCCAAACTGGTCGATTTTTTCAGCATCGGCACCAATGACCTCACTCAGTATACCCTGGCCGTCGACCGGGGTAATGAGCGAATTGCCAATCTTTATGATTCTCTCAATCCGGCCGTTTTAAAACTGATCTATGAAACCATCATCGCCGGACACCGCAAAGGAATCTGGGTCGGTATGTGCGGCGATATGGCCGCCAATCCCCTGGCCGTTCCCATTCTGATCGCCATGGGCATCGATGAATTATCCGTCAGCCCGATCTATGTCCCGGAAATCAAACAGATTATTCGATCCATCAATTATAAAAATGCCCTGCCCATGATTAACGACATCCTGACCTTCCCCACCACCGAAAGCATCAAAAAATACCTACTGGAATACATCGACAAACAGTCCATCCCAGTCAATTACCGCGTCTGGGGGGACTACTTTAAATAACCCCTGAATCGGAGGAGAAAATTTGAAACTCTCAGAGTTGTTTGAAAGTAATCTGGTTTACTTGAAAAAGGATTTTAAGAACAAGACTCACTTGATTGAGTTTCTAGTCGATCAACTAGTTCAAAACGGCAAGCTGGAAGACCGCGAACCCATCCTGTCCAACCTGTTGGAACGCGAAGAAATCAATACCAGCGCCGTCAATGATCAGATTGCCGTCCCCCATCTGCGAACCGATACGGTCAAAGATTTCGTGGCCGCCTTCTGCAGCCTCAAAACCAGCCTGGATTTCGGAGCTCTGGATAAACAACCGGTCCACTATGTCCTTCTACTGCTGGCTCCCAAGGAAAAGGCCGGCGAATACCTTGCCCTGCTGGCCCGCTTTTCCCGGATATTCAAAAAAGATGAAAACCGGAAAAAAGTACTTGCTTTTACCGATACAAATGAGTTTATTTCATTTATTCAAAACCAGGAAGGCTGATGATTCAATTCGCCGATTTGCTGATCTATCTTTGGGTTGGGCTGCGAGTCCTTTTCCTGGTTTTTGTTATCTATCTGATTGTCAAAGAAACCCGAAAATTAATGAAGCGGAAAAAATAGTATGGATAGTATATCATTAATCATCGAAGCCGAATTGCAGGCTCAGCAGATCATCGAGGAAGCCCGGAAAAAATCCGATCAGATCAAAAGTGAAGTCGAAATCCAAGGCAACCGAATGATCGATCAGGTTCGGCAGGAGACGGCCAACCAATTGGAGCAGCATCAAAAAGAATGCGATGCTCAGTTTCAGGAAAGCGTAACCCGGTTCGAACAGGAAAAAACGGCCTATAAATATAAGCTGAACCAGCTTCTACGCGACAAGAAAGATTCCATTCTTGACCGATTGATCGCCCTCTTCTTCAAGGACCTCAATTGAGGAATCAATCATGATATCTGCCTCTATCTATGCCATTTATCCGATTATCGCCCACCACAAACGGATTATCCTGAGCCGGAATACGATCGAACGGATCTTTCAATCGACCGATTTCAATCAGGCCATGGCCATTCTGAATGAACACCTGGCGCCCTTCCTCA
Organism: Candidatus Delongbacteria bacterium; assembly: GCA_017997825.1. Taxonomy (GTDB): domain Bacteria; phylum JAGOEH01; class JAGOEH01; order JAGOEH01; family JAGOEH01; genus JAGOEH01. The sequence continues at coordinate 7,221 of JAGOEH010000079.1, read as the reverse complement.
AGGGCGATTTGATTCAAGCCGACACCCCACGCCGGATTGAAATCTATATGGCTCAGCAAATTGAGCAGTTCATTCGCATCCTGTCCCGTTTTTCCTTCGGATCGATGGCCTCATTCCGAATGATTATGAACTTGTATCTCGATCTGGGCAGAGTCCTGAAACAGGTTCGCTCCTATTATAAAAATCGGGCGGAATCGATCGATAAAAAGTCGATTCCCGGCATCTTCCATGAAACCCTGACCATTCTGGAAAAAAAACATCAGGAACTCCCCATCATCTTCTATGAGAGCCAGTTGATTCAATGCTATATCGACGAAGCCCTTAGGCTTCTAGAAGTGATTGACGCGGATGATCGATCATTTATGCTGTTGCAGAGCTGGATTGACCATCATAATTTGATCATTATCAACAATCTGAGCTCGGTCTATAAATTGTCCGGTGAAGAAATCAAGACCTACCTGATCCATAAAGGAACTCCCGCTATTATCACACACGTTCGGGAGCTTATGGACGGCACCTGCCCGGATAAACTCAAACATCATCAAATGGCCACCGTATTTGATATCCATCAGCCCCAACTGAACGAACTGAAAATCAAATCGATTTTTTACGCGGAAATCCTGCGCGCCATCGGAGGCACCCCATTCCGGTACTCCTATTGTCTGGCTTTCTTCCTGCTGCTGCAGCTTGAATCAGAAAATATCCGCCTGATATTTAACGGGCATTATCATCGCGTCGAGACCAACATTCTGCGCGATATGGTAATCGCCTACCCCCACCACCGGGAGTAAGTATGTTCAAAACCGTCAGAATGGATTTCGTTTCGCTCATTCTCGAAAAAACAATATCCCCTTATATAATGGCGTATTTGGCTGAAAAGGAGTTTATCCAACTGACTTCGGCCGATAAATTCCATCAAAAAGCGCTGACTCATCCTGAAGAACTCTCCCGACTGATCGATGATACCACCCAACTGGAATCCAGTTTACACGAAATTGTATCCGCCCTCCATATCGATTCGGGCGATCTCGAAAACGGTTCCATCGATTCCCAGCACCTGATCGGCACCATCTATGATTCCAAAGCTTTCGGCAACCTGATGCAGGAGATCCAAAGCCTTCGATCAGAAATCAACCACACAATGCAGCGAATCGAGAATATCGAAACCACCATCAACGATCTCTACCAATACTCCCATAACCTGATGAGTTTCGAACGATCGGATTTTCAGGTCGATACCCTCCGCTGCTTGCGCCATTTCGCCCACAAGTTCGGTTTTATCGATACCCGGGATATTGAAAAACTGAAAGAAAGCCTGAAAAATCATCTCTATTATATGAGTACCTGGGATGAAACATCACAACGAAAAGCCATCACCTTGTTTGTACAGAAAAAAGACCAGTCGATTCTGGAAAAAATTTTCCATGGATTGAACTTCAGCCCGGTCGAATTGCCGGATAAATACCAGGGAACCATCAAGGAAGTACTTGATCAGATAGAACTCAGCCTGTGGGAACGACGGGAAACTTTATTGGAACTCCAGTACAACATGAAAAAGCTGGCCGAGGATAAAATGGCGCTGCTCAGCAGGGTCACCATGCTGGTGCGTTATTCCCGCTCCCTGATCAAAGGGTATCAGTCATCGATTGCTACCGGACATTATATTTATGTGTGCGGCTGGGTCCCGACCTTGTATAATGATGAAATCAAACGGTATATCAACCGCCGCTATCAATCCGATCAGGTCTTGATGGAAACCATTGATGCCAATAAGGCGGTTCAGCAGTATCCCCACCTGGGCAAAATCCCCAGCATGTTCTGGCATAATGCCATTGTCAAACCCTTTCAACTGCTGGTCACCACCTATGGATACCCTGGCTACAACGATATTGATCCGACTGTCATCGTATCGATCGGATTTCTCCTTTTTTTCGGGATGATGTTCGGAGATGTCGGACATGGTGCCATCCTGGCCCTGAGCGGGGCTTTTCTGGCTTTTAATCGCAGGATTAGCGGCGAGTTTCTCAAGGATGGAGGCTTTATTCTGTTCGCCTGCGGCCTCTCTTCCATGATATTCGGCGTGCTTTTCGGCAGTATATTCGCCTATGAAGATGTCTTCCCCCCTCTCTGGTTTCACCCCATGCAGAATATCAACTATCTTCTGGTGTTCTCCATCGGGTTGGGTGTCATCTATCTGAGTGTCGCCATCCTGCTGAATATCATCCAGGCTTTTATGCAGCACAATCTGAAGGAAGCCCTGTTCGGACATAACGGTTTGATCAGTTTCATTTTTTACTGGTCATTGATTATCGTCGCCATCCTAATGCTGAAGTTTAACATGGAAATCAATATCCTCTATATTTTGATCTCGTCGGTGATTCTGCTATCCATGATCATGTTTCGTGATATCCTGGCCCGATGGCTGATCCTTCAGAAAACACCGACCGATCATGAAGAAAAAGAATCGATCATCCAGCAGTTGTTCGAAATCATTGAAATGGTGATGAGTTATTTCACCAATACCATATCCTTTGTCCGTATCGGGGCGTTTGCCCTGACGCATGCCGCTCTGGGAAGCGCCATCTTCATGCTGAACATGGTATTTAAAGACATGTTGAATTCCGGAACCTTTACCGATCTGATCAGTGTGATCAGCGGTAACGGTTTGATTATCCTGCTGGAAGGGATGGTCGTCGGGATTCAGACCCTCAGGCTGCATTATTACGAGTTCTTTTCCAAATTCTATGCCGGTGACGGCATGAAATTCAGCCCCATGACACTCAAACAACCTTAACATTAAAAGGAGCCGCTATGCAAAAGATGGTTAAAACGATGCATTTCCTTAAACAATTAAATATGTTCATTCTGGGTGTAGCCGTATGTACGATTCTGACCGGAGTATTCATCACGATTTCGCACGCCCAGGAGAATGACAGCGTTATCGCAGAAGCCCCGGCGGTTCCTCAAAACAAGCATGCCAAGATGGCTGAAGCCGCACCGGTTAATGAAAGCAAAGGCATCAACCCCGGACTGGGTTATATTGCCATTGCCCTGGCGACCGGATTCTCAACGATCGGCGCCGGTATTGCCGTATCCAATGTCGGATCGGCCGCCATCGGTTCCATTACTGAAAAGCCCGAGCTGTTCGGCCGCGCCCTGATTTTTGTCGGTCTGGCCGAAGGAATCGCGATTTACGGCTTGATCATTAGTATCATCCTTCTGACCAAACTATAATGAAACTCTATATCTTAGGTGATTACCTGACCGTGAATGCCTTTGCCCTGACCGGTATCGAGGGGCGGGTCATTCCACCGGATACATCCCTGAATGATGTTCAGTCCATCCTGGATGAAATTATCGCCAATCCGGAGATCGGACTCATCATCTTTAACGCTTTTATCCATGAGCGGATGGGAACCACAATCGAAGACTACCTACAGTTGGACCGTCCCCTGTTCATGGAAATCCCCAATGCCGGTGAATCACCCCGTGAAGAAGATCTGAACCGCTACATTCAACAGATCGTTGGCATCAAACTTTGACCGGTTCGAATTGTGACCCCCCGCCTGAACCGGCATGAAAGCTCTTCTCACGCCCAAGAGGTAACGCAATGACGCAAGACGAGAATTTAAAGAAAATGATTGATTCCGTGCTGGAAAAAGCCAATCAGGATAAAGCCGGAATCATCTCTTTGGCCGAAAAAGCCAGGGAACGGAATCTAAAACCTTTCATTGAAAAAGCTGAAAAGCTGAAAACCGAACTGCTGACAGCAGGCAAAATCAAAATTGACCAGGAATATGCCGCCAAAAGCGCCGAGCTCGATATGAACCGCAACCTTTATTTTTTAGAGGAACAGCATCATTTTATCAATCATATCAAGAGCGGACTGAAGGAAAAAATCGAGACCTGGATTCAAACCCCGGATTACCCGCCTTTTTTCCAGAAACTGCTGGATGAAATCCGGCCTCACCTGACCGGTACCGGAATCCGCGTGCACTTGAATCCTTCCGATCAGAAATCCTTCATCGCCTATTTGAAAACCCATCAGCTCGATTCCGTCACCATCGGCATACAAGTTGATTCCCATCTGCTGGGCGGACTGATTATCGAAAACCTGGATCGCCATATCCTGTTGGATTATACCCTGCTTACCGCATTCGAGAATTGGTTTGAAGAGAAAAAATTCGAACTCTTTCAAATGATCTGGGAGCAGAAATGACAGAAAACCAAGGCAAAATCATCAAGATCACCGGACCGGTGGTGCAGGGCGTTGAAATCCCCAATCCCCAGATGGGTGATCAGGTTTTTGTGGGAGCGGAGAATCTCATCGGTGAGATCATCAAAATATTCCCCCATCATGTAATCATTCAGGTTTATGAAGACACCAGCGGAATTCGGCCTGGGGATCCGATCGTCAATTCATCCCGGCCGATTTCAGCCCAACTGGGGCCGGGAATGATCGGGAGCATATACGACGGCATTCAACGGCCTCTCAACCGGATTCATCAGCAAAGTCAATCCTCGTTTATCCAGCGGGGTATCAATATTCTGGCTCTGGATGAAACACGGAGCTGGAGTTTCCAACCCCAGATCAAAATCAATGATAGCGTGGCTCCCAATAGCATCATCGGACATATCCAGGAAACCCCTTTGATCATCCACAAAATTCTACTGCCCCATGGACTATCGGGTAAGGTCAAGAGTGTCAAGCCGCAGGGAGATTACACCATCAACGATCCGATCGCGGTAATCCTGGATTCGAACGGCAAAGAGCATTCCATTACGATGCATCAGTTCTGGCCGATCCGGAAATCCCGACCGGTCAAAACTCGGCTGGGGGCTACATTACCATTGTTGACCGGCCAGCGGATCATCGATTTCTTCTTCCCGATCGTCAAGGGAGGAGTGGCCGCTATTCCGGGCGGTTTCGGCACCGGAAAGACAGTCACTCAGCATCAGTTGGCCAAATGGAGTGATGCCGATATCATCGTTTATATCGGATGCGGTGAACGCGGCAACGAAATGACCCAGGTGCTGGATGAATTCCCTCATCTGATCGATCCGAAATCCAACCGACCCCTGATGGAACGTACCATTCTGATCGCCAACACCTCGAACATGCCGGTAACCGCACGCGAATCCAGTATCTATACCGGCATCACCATGGCGGAATACTATCGGGATATGGGATACAATGTCGCCATCATGGCCGATTCCACCTCACGGTGGGCTGAAGCGCTGCGCGAAATCTCCGGTCGATTGGAAGAGATGCCGGCCGATGAAGGCTATCCGGCTTATCTGCCCTCCCGTTTGGCCGAATTTTATGAAAGGGCCGGACAGGCCGATATTGTCCCCGGACGCCAAGGTTCTATCTCGATTATCGGTGCCGTTTCTCCTCCGGGCGGCGATTTTTCCGAACCGGTCACCATGCATACCAAACGATTCACCCGTTGTTTCTGGGCCCTTAATAAAGAACTGGCCGGAGCCCGCCATTTCCCCGCCATCTCCTGGCTCGAAAGCTACAGCCAATATGCTCCCTATGTAAAATCATACTGGGATTCACTTTCGGATCGTTACCATTGGGAAGATATGAGAGCCTGGGGCATGGATGTTTTACAGCAGGAAGATAAGCTCCAGCAAATCGTCAAGCTGGTCGGCCAGGATGCCCTTCCGGATGACCAACGCTTGATTCTGGAAGTCGCCCGTATCATCAAAATCGCTTTTCTGCAGCAAGCCGCCTTCGACCCGATCGATACTTTCTGCTCATCCCTCAAACAGCTGATGATGTTCGATTTGATTCATCATTTTTATCAAAAAGCGCATACCGTGATCTCCGCCGGCTGTCCGGTGACCCGCATCCAGTCCTTAACCTCCCTGCAAACACTTTTGAGGATGAAAACCAAATTTTCTAATGAAGCCTTGGATGACTTGCAGAAGGTTTATCAGGAGATCAACGAGGACATTGTGAAACTTGAACTCATCTATTCAAAATAACGGCAGGTAAGTATGAAACTGGTTCATAAGGAATATTTAGGCATCAGCCGGGCTGACGGCCCGATAATCATCATTGAGAATACCGATATGATCGGCTATAATGAACTGGTCGAGATTACCGACCAGCACGGCAGAGTCCGCCATGGCACCGTTCTGGAGGTAGCCGAAAACTATGCCGCCATCCAGGTTTTTGAGGGAACTTACGGACTCTCCCAACGGGATACCCGCGTAAAATTTCTGGGCCACACCATGTCGATCGGGGTCAGTCCCAATATGCTGGGCCGGATCTTCAACGGAACCGGTGTGCCTATCGATGGCCACCCGGCTCCGGCATCCGAAAAATCAATTGATGTCAATGGAATGTCCATCAATCCGGTTTGCCGTGAGTACCCGGTCAATTTTATCCAGACCGGAATCTCTGGGATCGATGGACTGAATACCCTGGTGCGAGGTCAGAAACTGCCGATATTTACCGGTGCAGGACTGCCTCATAATGAAATCGCCACCCAGATTGTTAAAAATGCCCAGATCGGCACCGGCGAGAACTTTATCATTGTATTTGCCGCCATGGGCGTCAAACATGATGATGCCGACTTTTTCATGAAAGAATTCCATCAGGCCGGAGCATTCAACCGGGTCATTCTCTTTCTGAACCTGGCTGATGATCCGACCATCGAACGCCTCTTTACCCCCCGAGCAGCCTTGACGGTCGCTGAATACTATGCCTTCGAACTCAACTACCATGTGCTGGTCATTATGACCGATATGACCAACTACTGCGAGGCGCTTCGCGAAATCGCCACCGCCAGGGAAGAAATTCCTTCCCGTAAAGGCTATCCCGGATACATGTACAGCGACTTGGCCTCACTGTATGAGCGGACCGGGCGCATCAAGGGGAAAAATGGTTCGATTACCCAAATACCCATCTTATCCATGCCCAACGATGATATCACCCACCCGATTCCCGATCTGACCGGATATATAACCGAAGGCCAGATTGTGTTATCCCGTGAACTTCATGCCAAAAACATATTCCCGCCGATCGAGGAGCTCCCCTCTCTATCACGTCTGATGAAGGACTGTATAGGCGGCGAGATGACTCGCGCCGATCATCCCAATCTGGCCAGCCAGCTCTATGCCGCTTATGCCAACGTGCAATCGGTGCGTGCTCTGGCCTCGGTCATCGGGGAAGAGGAACTCTCAGAAACCGATAAAAAATACCTCAAA
>JAGOEH010000333.1 GCA_017997825.1 Candidatus Delongbacteria bacterium | reverse complement strand
CTTTTCGTCCAGGCCCGTATTTTTATTTGGAGGATATATGGCCTGGATAACCTTAAACTGGCTTCTATAATTAGTAATCAGGCTTTTATTTATGAGAACCAGGGATGCCTTTCCGAAGCCGAATCCCTGTATGTCAAAGCTCTGGCGATGAAAAAGAAATGGTTGGGACCGGATCATCCCTCATTGGTGATCAATCTTTCCAATCTGGCTATCTTCTACTATCTTCAGGGGCGATTGAGCGATGCCGATCCCCTGATGGACGAATGCCTGGCCAATCTGGCCTTTCAGTTCAACCGGCTTTTTCCTTATTATTCCGAAAAAAACAAGGACGATTATCTGAATGTTTTTAGCGAGACTTTTTCCAAATATTACAGCTATGCCTACCGCGCCTATCCCACCGATCCCCGGATCAGCGGAAAAATGCTGAATCTGAGCCTGTGGCGCAAAGGCATGATCGTTTCAAGCCAAAGTGCGGTGATACGCCGGATCTCATCACTGGCGGATACCTCCGCGACCGCTATTCTCCAACAGTTCCGGTCTACCCGGGAAGAACTGGTTAAACTCTGTCTGAGTCAGACGGATACATCGATTGCCGGCCGTAAGCGCCAAACCGTACTGGAACAGGAGTCGGAAGCATTGGAACGGCGGCTGTCTCTCATTTCCAGTCAATCCATCCATTCTCCCCGAATCGATTCGATCAAATGGCAGGACATCGCTGCCGCGCTCAAACCCAATCAGGCTGCGATCGATTTTCTGGCCTTCCGGTTATATAACCAACACTGGACCGATACCATTTTCTATTGCGCCCTGATTGTCACTCATGCCGGACGGCAACCGGTTCTGGTTATGCTGGGCACCGAGAGTCAGTTGAATCACCTGCTCAATTTCGAGTACAAATCCATGATCCATCAGCAAACCTATCATCGTTTTGATCAGCCGGGACGGTTGTATGAAATGATCTGGAAACCGTTGGAACCCTATCTGAAGGGGATCAATAAAATCTATCTCTCCCCGGACGGAATGCTCAACTCGGTTTCGTTCGGAATTCTGGTCGATCAACAGGGGAAAATGCTGATCGATGATTTCGAGATTCATTATATGTCAAACTTGAGCGACTTAGTAAAGGTAAATCATCGGGAAAACGGTTTCCCGAATCGGGATTGGGTTTTGATCGGGAATCCCACCTTCAAGGCGGATGAGACCGAGATTCGGGGGATTTGGAGTGCGGAGGCTTTGCCCGCTGATTCAACCCGGCAGTCATCCCGTTTGGATAATTTGACCCGTACTCATCTGTCGGAGCTGCCCTGGACTCAAACCGAGATCGATAGTATTTGTTCATTATTGCAGGCTGATCATCAACCGGTGACTGTATTTACCAAGCTGAAGGCCACCGAGGAAAATCTTAAGGGAATCCTTGCCCCCAAGGTCCTGCATATTGCCACCCATGGTTTTTTTATGCCGGCGGCTGAGAGAGTCGATTCGCTGCCGGATGGCGGGAACGAAGGGGATCACGATATGTTTCGGAATAATCCCTTATTACGCAGCGGATTGTATTTGGCCGGCGCTTCCAACCGGCTTTCGGAACGCGGATTGAATGACGGCATCCTGTTTGCCCATGAGGCGGTTGATCTGGATTTGCAGGCAACCGAGCTGGTAGTATTGAGTGCCTGCGAGACCGGAGTGGGGGAGGTGAGAACCGGAGAGGGCGTTTACGGCCTGCGCCGGGCTTTTCAGATTGCCGGGGCCCAATCCGTCATGATGAGCCTCTGGCCGGTACCGGATCAGGAAACCCAGGAATTGATGACCCGGTTCTATCGAAAACTACTGCAGCATGCCAATCCTTATTCGGCGCTTCGTGAGGCCCAACAGGAACAGCGCCGGATCGTCCGTGAGCGCTACCGCAAAGAAGTCCCTTTCTATTGGGGAGCCTTTATCATGGTTGGGGGTCCATCCGGCGAATGATCCTTTGATATCATGTCCAATCATTATGGGCAAACCGATTTTTTTTCGATAGTATGCGTTCAGTGGTCTGAAAATCATCGGCTGATAACCGATTGATCCAATTCCGCACCGATTATTGGGTTAAAGGAGATGATCACGATGGCACGGATCAGCATCATTGGGGTGATGGGATCGGGAACCGATTCCTATCCGGAACTCGCTCGGCCGGTTGGCCGGTTGGCGGCCCGCTTGGGCTGTCATCTACTGACCGGGGGTGGATCGGGGGTCATGGACGAGGTCAGTCGAGCCTTTTGTGAAACCGTACCCCGGGCCGGGTTGTCGATTGGAATCCTGAAAGGCCGGGCTGATCAGGCGTTGCGGGATGGACAATCCTATTTACGCTATACGGCATCACCCCCCAATCCTTGGATCGAGCTGCCGATCCGGACCCACCTCCCGCTGAGCGGGGATCAGGGCCGGGAACCGGGCAGCCGGAACCATATCAATGTGCTGAGTTCCGATATTCTGATTGCTTTACCGGGGGGCCCGGGCACCCTTTCGGAGGTGATGCTGCGCCTCAGTTACGGCCGAAACGTTATACTGTTTCTTGGCGGATACCGGATCGATGACTGTTCGGCCGACTATTTTACCTCTCAGAGCGTTTACCGTCATCAGGTTACGGCGGCCGAGACTGTGACGCATCTGGAATCCATCATCCGAGAACAGCTTGACAATGATCCTATCATCTCGAATCGATAAAACATTGTGATGAGTCCATTCAAACGATGATGACTGACTGATCATGATGGATCGATCCGGCAGAAGCGAATAGTGAGTGAATTATTATGAACTGATGAGGAATGACAAATGGATCGTAATGGAATGATGATAAATGATCGGGAGAATCTTTATTGAACCTTGATTTTATGGAAAGGATTGGTAATATGAGATCCATTCAATGGTTATGGCTGGGACTATGGCTATGGATGATACCGGCA
>JAGOEH010000332.1 GCA_017997825.1 Candidatus Delongbacteria bacterium | reverse complement strand
CTTATATAATGAGGGACTGGGCAGAAGTGGCCCGGTATTATGATTTGCTGGTATTTGATCTCCATCGTCAGGGAGAGTATCTACCGCTGGTGGAACTGAAGGCCTTCGGCCGGAACTATCCGGCCGATCCGGCCTTCGGATTGCATACGGTAGTCGGGACTCCCTACCCGCAATCCGGAGAGGCCATCAATGCGCTGCCGGCTGTGATCGGCGCCAGTCTGGCGGGTATCGACAAGCGGAATCAGTTTGGGACGGACTGGGTAAGGATGTGCCGCGACTATTACAACCTGCGGCCCGAGGAAAATATCTATCTCAATCATCCGGTGGCATCCAGCGGTGATGACTGGTGGTATGAGACGATGCCGAATGTTTTTTTCATTCAGTTGATGGCCCTCTATCCGGAGACGGAAGGATTTGAGGGACAGCTCCAGGGATTGGCCGATCAGTGGTTGAAAGCCGTCCGGGCGATGGGAGGTCATGATGCGCCCTGGGCGGTCCCTATGATGGATTATCGGGCCTGGCGGATGGCCGATATGACCCCCAATGCCTCGGGAGTCCATCAGCCGGAAGCCGCCGGGGCCATTGCCTGGATTCTCTATCAGGCCTATCGGATAACCGGACACTCGCCCTATCGGGTGGGAGCCGAGCTGGCTATGGAGTATCTGAACCGTCTCAATGATAATCCGGCTTATGAATTGCAGTTGGCTTACGGGGTTTATATGGCCGCTCGGATGAATGCCGAGTTGGGAACCGATTACAATCTGGAAAAAATGGTCAACTGGTGTTTCGATCCCGGATACCTCAGGAATTGGGGCATGATTGTCGGCCGATGGGGAGATTATGACTGTCATGGTCTGATCGGAGAGATCAGTTCGAATGATTATGCCTTCTGTATGAACACCTTTGAACAGATCGGAGCGCTGGTCCCCGCGGTCCGATACCGTGATGATCTGGCGGCCCCCATTGCCAAATGGGTTCTGCATGCCGCCAATAATGCCCGACTGTTTTATCGATCCTATCTGCCGGTGGATCACCAGGATTCCGAAACCTGGTCCCTGCAGTACGATTCTGCCTGCTGTATAGCTTATGAAGCCCTGCGGAAATATGATCAGGGACGTTCTCCGTTCGCCACCGGCGATGCGGTCCGCGGCGGCTGGGGCGCCACCAATCTGGCCCTGTATGGATCATCCCATGTCGGTATCCTGGGTGGGATCATCCGTAAGACTCCAATCGACATGATCCTGGATTTGGATCTTCTCAAGACCGATTATAACCATGCCCCGGCCTATCCTACCCGCCTGATTTACAATCCGTATGATGACCCTCAGATGGTTAAGTTGGAATTGGAGGATCAGTCGGCCGATGGTTATGATGCCGTCACCAATCGCTTTATTTTCCGAAATCAGGCCGATTCGGTTTCCATCACTCTGGATTCCGGGCAGGCGTGCCTATTGGTATGCGTTCCGGTTGGGGGGCAGATGGTGTATGATCACAATCGGCTGTTGATTGATGGGGTGGTGGTGGATTATCAAGCCCATCATGAACCATTGCCTTCCCGGCTGCGCATCAAGAGCGTGGCTGCGGCGGATACCGGGGTGACGGTATCGGATTCGATCCGGTTGTATTGCACCCTGGATGGAACCCGGCCCGATTCTCTGGTTCGGGAGTGGGAATGTGATCAGGGACACTTTATTTCAGCGGATTCCACTGCCCTCTGGCAGGCTCCGGATTACCCGGGACTGGTCCGGATCCGGCTTCGCCTGGTATCTCCGGGGCTTCCGGATCTGATCGATAGTACGGCTATCCGGGTGCATTCAACGGTTTGGTATCCGCCCAGGATCGATTCGATCCGGACTGAAAACCGTAAAATCCTGCCGGGAGAATCGATTATTCTGACCTGCTGGGCCGTCGATCCGGAGAATGGTGGCCTACAGTATGAATGGGATGCGGCGGCCGGCCGGATGGAGGGTGACGGGTCAGTCATCCGATGGCAAGCCCCGGAGGAAGAAGGGGCTTATTCGGTTCGATGCCGGGTCCGGGATGCCGACAGCATGACTACTCAGGACAGTCTCCTGATTCTGGTTCGGGACTATCAGCACTACTCAACCGGGACTATGATCGCGTATTATCCTTTCAACAACAATTACCAGGATGAAAGTGGGAATGGCCATCACGCTTCGGCCTCTCAGGTACCCTTTTATGCCGATCGCTTTGGAAATCCTGCTTCTGCGGCCTGGTTCAATGGAAACTCCAGTTGGGTTCGGATCGCCGCTCATGAGCAGCTAAACGGCACTTCCGCTATTACCGCGGCCTGGTGGATACGGATTGATTCGCTTTATGAACGTGAAGCCTATCCCATTTCGCATGGCAATTGGGAAAACCGCTGGAAAGTCTCCCTGACCAATCGCCGAATCCGGTGGACCATCAGAACGGATAGGCTGGAGAACTCAGGCATTCAGGATTTGGACAGCCATGATCCCCTGGAAATCGGCCGCTATTATCATGTAGCGGTCATGTATGATGGGTCATGGATGGAGATTTATATCAACGGTCGGCTGGACCGATTTGCGGCCTGGTCCGGATCGATTCGGACTACCTCGCTGGACTTGGTGATCGGTCAAGCCCTCCCCCAAAACTATGCCTACGGATTTCGGGGAATAATGGATGAGGTTGCCCTTTGGGATTGTCCGCTGAGTCCGGGGGCGATCGATCAGTGGTATCGGTCGAGTACGGGGCTGAACAGCCAAGCGCCCTGTCCGACGAATTCCGGACTGGTGCTGCGGACCTACCCCAACCCCTTTTGTGACCGGGTGGAAATAGATTTCAGAGGGATCGGATCGGAGGCGGTGGTTCTGGATGTTTACAATCTGAATGGAGAGCGGGTTCGCCGGATGATAGTCCGCGGTTCCGGCCCTTCACTACCTTGTTCGGTCGAATGGGAC
>JAGOEH010000331.1 GCA_017997825.1 Candidatus Delongbacteria bacterium | reverse complement strand
TCATTCAGTCCGTCCTGATTATTTTCACCGTTTTCGAAATTATGCTTATGGTCATACGAAACTAGATCCCGCAGGGTGAAACCGTCATGACAGGTCACGTAATTGATGCTGTGATCAGGGGTTTTAAAGCTGCCGTAGATCTCGGGACTGCCCAGAAAAGCATTGATGAAATCATAAATGGTATGATCGTCACCACGCCAGAATCGTCGGACAGAATCGCGGAACTTGCCGTTCCACTCCTGCCATCCGACCGGAAAATTTCCCAGTTTATAGAGTCCTCCGGCATCCCATCCCTCGGCAATCAGCTTGCATTCGGCCAGCAGCGGATCGTTCAGGATATCATTCAGAATGCTGTTCTCCCCGACCCATTCCCCCTTGGTATTCCGTCCTAAAATTGGCGCCAAATCGAATCGGAACCCGTCAACTCTCATTTCGCAGTACCAAAACCGAAGGCTGTCCAGAATCAGTTGTTTGACGACCGGAGTATTACAGTTTAAGGTATTGCCGCAGCCCGAGTAGTTTTTATAGTACCGTTTATTCTCTTCCAGCATATAGTAAACGGAATTGTCGATACCGCGGTAACACAGGGTTGGACCATCGCCTCCCCCCTCGCCGGTATGATTGTAGACCACATCCAGAATGACCTCCAGGCCGGCTTGATGGCAGGCTTTCACCAGATGCCTGAATTCCTGGACCTGACGACCAGGGTGAGCGGCAAGATGCTGAGCCGGAGAAAAAAAATTAAGGGTTGAGTACCCCCAGTATTGCTTGAGAGGTTCTCCGGTAACCGGATTGATCCGGATAATCTCACAGGGATTGAATTCCTGTATCGGCATCAGTTCAATCGTAGTAATTCCTAAAGCCTTCAGATAATCGATCTTTTCGATGAAACTTCGATAGCTCCCCGGGGTATCGACCCCGGAATTCGGATTGGAAGTGAATCCCTTCAGATTTATTTCATAGATAATCATATCTTCCAATGGAATATGAACATGAGATTCTTCCGGGCAGTCGGATTCCAGATAACCGATCACCCGGCACCGGGGTGCGATGCCGGTACTCGAATGCCGGCTGAATGACAGATCGCCCGCCGGAGATCCCTTATCATAGCTGTACATTTCAATCCGGTCAAAATGATAATCCCCTACAATACAACGGGCATAGGGATCCAAAATCAGTTTATTGGGATTGAACCGGAATCCGCATTCGGGGCGATAGGGCCCATCCAGACTGAATCCATAATATTGCCCCTCCCCGATTCCCTCCACCTCGATGTGCCAAATATGCCCCGTCCGATGGCAGATCGGATCGAAATCGATCCGGGTATCCAATTGTTCCGGATGTTCGGAATTGAACAACAACAAGCTCACCTGGGTAGCAAAACGTGATATAATGGAAAAGTTGACCCCGGATTGGGTCAAGGTGGCTCCCAGGGGAAAAGGTATTCCCTTGTTCGTCTTCATAATTTGTAATCCTTGATGAGGGATGGATCCAACCGGCTGAGCACTTTTAATTATGATTCCAACTAATAAAATAGACTATCCTGCTAAAAAATCAAGTTTTGATTATTGATTGTTTTCAATAATCGAACAGATAACCTATTGATCACACCATAGAAATCATCGTTACAGGAACATTTTAGCGATGGTAAAATAAACCACCAATCCGATAATATCATTAAAGGTGGTAATAAATGGGCCGGTGGCGATAGCCGGATCGATATCGATCCGTTTTAGGGCGATCGGAATCAAGGCACCGAGGGTGGTGGTCAGGACAATGACCACAAACAGCCCCAGACCGACGATGCTGCACAGAATCCAATCCCGATACCAGACGGAAATGATCAGCATCAGAGCACCGCTCAGGATGATCCCATTGGACAGGGCAACCCGCATTTCCACCATCAGGCGGCGAAAGGTTTCAGTCATCAGTATTTCTCCGGTCGCCAAGCCCCGAACCACAATGGCGGCCGACTGCATTCCCACATTCCCTCCCATGGCGGTAATAATGGGTATAAAAAATGAAAGGGCCAGCAATTGAGTGATCTCTCCTTCATATCGGCTGATGACCGTTGCGGCAATCAATTCTCCCACCAAGGCCGTCATCAGCCACGGCAGACGGAGACGGGAAATCCGCCAGCTTGAGTCTTCATAGATCTCCTCTTCACTGGTTCCGGTCATATGGGAGATATCTTCGTTGGCCTCTTCCTGAATCACATCCATGACATCATCCACGGTAATCCGCCCGGCCAGTTTTCCGTCATTGTCAACCACCGGAATGGAGAGCAGATTGTACTTCTGGACTAGATGGGCTACCTCTTCCTGATCAGTGGAGGTATTGACCGAAATAAAATCACTTTCCATGATGTCCTTCATCCGGTCCCTCAAGCCGGAGGTCAGCAGCCGGGTCAACGGAACGAGTCCAATCAGTTTCCGAGTATGATCCACAATGAACACATTATTGATATTATCGATCTCATCCTGACCGTCACGGATTTTCTCCAGGACACTCTTGACGGCCGAATTGGGATAAGCCGTCAGGATCTCCTTGGCCATTATGCCGCCGGCGGTGTCCTCTTCATGCTGCATCAGATCGGTAATATTGATCCGATCCTCAACCGGCAGCAATTCAATAATTGTGTAGACTCGCTCCTCAGACTCGATCTCGCTCAGCAAATCCGCCGCATCATCCGATACCAGTTCCATGACGATCCCGGCTACCACATCATCATCCAACTGATTGATGATCTCTTGCCTGAAAAGCGGATCGAATTCCGAAAAAACGGCCCCTAAGGTCGGATAATCAAGCTGCTGAATAATATATAATACATTAAGCTCGGACAGTTGTTCCATCAATTCGGCGATATCGGCCGGATGCTGATCTCGTAGCAATTCCAGAATATGATCACGATTGGCTTCCCTATCCTGTAGTAATTCGATAAGTC
>JAGOEH010000330.1 GCA_017997825.1 Candidatus Delongbacteria bacterium | reverse complement strand
CCGGTAGTATTTCACTGTTTCAGCGGCGATCTCCCGGAACTGGAAAAAGTGATCGAATCACACTATTATGTCGGAATTGCAGGTCCCGTTACCTTTTCCAACAGCCGCTTGCCCCATATCCTGCCTGAAATACCCCTGTCTCATCTGATGATCGAAACGGACTCACCCTTTCTGGCCCCGGTTCCGCACCGGGGTAAACGCAACATTCCAGGGTATGTAGCTGTGATTGCCGAAGCGGTGGCCCGGATTTTAGGGCGCCCGCTCGACGATATTGCCGCCATTACATCCCGAAACGCCGGCCAGTTTTTCAGGCTGGATCCGGTTTTGTCCTACACCATCGGATCCCATTTATATCTGAATCTAACCAATCGATGTACCAATCGATGCTCATTCTGCCCACTGACTCATCATCACCTCACCATCGGGCCTTATTGTCTCAAACTTGAGCGGGAACCTGACGCCGACCAGATTATCCGAAGTATTCCGATAGGTCAAAAATGGGATGAAGTGGTATTTTGCGGATTCGGTGAACCGACTCTGCGCCTGGATGTCCTGATTGAAGTTGCCCGGCATTTTAAAAAGAACAATCATCGAATCCGCCTGAATACCAACGGACAAGGCAATCTGATTCACCGTCGGAATATTCTGCCTGAACTGGCGGATCTGATTGACACCATATCCATCAGCCTTAACGCGGCCGATCAGGCATCTTATAATACCACATGCCATCCTCAGTTAGGGCAAGCCGCCTTTCCCTCTCTCTTGGCTTTCATCCGTGAAAGCCGCCGCTATATACCGGAAGTCCTGGTATCGGTGGTGACCATCCCCGAGATCGATCTGACGGCATGCCGCCAGATGGCTGATGAATTACAGGTTCCGCTCCGAATTCGGCCGTATCGTGAAGGAGCGCTCTGATGGGTATTATTCGGAATCCGAAACCGGTTAAACTGGTCATGGCCATTATGAGCGGCAATCCTGAAAAATTCAGCGCCACCATGGAAGAGCTGAGTCGAACCTATGGGCCTATCGATCGGATCAGCCCGATATTTCCATTTACCCATTCCCGATACTACGAACGGGAAATGGGCCTTAACCTTCAGAAACAATTCATCAGTTTTGAGAACCTGATTGCCATTGAGATGCTGAACTCCATCAAAATTACGACCAATTCGATCGAGATCGATTTATCCAGGATCTGTAATTCCGAAGACAAGATCTGCCGACAGGTCAATATCGATCCGGGCTATATCTCTCCCGCCAAACTGGTGTTGGCCACCACCAAAAATTACGATCACCGAATCTATATCGGAAACGGAATTTACGCCGAAGTCACCCTGCATTTCACCCGCGGGCAGTTCAAGGCATGGGATTGGACCTACCAGGATTATCAGACCCCGTTAGCTCTGGATTTCTTCACTCAGGTCCGGCAACTCTATTTCAGTCAGCTTGAAGCATTGGGTCAGCTCAAGGTTGAAAACTGTGAAATCGAAACTCCAACGACCAACCCGGACACGGCTCCAAGGGAGGATATACTATGAAATGCGCGGAATGCGGTGCCGCCAACAAACCGATGGCACGTTACTGCGGGGAGTGCGGCGCTTACCTGGCCCAATCGGACAATGATAAAAAATGGAGTCCGGCGGTCTCATTTTTACTGGCTCTTTTTTTAACCTCCTTCGCCTATCAGATATTCCCGATTCCTTTGCTCAGCTATACCTATTTCGGAACGATTCTGAACAGCCACTGGATCTGCAAGATCATCGTATTCGCTTCCCTCTGGGCCGGACTGCTGCTCCTTTTCTATGCCCGAATTGCTTATAAACAACGTACCGCCTTTCACCGCTTGAAAGAGACCCTGACACTCCGGGAAAGCCTCGATCCCAACGCAATTCGGCTCACGCTTTGTCAAAATGGATACCGAAAATACTTCTCTCACCCCTATTACCGATTGATCAAGAAAATGGGGAATCCCGTCCCATCTCAATCGGCATCCCCAATGATCGGGAATCTGATCGAATCGGAAAACTATCGGCTTGATCTCAGTTATACCCTGATCAAATTTTTTATCTGGGTCATACCGATCCTGGGATTTGTCGGGACAGTCGCCGGAATTGCGCTGTCGGTCAACGAATTCTCCGGATTCGTCCAGAACATGAAAGGATTTCAGGAATTATCTCAGGAAATGAAGGCCGCGCTGAGCGGCGTTACCCAGGGACTGGCGGCTGCCTTCAATACGACCTATCTGGCTTTGCTCTTCATTGTCCCATTGATGTTTCTATCCAACATGATCCAAAAGCGGGAGGAAGAATTATTGCTGGACATCGAGGAATATTGCACCTCCACCCTCGCCCATACCGGCAAAAAACCGGCCCGTAAACCTCCCTACCTCCATCACGGATGATTTGTTTAGAGAAGGTTACCAAAAGCATTCAGAAGCGGCAAATACTGGATGGAATCAGCTTTGAGCTCCATCCCGGACAGATTGCCGGATTCCTGGGTCCGAACGGAGCCGGGAAAACCACTACCTTCCGGATTATTACCCAATATTTGATGCCTGACCGGGGACGAGTCATGATCGGAGGACTTGATACTCTTCACCACCCCCTTAGCACCCGGCAGATGGTCGGATACCTTCCCGAAAATCCCTGTCTCTATCCGGAAATGACCGTTCGCGACTATCTGATGTTTATTGCCCGGATCAAACATCTCAATCCGATTCAACTCAAGCAACAATACCCATCCATCACCGAGCAGACCAACCTATCCACCAGCCAACATCAAGTCATCAATCGGTTATCCAAAGGATACCGCAAGCGCGTCGCCTTGGCCCAGGCCCTATTGGGCGATCCGAAAATCCTGATCCTGGATGAACCATTCAGTGGGATGGATTCATTTCAGATGAGCGACACCCGGCGTCTGATTCGCGAATTGGCCGGCGATCGCAT
>JAGOEH010000329.1 GCA_017997825.1 Candidatus Delongbacteria bacterium | reverse complement strand
ATGTGACGCCGTGCAGAATCAGGAGCGTCAGACAGGACAGGCTGAAGTGTCTCATGGAATGGATTGTTTATCCCGGATCAGGCCGTGATAATACTCCAGCAGGCGAATGGTTTCATCCAGCAGCTTCAGATAGGAATCCGGCGAGAGGCTGCCGGGATTGCCGGACTGGATGGTGTTCCAGAGTTTTCCGCTTTGAAGCGGATCCTGGTAATTGAGTTGCCGGATCATGGTGTAGATGGATTGGTATTGATTGGCGATGTTGCTGTTATTGTTCTCATAGTTGCGGGGATCGAAGTCGGAGACCATCTTGTCCGAAACGGGGGCCGAGAAGGCGAACGGCTGATAAAAATCGAGTCCCTCCAGGAATTCACCGGTTTTCTGCTGGAGGGTGGCATAGCTTCTGACATCCTGACGGATTCGCTTGAGAATCATCAGATTGGAATCCAGCAGGTGCTCAGCGTAGCCAAGATACTGAGAGGCGATGGCGGCTTCGGTCGAATCATGAATCTGGCGGGAATCAATCTGTCTGATCTTTTTCAGATCGATCGACAGGTGGACTGGAATAGGGGAATACTCCAGCCTTTTTTCGGTATAGATCATGATCTGTCGCTTAATGGAATCCGATGCCGGATAGCGGCCCGACTGGATCAGCCGGGTCAGGGAGTCGATTCGGTGGGTACACAGGCGCTCCAACTGTATCTTCAGTTCCTGGAGTTGACCGTTATTCCGGTCGTAGAGTTTGACTTTCTCTTTCAATTGGTTGGAGATTCCGATTCCTTCCGATAGGCGGCGTTTGATCTCGTCCTGATCGGGGACCGGTTGTTTTTTCAGGGATTCAAGTTTGAGACGATGGAGGTTGACGATGGCTTTGAGGGAATCGATGGGGATGGAAAGCTGTTGGTTTTCCATCTGCAGGAGCCTGAACCGATCTTCCAGGCCGGGCATGGGGTCGGCCGGCATGATCGAGAAAGGGATCAGACCGAGGATGATCAACCAATGGATGAAACGGTTCATAGCAATCCGAATTTCTCCAGTTTATAATAGAGGGTGTTGGTTTTAATGCCGAGACGTTTGGCGGCCCGGTTTTTAACTCCGTGTGATTCTTCCAGGGCCTGCAGGATCAGGCTTTTTTCGTAGCGATAAAGGCAATCATCCAGGGAGATCGAGCCGGAGGAAAGGGGATCGGAGAGGGAGGGGGTATGACGGCCCGAAAGCTGGGAGGCGACCAGATCGGGAGAGATGTAATGGTTCTTGGAGATTACATATAGTCGTTCGATGACATTCTGGAGTTCCCGGACATTTCCGGGCCAAGGATAGGATTTGAGCAGTTCCATACTTTGGGGGGAAACGATTTTGTGGCGTTCCGGATTGAATCCGGAGAGTTTGGACAGGAAGTGATCGACCAGCAGAGGGATATCTTCGGGGCGGTCGCGCAGGGGGGGCATTGGAATCGGGATGACGCTGAGGCGATAGAAGAGGTCCTCACGGAATGTGCCGGCCTGCATGAGTTGGCGCAGGTTGCGGTTGGTGGCGCAGATGACGCGGACATCGACGGTCAGGGTGGTTTCGCCTCCGACCCGCTCGAATTCCTTTTCCTGTAAGACTCTCAGTAGCTTGACCTGCATCATGCCTGAAATGTCGCCGATTTCGTCCAGAAAAATGGTTCCCTGATCGGCCAGTTCAAATCGGCCTTTTTTCTGCTTGATGGCGCCGGTAAAGGCCCCCTTTTCATGTCCGAACAGCTCGCTTTCCAGCAGATTATCGTTCAGGGCCCCGCAGTTGACCCGGACAAAGGGTTTATGGCGGCGGGGACTGTTGCGATGAATGGCTTGGGCCACCAGCTCCTTACCGGTTCCGCTCTCTCCGGTAATCAGAATGGTACTGTTTTCTGATGCTACCGCTTCAATCAGGTTGAAAACGTTCCGGATGGCGGATGATTCTCCGATAAACTGATCCCGGTCCAACATTTCTTCCTGCAGGAAGCGGTTTTTCTCCTGCAGTTCTTCCAGGCTCTGCCGCTGTCGGACCAGGGTCATGGCTTTTTCCACTCTCATCCGGAGCTCATCGGGAGAAAAGGGTTTGGTCAGGAAATCGCAAGCCCCGAGCCGCATGGCTTCCACGGCGGTATCGACGGTTCCGTAGGCCGATATCATGATGACTTCCGGTGCCGGATCCCATTGTTTGACGCGCCGCAGCACCTCGATGCCGTTGACCGGTTCCATTTTCAGGTCGGTGATGACCAATTCCACTGATTGAAGCTGTAGGGCCTGGAGGGCTTTTTCGGGATCGGCAAAGCTCTGGAGTTGATAGCGGTTGTTTTTCAGGCTCAATTCGATCCCCAGGCGCATGGTGTCGTTATCTTCGATGATGGCGATATTCAATGGTTTCATGATGGTTTCTCAGGATGAGGAGTGATCCGGGTCAATCCGGTTTTAAAGCTCACCACCATTCGGGCGCCTTCCCGGAAGGCGGGATCCAGATGGATGGAGGCGTGGTTTTCGCGGCACAGTTTGCGGCAGATGGGCAGTCCCAGCCCGGTCCCATCCTTTCGGGTGGAAAAGAAGGGTTCGAAGATCCTGTCATGATAGGCTTCGGGGATGCCGGGGCCGCTGTCGGTAATGGTGAACCGGGCCGGAGGACCGGGGTCGGCCGCCAGTTGGATCCGGCCTAGCGGCGGTATCACGGAGAGGCTGTTGACCAGCAGATTCAGGATGATTCGATGCAGGTGGCTGGGATCAAACCATACCTCGAGGTGGGGATGGATTCCGGTCTCATCGAGTGTGATCTGTTTATCGGTCAGGGATTGACGGATCAGGTCTCTGATTTCCCCAATTCGATCCCGGAGATTCAGCCATTCCGGCTGAGGCGGAACGGGTTTACTGTAATCCAGATAGGAGGTGATCAGGGTCTTGAGTCCGGCGATCTACTGCAGGATCCGGTTGATATAGATC
>JAGOEH010000328.1 GCA_017997825.1 Candidatus Delongbacteria bacterium | reverse complement strand
CGACCGGATTATTTCGGCACCCCTCGATCACCTGGGCCGTCACTTTCTCCCAAATCCCGCGAGCCTCGACAAATTTGGAAAACAAAGCCTTTTCATCCTCCGAATCGGCCAGCTCCGTATAAGCAATCCAACGGTCTTCAGCTTGCTTCTTGTTCTCCAAATAGGCCGCCACCTGTTTCTCAAACTCCGGGGTTCCAATCTCAGCCGATAAAAGTGCCCGCTCGGCAATCAGTAACTGATGCAGATCCCGATCCGCTTCCAACAGATAAGCTAAACTCCCCAATTTGACCCGCACGATCCTCTCGGAATTGCTCTGCACCATACCCAATGATCGAAAACAGACTGCATATATAATCGCCGAAACCAACAACAGCATCCCCATTCCAATCATCAACTTCGTTCTGATTGTCATATCTCTCACCATCGACATAATCACGCCTCCGATTAAATGGTTATCGGTTGATTCGAATGCTCTCTGTTATATCATTGGAGCATGACGATCGGTGTTCAAATTACCGACGATTTGTACCGCTTATTGATAATATAAAGTGTTCCCACTATCAAATCAAGAAAAAAATAATTTGACATTATTCGATAAAAATGCTATTGTATCATTGAATGAGATAAAAAACAATCAACCACCCTTTATCCATCAGGCAGGTGAGATATGAAATATGGTCCATGGATACTGTTTCTGATCATCATGGGATTGGCAATGGTCAATAATCCCCAATCAACGCAAGCCCGGTCGTCCCGGTTGGATTCTCTTTGGATTCAGGCCGAAAAGGCTGAAAAAGAGGGGTTACCGGCTACCGCAGACCGCTATTATCAGCAGATCTATCCGCTCGAGCTTTCCAATCGGAAATGGCCGGAAGCCTTACGGGCATTGACCCGGATGATCACCAACCGTTCCGTAATCGAAGGGAATCGGAGCCAAACCAAAATCACCCTGCTGGAAGAGAAAATCAACCAGGCTCCAACCGAGATCAGGCCGATGCTGCAAATAATCCTGGCCGAATGGTACCAGCAATTTTTTCGGCAAAACCGCTGGCGTTTTCTCAGCCGGACCCGGACCGAAGGCATCACCGAATCGGATATCCTGAGCTGGGATCTGCCCCGAATCCTTGGCCAAATCGACCAAATCTACCGGCAAATCCTCAATCACCCTGATTCCCTCCGGAAAATCCCGATCCGGGATTATAGCGGATTCCTGGATAAAGGGGATATCCCGGATACCTACCGCCCTACCCTGTATGATTTTGCCGCCTTTAAAGCCATTGAATTCTATACCCTGGCCGAACATGAAACAATCCGGCCCGAAGATTCGTTCGACTTGGAGGCCGATTCCGATGCGCTCTCCTCCGTATCCGAATTCATCCGATACCGCCCTGTATCACCTGACAGCCTCTCATCCCACTATAAAGCATTCCGCCTGCTCCAGGATATTCTTACCTTTCATGCCTCCGATCCATCAGCCCCGGCTTTTCTGGATGCCGATCTGCAGCGGCTGCAATTGATGAAAAATCTTTGCCGGGGAGAAAACAAACTGCAACGCTACCTGCAGCGTCTGGAGGAAATTGCAGTCCGCCACCCCCAATCGGAGCTGTCCAGCCTGGCACGCTATTATTGGGCCAGAGAACTGACCCAACGGGGGGATTACTACCAAGCCGACCAGGTCGCCCGTATCGGGGCCCAAACCCATCCCCAATCCCGGGGAGGCATCAATTGCTCAGCCCTCCAAAAAGAGATCCGTTTCAAATCATTCGAAATAACGACTGAAAAAATAATCCCCCCCCAGCACCCCTTCTCACTCTCCATCCAGTATCGGAACATCGATTCACTTTACCTGAGACTCTACCCCGTTTCCAGCCTGGAATTGATGGCCCAGGACGGAAACGCCGGGATGGAATGGATTCCCGAAGAAAAGCTGAAAATAATCCTCCAGCGCCCCCCGGCTCTGTCTAAAATTATTCCCCTGACTCCGGGCGACAGTTTTCTTACCCAGCGCCTTACCTGGCCGCTGCAAGGACTCAATCCGGGCCTTTACCGGATCCTGATCAGCCATCAATCCGGATTCACCTTGAATCACAATCAAATTGAATCGATCCTGATTCAGGTTTCCAGTCTCAGCCTGATTCAGCATCAGGGGATGGAGCACCATCAGGGATATATTGTTCACAGCCGTGACGGATACCCTCTACCAGGAATTCCGATTCAATACTTGAAATATGACTATTCCGATCAACGATTCACCCGGGTTGACAGCATGATCACCGACTCGCTCGGTTTTTTCCGCCTGGGAATTAAATCGGACCGTTTTTCCGGGATCCTGATCGCCGGAGATCCCGACCGGGATGGATTGATTCAGAATAATGTCCATCATTATATCCATTATCCATCCCCTCATCCCTCCATCAGAAAAGTTCTTTTCTATACCGACCGATCGATTTACCGCCCGGGACAACTGATTCATTTTAAAGGAATTTGCATTGAAATGAATCCTGACCGTCAGTCCTACCAGGTCATTCCCTTCCTCCCGGTCACCCTCCGGCTGTTGGACGTTAACCGCCAGGAGATCGGACAGATGGAACTGATCAGCAACGATTACGGTTCGGTGTCCGGAGTCTGGACGGCCCCTGCCGACGGTCTGACCGGTTCAATGAGTCTGACCTGTCAATCCCCGGCAGGAGAAACCACCATTCAGGTGGAAGAATACAAACGCCCCTCATTCGAGATCAGGATCAATCCTCCCCGGGACGCCTATCGTCTGAACGATACCGTCACCATCGAGGGTAAGGCCGAAACATACAGCGGAGCTCCGCTGGACCAGGCTTCCGTCCTCTTCCGCGTCACCCGCCAAACCCGCTTTCCGTTCTTCCGCGGAGACTACCTTTTCCCCGCCCGATTCCCCTATCCCGGAAAAAGTACGGAAGAGATCGGACATGGTACGATCC
>JAGOEH010000327.1 GCA_017997825.1 Candidatus Delongbacteria bacterium | reverse complement strand
CCTGATCCCGGTCGAAGATGAAATAGACCGATCCGTTGACTGAGGCGACATCACAAGCCCGTTCGAGAATCTGGTACTGATTGGGATCGGAGAATGATTCGTTGCTGACATGAAAATCGCATTTCGGAAATTCGAAGACGCGGCCGTTCCGGTCGCCTCGTTTCCAGACATCGAGCATGTTGAGCGCAAAGATCCGCGCCAGTTCCTCATAATCGCCGTAGGTCACGACCCGTTGGCCGGTCTGATGGAGATCCGCTTCGATCTTGGGGTCATAGATAATCTGGCCGTTATCATCCAGCATTTCCCGCAATACTACCCGTTCCCCATAACGGAGTTCCATCAGGGGGTATCCGCCGGAAGATAGCGATTCGGTTTGGTATTCAGCCAGGGGGATCTTTTCTCCATCGGCGGTCATCAGCATATAGCGGCCGCCGGGACCGATGGCGGGAACCTTTTTCAGGTAACCGGGGACCCCGGAATGGATATTGAAATCCAGAAAGATAGTCTGTCCTCCCCGGGAGAAGGCATTTTGGGAGCCGTTGAATATCAGTTCCTGGGCACGCTGATAGATTTCTTTTTCCGAAAGCCCTTCCAGAAGGGGGGCATACAGGATATTGATATAGGCGACTCCCAGAGCGCCGGCGTAATAGGCTTGCATGGACGCCAGGAAAGTATTGAGGTGGCCGGTGAGTACCTGGGCCGATTTGGCCGGGCTCGATTCGCTGCTGAGATTCACCAGTCCCCGGAGCCCATATTTTTTGATATATTCAATCGAATGAGAGGAACAGTAAACCCGGTCCGGGAATCCCAGGTCGTGGATATGGATGCGGCCGGTAGCATGGGCCCGTTCGAGCTTTTCTCCGTATAGATGACGGAGCGCATATTGCTTCAGGATGATCTCCCCGATAGTCTGGGTTACCGCTTCGGGATTGTTGTTCTTGATATTACTGTTCTCTTCCGATTTGGCGAAGAGCAGGCCTTCCAGGACGGACTTGGCGATGGAGAACTGGGTCATATCCTTGAGGGAATCCAGGTGCCCGCGTTCCTCCAGCTCGTTGTTGACCATTTCCCGGATCAGGGCAGTGCTGATGGTGGCATCTTTCCAGGCAAAGGCCCGGTTTTCGACCGATTTGGCAATGCTTCGTGATTCTTCATAGGAGAGGGAGGTTTCCTTGATCAAAGCATCGATGATCCGCGACTTGTCCCACGGGTAGGTGACGTTTTGGGTCGTAGATTCAACCAGCAGAAGGGCATCGGTGGAATCGCCGGAACCGCCCTCGAGCCGGGTCCGGATCTTGAGTTGCCGGCGGATATTCTCACGGGTTTTGCGGTAGCGTTTGAAAGCCGTCATCACGTCATGATAGCCTTGCTGGGCCAGGATCATCTCCACAATATCCTGGACGTCTTCGATTTCAGGCAGCCGCCGGCCATCATACTCTTCAACATAATAGGGAGACCCCGGGTCATTGAGTTCTTCGACTACTCGCTCGGCTACATCGTCCGGATCGGGAAGTTCCGCCAGTTGGGCCTGGTTTCCCGGGGCTTTCTTGGAGGCCTTTCTCACCGCCAGCGCGATCTTGTCGGGATCGAAAGGAACGACGGTTCCATCCCGTTTCACGAATCCATGAAATCCATACTGTAGGCCATCCGAATCCATCGCAGAGACTCCCGAGGGAGACTTCGCCATGGTCATGTTTCTCCGAGTCATTACTTCTACTGTCATCTCCATTTATCCCTCTAATCTTCGCGTAATTTTTTAATCTCCTCTTCAAATGTCTCGACGTCCTTAAAATCCTTGTATACCGACGCGAACCGAATGTACGCCACTTTATCCGCCCGTCGGAGCTCGTCGATCACCAACGTCCCGATCCGGCTGCTTTCCACTTCCTTTTCATAGCTGGAGCGTACCGCATTCTCGACAGCATCCACCATCCGGCTCACCTCATCGGCACTGACCGGTCTCTTTTCGACGGCTTTCATGATACCCCTCAGTATCTTGTCTCGATCGAAAGGGACCCGAGTGCCATCTTTCTTAACTACCATGAGATTTCCCATTTCAATCCGCTCATAAGTGGTAAATCGTCTGCCGCAATCAAGACATTCCCGCCTCCTTCGAATACAGTTCATGCCTTGGGCTTTTCGCTTGTCAATCACCTTGTGCGAATCGGAATTACAAAAAGGACAATTCATAGGTTCATCTCCTGATATTAAAAGTAATCAATAATCCGGTCAATGTCAAGTAGAAATACAACATGTTGTGTTAAATTATTTAAGATTCTCAATATATTGTGTAATCGAATTAATGTTATCCCCTATCCCAGAACAACTTTCGCTACTTATCGATATCTTAAGTAATATAATTATATTTATTTATTTTTATTGTCTGGGATTATAATTATTGATGTCGTTATGGTCGTAAAGATATGTTTCAGGAACCCATGAGGGCCGGACGGATCATGACCGGCGGGATTTCATTTCCAATGGATTCAGGATCTTCCGCCTCTGCGATGGAAATCGTAATCGGTTGAAAACTTATCCTGGGTTATGACTTCCGATCATTCGTATCGGTCAATCAGATTGGCCGAAATTCTGGCGGACTCATAGATTGTCGGCAAGCCGGATCCCGGATGGGTTCCGCCCCCCACCAGACAGCAGTGGCCGATCTCCTCGAATTTGTTTCGGGGTCTGAAATAGAGCATCTGGGACATGGTATGGCCCAGGTTGAAAGTCGCCCCCCAAAAAGCCCCCGTTGATTCTGCCACTCGGAGGGAGTGATCACTTTTTCACAGGTGATATGCCGATCCAGGTCTTTCATCGATGTCCGTTTCATGATCCGGTTAAGGATCTTATTCCGATAGGATTGGGTCAGTAGATCATCCCAGGGAGCGGTATCCCGCATATTGGGAGTCGGCACCGATAATTGCACTATGCTTCTGTCCCATGTCAGCCACCCTTGC
>JAGOEH010000326.1 GCA_017997825.1 Candidatus Delongbacteria bacterium | reverse complement strand
CGTCATTCTGTTCTTTCACGGATTCAACGAGAAAAACTGGGACAAATACTATCCCTGGGCTTATCACCTGATGAAAACCACCGGAAAAACAATCATTCTGTTTCCACTGGCTTTTCACATGAACCGGGCTCCCCGGGAATGGAGCGACCGCCGATTGATGAATGAGGTCAGCAAGGACCGTACCCGGAATTTTCCGGATATCATCGGCTCATCCTTGGTCAACGCGGCCATCAGCACCCGGCTGCACATCAAGCCCCAGCGTTTCATCTGGTCGGGAATCCAAAGTTATTACGACGTCATCCGGTTGGTGGACACAATCCGCAATAATGCTCATCCCATGATCGATTCCGAGGCCGAATTCGATTTTTTTGCCTATTCGATCGGCGGATTGCTGGCACAAACCCTGATGATGACCAATCAGAATTACTATTTCGACCGATCCCGAATGGTACTATTCTGCAGCGGCGCGGTATTCAACCGCCTCTCACCGGTCTGCCGCTTCATCATGGACAGCGAAACCGAACAGGCATTATACAACTATATCGTTCGCTACCTGGAAACCCATATCCGGAAAGACGCCTGGCTGGGACATTTTTTATCGCAAACCCATATCGAAGGCTGGAATTTTTTGAGCCTGCTGAATTACAACCAATTGACCCAATATCGGGAAGAGGTTTTCAGCCGGTTCAGCGATCGGGTTTACGCCGTGGCTCTGGAAAAGGATTCCGTCATTCCTACCTACGAAGTGGTCAATACCCTCCAGGGCCGAACCCGAAAAATTCCAATCCGGGTCGATTGTGACGACTTCCCTTACGATTATAAACACGAGGATCCTTTCCCCCTTAAATCCTCCATCCAATCCGAAGTCGATCGATGCTATCGGGAAAGCTTCGATAAATTGGGGGGCTTCCTCTCCTGATGTCTGCCGGGAGTCCACCTTGGACCGGGAGTCCACCTTGGACCGGGAGTCCACCTTGGGTATTTCATGCGGAGTGATCGGGCTTAAACTGAACCATATAAAAATTTCCAAGATCCTCATTGCGTTTATACCATTGAAATCCGGCTTTTAAAACCGTTTCGGCCAGTTCGTCCGGGGATACTCTCATGGCGAGAGGGGGGCCGAAAGTGGTATGCTCTTTTTTACAGTCTATCGCAATCAATCGGCCATTGGAATTCAAAACACGGTGAATCTCTCTGAACAATCCCTCGCCATGGACCCTCAGATCGATAATATGAAGAACGGTCGAAATCAGACAGATATCGATACGGTTGGTTTCGATCGGCAAGGGGTGGGTAATATCCGCCACCATCGGTTTAATGGTCTGGATTCCCATCGACTTGATTTTGGTTTCAAGGTTGTCAATCAGGTCGGGTTGAATATCAAGGGCATAGATCAGTCCGGAATCCCCGATCTGTGTGGAGGCGTGAATCGCATAATCCCCAAGCCCGCATCCCAGATCCAGAAAACAGCATCCGGGAGTGATCCCAATTTCCTTGAAAACCAATTCCTGATCAATCCTATCAAAACTGGTCGGCCCATGAGCGGCCCTTCGGTTATGGCATAGCGATTCTCTGCAGTGACGAACGGAAAACGGATGGCGATTCATGGTTTCCTCCTTCTTTATTTTTATCCGGTCTCCTCACTCCCCATGGAATTCCATGGAGAGGCTGGACGTTAGATTTTGACGCTACTTCGATTTATTGATTGTTTCCCCTGAGATAATAGATGAATGAATCCACCTTGGATTCGTCATTTTGATTTTTAGTCCCGTCAAACGTAAGATTGAGCGACGGATAACCCAATCGATTTTCAAACTCCTTATGGATAATATTAATAGCGATGCCGGTGTTCTCATACATGGAGGAAACAGTGATGACGCCATGGCAGCCTTTTGCACCCGATAAGGCCTTGGCTTCTCTGAATCGGCCATTGGCACCGGCATAAAATCCCAAGGATTGGTCAGCCAGGGAAACCAGATTGTCAGGATTATCCTCAAACGGGCTTTCATCTCCCAGCCACCCGGAAACGATTCCCATCGAGATCTTGAATTGGTCGAGCTTCCGGCTGATTTCGGCATTGTCGCGGATCCGGTCATGATGGGCAAAATCAGACCATCGGAGCCACAGGCATTCGCTGAATGGACTGGATATCACCCGGGTACCTTTTTCTTCGATCAGACTGAAGGTATGGTTATTGAGATAATCATTGCACAACAGGATGGGTTCACCGATGGCCAGGATTTTTTTAAGGCATCGACATTGTTTGATTTCCCTAACAACATCATCGGCGATTAGTTTCAATCCATTGAGATTGAGTCCGACCTTTCGGATCGTATCCAATCCGCGCTGGAAACAGACCGGCCTGGCGATGGCGGGCGTCAGGCGGATCAAGTCGCCGGCCAGCATGGCAAAGCTTACCGATTCAAAAAGAATGGGGTCGCTATGAAGGATATCTTCGATGAAGGGCGACAGAATCGTAATGTTCTGAGCCCCCTCGTCGTCGAGCTTGGTGCGGAGGATACGGCTATACTGGCCTTCCGTTTCAGCCCCTTCATCCTGGAAAACCCAGAAAGCTGTTGTTTCATACCGATCGCGGATTTTTCGGCTTTTCCGGATAAAATCGCCCAACATGGCGGTTAATGACAGGTATTCATTGGTGATCGTATAGTT
This sequence comes from Candidatus Delongbacteria bacterium, assembly GCA_017997825.1. GTDB lineage: Bacteria > JAGOEH01 > JAGOEH01 > JAGOEH01 > JAGOEH01 > JAGOEH01. The sequence continues at coordinate 299 of JAGOEH010000326.1, read as the reverse complement.
CCGGCCCAGATCGACCGCATCATAATCGGTCGGCGGCAAAACACAGGCCTTAATGCCCCGGGTTGAGAGCACCTCCCGAAGCAAATCCGAATAGGGAACCATATTTTGCAGATAGAGCGTCATGGTGGGATCAATGGCAGCAAAACGCGTCACGACCGGCGGATGAATCCGGCGGGAAAGCCGGACCGGGAGTCCACCTTGGACCGGGAGTCCACCTTGGACCGGGAGTCCACCCTGGACTGGGAGTCCACCTTGGACTGGGAGTCCACCTTGGACCGGGAGTCCGGCCGCATCAGCGG
>JAGOEH010000325.1 GCA_017997825.1 Candidatus Delongbacteria bacterium | reverse complement strand
GAATGTAGTCAACCCATTGCGGGTAATCGACATGGATCATCAAATGGTCGTAGATTTCGGCCAGATGTCGGTAGATGGTCATGGTTCAATCCGGGGTCAACCGGTGGTTTCCGGATTGAAGATGAGTTGCAGATAGAGGGCCAGAGCATGGAAGAGACCCTCTTCGCTTAAACGGAACTGGGGATGGTGTCCCGGATAGATGGCCTGAATTTCCGGATCGCGGACGCCGAGGCGGAAGAAGAGGCCCTGGCGGTTTTTCAGGTAGAAAGCGAAATCATCGCCGCCCAGAGATGGCAGGGTCAGGGTGACGACGCCGGAGGGTGAAAACAGATGGGAGGCATGGTGCGCCAGTTGATCGGCCAATCGGTCGCTGTTGATGACTGCCGGACAGCTTTCGATGAACCGGATATCGGTCTGAACACCGTAGCTGGCGGAAAGACCCTCGATGATTTGATAAAAGCGCTGACGGATATCGTCCTGCCGGGTGGTGTTCGCCATTCGGATGGTACCGCTTAATTCGGCTGTATCGGGGATAATATTGCGGGCTGTCCCGCTGGATACCTTACCGATGGTCAATACAAAAGGATGGTTGGGATCATTGAACCGGCTGCTGATGGTCTGAAGCGCCATGATCATTTCGGCCATGACGGGGATCGGATCGTTTCCCTCCTGGGGTCTGGCGGCATGAGCTCCTTGGCCGCGGATTGCGATATCGAAGTTATATACATAGGAGGTCAGGAGTCCCTTCTTGATTCCGATTCGGCCTTTATCCAGGCTGGTATCGATATGGAATCCGAGGATGGCGTCGACTGAGGGATTCTCCAGAACACCCTGGGCGATCACCATCGGGGATCCGGTGGGAGTTCCCTCTTCATTGGGTTGAAAAATGACCTTGGCATGGCCCGGTAATCGGTCCCGGTTTTCATTCAGGATTTTGGCCAGCACCAGTGCCACGGCGGTATGAGCATCATGGCCGCAGGCATGCATGACGCCGGGATGGGTCGAGGAAAACTCCAGGCCGGTATCTTCCTGAATCGGGAGGGCATCAATATCAGCCCGAACCGCCCATACCGCTCCGGGAGTCCGGCCCGGTATATCGGCCAAGGCTCCGGTTCCCTCCAGCATTCGATGAGGGATGTGATGGGTTTCCAGAAAACTTCGGATCAAAGCGGTTGTCTTAAACTCTTGGTTGCCGATTTCCGGAATCCGGTGGAGCTGTCGTCTTAGATCGACGATGAGTGTTTGGTGATCCTGTGCAATTTTTTTCCACATCTTAGAGTTCCATTCTGTAGTGTTTTTGGTAATAATGAAGGAATTCACCGCTTTTCAGGGGTTTCCACCATTCCGGGTGTTCACGGTACCATTGGATGGTCTGATATAGACCATCCTGGAAGGATATCCGGGGGCTCCACCCTAAGGAACGGATTTTGCTCGTATCGACGGCATAGCGTTGGTCATGGCCCGGGCGGAGGCCCTGGACAGGATGGATCTGATCGGGGGAGAGACCGGTAAATTCGATGATTCGCCGGGTTAATTCCAGATTGGTGATTTCGGGGGATTGGTTGGCCCCGATATTGTAAATTTCCCCAGGGATACCCTTATCAAGAATTAGTTTGATGGCGCGGCAGTGGTCATCAACATGAAGCCAATCCCGGATTTGAGTCCCTCCATCATACAGGGGGAGTGGTTTGGATTCCAGGGCGTTGGTGATAAATAGGGGGATCAGTTTTTCGGGATATTGATAAGCTCCGTAGTTATTGGTTGCACGGGAAATCGTGACGGGGAGCTGGTAAGTTCTGGCAAATGCCAGAGCCTGAAGGTCTCCTCCGGCTTTGGAGGCAGCATAAGGACTGCTGCCGCAAAGCCCGTCGCGTTCCGTCGCATATCGCCCCACGGGAATATCCCCGTAAACCTCATCGGTGCTGATTTGGTGAAAACGAGTAATTCGGGGATGATTCCGCATCGCGGTCAGGAGAACGTAAATCCCATAAACATCGGTTTGAATGAATGGGGCGCCGTCGAAGTTGACCGAGCGGTCGACATGTGTATCGGCGGCAAAATTGATGACGATATCGACATCCTGCATGGCTTGATCAACCTGATCATAATCGCAGATATCCGCTTGGATGAAATGGTAGCGGGGATGGGTGGAGAATTCTGCCAGGTTGGCCGGATTTCCGCAATAGGTTAGTTTATCCAGATTGGTGATTACAGCATCCGTTTGATGGTGGAAGAGGTGGCGGATAAAATTGGAGCCGATGAATCCGGCTCCGCCGGTGATCAGGTAGTGCATGGCCGTTCCTTGCAAAGTGGGTTGGATTATAGTTTCAACATCTGGATCAGGGTGGAGGAGAATTCCGAGATGAAAGCGGGACCGGCTGCTGTCAGAATCCGCTGGTCGCGTTCGACCCCCCGGCCGGTACAGATAGCCCCCAGCCGGGCGAGTTCTCCCTGCTCACTTTTAAAACAGGTGGCGTGAACTTGATTTAATACTCCGGCATTAGCCAGAATGATGGGAGCGATGCAGACCGCCGCCAGTATTATCCCGGAACGGATCGACTCATGGACTAACCGGTGGGCTTCCGGATGATGGTAATACTCACGGGCTCCCCCACCGCCGATAAATACCATGGCCTGATAGTTTTCGGCCTTGATGCTGTCGATCCGGTGATCGGCATAGGCCGTTCCTCCCAACATCCCCTTGCAGGGTCCCGTTTGACCGGATACGGTATGAATCTCATATCCGGCATTTTCCAATTGGGTCTTGGGGTCAAAGTATTCTTCATCCCTGAAATCTTCCGATGCGATGACCAGGGCGATGGGTTTGCTCATCGTATGCTCCGTCATGGTTTCGGTTCAATACACCAGGTTGATGACATAGGGCAGGGCCCTTGTTTTGTAAATGTGATCCTGGGGACCGGTTTCCGGTAAAAGGCTCAGGGTCTTAAACTCCATGATCGCCGCCGGAATGTTCTTGTTGTTGATATAGGCG
>JAGOEH010000324.1 GCA_017997825.1 Candidatus Delongbacteria bacterium | reverse complement strand
ATAGCTTTCGGGAAAATTAGGATTTAGGGTGATCGAGGTATCAAAATCAGCTAATGCGGCCTGATAATCCTTTTGCTGTATCCGGATCAGTCCCCGGTCGTTATGGAAGATGATATTTTTCGGATTGAGCTGGATGGCGTGATCATATTTTTTAAGGGCTTCGGCGAGATTACCGGTGTTGAGGTAGACGGTTCCCAAATTGGCAAACGCCTCGGCGAACTGGGGATCGAGTTTGGTGGCCTGGGTAAAGTCCCGGATCGCTTCGTCATGTTTTTGGGTTTCGGCATAGATATGGCCGCGATTCAGATAGAATTCCGGATTGGCCGGTTCCAGTTTCAACGCCTGATCAAAATCGGCCAAGGCTCCGGGCATATCCTGAAGCTTGAGGCGAACCAATCCCCGGGCATTATAGGCTATAGCGAAGTCCGGATAGAGCTGGATCGCCTGGTCGAGATCCGCTATGGCGCCCTGTAAATCCTGGGCTGCAAATTTGCTGATTCCACTGTCGAAATAGGGTTGAGCTTTGTGCTGTTGATTTCCACAGTTTGAAAGAATCAGGCTTATACTCAGCAGAAAAAGCGTCACGGATGATTTAATGGACATCGATACCTCCCCAAGGGTGTTGGATCTGATCAATATGACCGTTCACCGGCCAATGAAAGCATGAAATTGCGTCGAATGATGGAATGGTCATGATACTGACCGAACAGGAACATCAGTTTGGTGATTCCGGCTTCAAAGGTCATGTCGCCGGTAGATAGAACCCCCATTTCCAGAAGTTTTCGGCCGGATTCATACAGCTCCGGTTCGGTCCCGCCGGCCCGGGTTTCGCTCATCAGACAGACAAGGATGCCCTGGTCCAGCCAGGCCCTGATCTTGGTCTGAAGCGTGTCGGTAGTCAGCGGCAGGGTTCCGGCTCCATAAGCGATGATAATGATACCGCGGGTACCGGGCAGCGGCTGGAAATAATCCGAATTGATCCCCGGATAGAGTTTTAATACGGCGATCGAGGCATCCAGTTGATCGAAAACGTGAAACATTCCTTGGGGTTTCAACAGGTTGACCGGATAAAGACTGATGTCGATGCCGACCTCCGCCAACAGGGGATAATTGGGTGAACTGAAGGCGTCAAAATGATTGATGTGACTCTTGATGGTCCGGTTGCCCCGCATCAGGCGGTCATTGAAAAAAATCGCCACCTCCTGGATGGGACGAGTTGCCAGCTCAATGGCGTTGATTAGATTATTACGAGCATCGGTTCGTAATTCTCCCAACGGTTTCTGAGCCCCGGTCAGGATCACCGGAATGGTGATGTTCATCAGCATGTAGGACAAGGCCGAAGCGGTATAGGCCAGCGTATCGGTGCCATGGGTGATGACCACTCCGTCGATCTGATCGATCCGGCTGCGGATGATACCGGCTAATTGACTCCAATGGGACGGATTCATCTCTGCACTGTCCAGAATGAATGGGATCTCGACTTGAAGCTCGGCAACTCCCGATAATTCCGGAATAAACCGCATCATACTCTCATAAAAAAAATCCGGTTTGAGCGTCCCGCTGGTATTGTCCCTTACCATGCCGATCGTTCCGCCGGTGTGGATCAAAAGTACTCGCTTCATCGTCCTTCCTTGATAATCTTCATATGGATGAGCCGGATCGCTCTTTTTTTATCCGGCAATAATATAATGAATTCCTGAATAGTGTCAAGTGAAAATCCCTGAATATGAGCTTTATATGATATAAAGACATGATCATGACGATTGGGTGCCTCAATGGCATACCGGAATGATTCTGCCGATGGCGATCACGAATCAGGTTGCCGGCAGGGCTGGCCGTTTAATCAAGACTATCATGCCGAGCAATTGATATCGATTATTCTGTCGTTTTAGGCGAAGAACTTGGTTTGAGGCTCCGCCACCATTGGAACAGTTCGTTTCTCCATAAAATCCAGATGACGAGCACCAGGGGTATAACCTGAACATAGTTTACCAAGAGCGAATTGAATCCCAGGCATTGGCGCAGAAAGTGGGAGATGAAAGTTTCGAATCCCTGCGAAACGATTAATGTCAAGGTGTGATCAATCAGCGGGTTGGGGATGTCCGGACTAATGTGAGGATCGGTAAAAGCACCGGCAGTATTGATAATCAATGAACCCACCATCACGATAATCTGCCATGGTCTTACTCTGTTTTTTAATAGATCGCCAGTGAGGATGATTATAACAAAAGGCATAAATGGAACAATGTATCGAAATCCGAAATTGCTGCCGATTCCCCTGACTGCCATTTTCCCCAGGTAGAGAATAAAGAAAAAATAAGCGGCCAAGGAGAGTTCACAGAGCAGGGCCACCGGCTTGTTGGTCCGGTGGAATCGGATTACAGCCGGGATGAACATCGCCACTATCGGCATAAAGATAAAGAGGCCATAGCGTGGATTGAACAAAAGGCTCATGATGAACAAGGGATTGAAGATTCGACTGAGGCTGTTATCCTTTCCCAGGTCGGTCACCCTGAAATTAGGATCATTCCATCCAATCCAGTGGTTTTCCGGAAAATCCAGAGGCCCGTCAAAGACGATCCAATTGAACAGGAGAATCAACGCTACTCCAAGCAGGGAGAAACCCAGCCATATCAACCAATAAGGACGTTTATCATAGATCAGATAGAAGGTCATAGGAATGATCAGCAGAATGGATTGATAATAGATCTGGAGGGATAGTAGCATGAACAGACCGGATACAATAAGATAATGGGGACGATCGGTCCGGACCAGCATGAAATATAGGATTCCGGAGAATCCAATCAGTCCGAAATTTTCTATAAACCCGATAGTGGAAAGTGGAAACAGAATGGTACCGAAATAAAGAATGATTAGGGCCAGGGCATTCAGAGTATGATAGCCGGTAATATGATTGATGATCCTCAGTATCAGAACAAATGAAAGGGCATAATAGAGGGTCATGGAAGACAGGAGAGTTACCCAGGCGATGAAAAGG
>JAGOEH010000323.1 GCA_017997825.1 Candidatus Delongbacteria bacterium | reverse complement strand
CGGGGATACCATCCGCAACCGGGACAGTATGAAGTATTACATCAATCATGTCCGGCATGCCGAAAGCAGTGACGGACGATACACGGCCGATTTCGATCCCCGCCAGTCCATGAAAGAGCTGATGATTTCCGTCGGCTGCGACTACAAGCACGGGATCTCGGATCGTCTGACGGTTTATGCCGGATGCAATATCGGGATCTCCAAATATTTCCGGCGTCTGGAAATGCATGAACACTGGATCAAACGATTTGATCTGGATTCGGCCATCACCGGACTGGATTATGAATACAAACTGGATTTGCTGCATTACGCCCCAACCAAAAAGGGAACCAAGCTTTTTGTTGCCCCTATGTTGGGCTGGCAATGGCAGTTGACTCCTACCGTCGATATTGACCTGAGCGGGCGTTATTATCACTATCTGGATGGAACCGTTAACCGGATCGATCAGGCTTTGGGGATCACCCCGGACAGCCACCGGTTTTTCCCGTTCGGCTCCAAGTATCATCTCCAGGCCGCCCTGGTTTTTCGCTATTAAATCTATCCGAGGATATGCATGAAACGAAATTTAATGATCATCATGATCCTGGCCTGGGGATGGAATCTGCTCAGTGCCGAATCCATGGTAAGTTGGAGCGGATCGGCTTACGGACTATACTCATTCCCCGTCGGCAGTCTGAAAAACTGGTTCCAAGCAACACCCAATTTCGGGTTTACCGCCGGCCGGCATTATACGGAACGCTGGATGGTGGAAGCTGTGTTTGAATACAGCCGCTATGATCGAGAAAATCTGACGGGCTATGCCGACGGTAAGCTGGAATTGGAACTGACTCATTGGTTGTTCGGGATTCAGGGACGCTACCGGATCCGTGAATGGCAGAGTGTGAAGACCTATTATCTGCTGGGAGGCGGTATTTACAAATGGACGGGAATCCGGGGGGCCGTAGCAGCCGATTCAAGCCTGGATTTGCCGGATATCGCCGAACGCAAACTGAGTGAAACCAATTGGGGAGCCTATACCGGATTGGGTCTGGAATGGGCCGTCACCCGCCGTCTGGGAGTCGAATTTCATACCCGGTACCGCTTCATCGTGGGAGATCTTTGGCCGACAATGCAGCCCCATATCGAATTGGAGGGAGTCTCGGGATTTCAAACCCTGAATGCCGGCTTCTCACTGCGTTATTACTTCCGTTAGGATTGATGGTTTTAATCATGAACTCAGATCGCCATAATCTGAACGGCTGAGTGGAATATAATCCAAAGGGGGATCACCAATGAAAAAAATCTTGATCGGTTTATTTGTAATACTGGGATGCTCGACCAGTTTTGCCCAATACCAGCGCAACTGGATCCAGTACAATTATTTCAATACCAGTGACCATCTGCGCAGCGTCGTTTACAATCCGGTCACCGATCATCTGCTGATGCCGTCACGCAACGGTGGAAACCGGGTGCTGATCCTGGATCCGGCTACCGGTGATTCCCTGGGAATGCTGAATCTGGATGAAACGATTGTGACCGGGGGAACCTATGTCATTAACCAGATCGGGGTGTCGGATGACGGTACCATCTATCTGGCCAATCTGTCGGCACCCCAGTATTCTCCCGGATCAACCTTCAAGGTATACCGCTGGGATAATGAAACCGCGGCGCCGGTTCTGGTATATAGCGATGCCTTGGGTGATTTGCGGTTTGGAGATTCCTTCGCGGTGGCCGGATCGGGCCATGAAATCTATCTGTATACCTCCGGCATGGGCAATGACAAGGTGGCGGTATTGAAGGATACCGGCGCCGAAAGCCTGGAGTTCGTAACGTACGTAACGGTTCCTTATGCAGGGGGAGCCCGTCATTCCATCTCTCCGGTTATTGCCGGAGGAGAATTCTGGTGTAAAGGCGATGACAGCAGTCATCCGCCGGCGATGCTGATGACCATGGACGGGCTGCTCAAGGCGGAATGCCCCGATACCCTGATCGCCCGCGGTGCGTCATCCGTCAAATACGTTGATATGGGGATAACCAAGATGGTATTCGCCATGTCGGCTCCCAGCGGTTCCAAACCCCTGTTGAGAGCCGTCAAGTATCAGGAGGATGATCTGGGTGTGATTACATTCGGGTATGGCGGGACCGCTTCCGATTCCATGATGCTGCTGGGCGGCACCGGACTCAATCCCAACGGGAATTCCACCACCTCATTGGCCTATGATTACCGCCGCCACAGCGTGATTGTGCTGGCCGGCAACAACTGTCTGGCCTCCCTCAGCGCCAATCAGGTCTTCCGAGCCTCCACCCCCAGGATCGATACCCTCTATCCCGGCTCGGTCATCATCGACGGATCGATGGATTTCTTTCCCTCCGACCGGGTTGCCGCTACCCAACGCCATCAATGCTATCTGACCTGGTCCAATTCCAAGCTATTTACCGGTATCACCGGTCCGACCCTGCTGGGAACGGGAAATCCCAATTACCTCTATCTGGCTTTCGATACCAATCCGGCCGAAGGGGCTGGACTGGCCGTACCGCCGGTTACCGACGGCGGGATCACCCGCTTGCCCTTCAATGCCGATGTGGTCCTCGAGATTGAGCCCTGGGACGAAGAGGGGCCGATGGTCGGTAAAATTTATAAAGCCAATGGAACAGGCTGGACCTCGACTGAATTTGACGGGGAAACCGCCGCCCAGGGAGCCCTGGCCTGGTCGAAAAATGCTCCGCTCGAGCTGACTGAAATCGCCGCCATCCGGGATGATATCTGCCTCGGCCGCAGTTCCGGCACCCTCGGCATGGTAGCCTATCTGGTTAACCGCCAGGCCGATTCTCTGGTGTGCGCCTTCCCGGTTCAGAACAGCACCGGTGCGGTATCCTCCCTCAATTATTACTTTCTGATCGACAGTCTCGGCCAGAATATGTATCCGGCTGATACCCAATTTGTCAAGGTCCGCCAGGCCGCCGCCGTCGGGATCTGTCAACCCCAGACCAATCCCAAAACCGGTTGCATCCTGGCTCCCAATTACCCTAATCC
>JAGOEH010000322.1 GCA_017997825.1 Candidatus Delongbacteria bacterium | reverse complement strand
TCTGTTTTTGGATTCCGTAGATCACTATTACCGGCTGACCCAAGCCGAACAGGAAATACTGAAACGCCATCATTTTGTGGTGACCGAACGCTGTAATCGTGATGATTTTGGTTCCATGCTGCATGAAATCTATGGCCGTGATCTGCCGGTCTTTGTTTCCACCGACATGGTCCTGAATGCGCTGCATCTGAATTTTGATCAGATCATGATGAATGTCGAAATCCATGCCTTGGAACCGTGGCTCCGGGAGTCTTTAAACGGATTGAGGTCGGCCTTTCCGGCCTTGTATGACCGCTATCGCTCGGAGAACGGATTGGCTCTCCCGCTGCAGGATGTGGATCTTTATCTGACGATCACTCAATCCCTGCTGAACGGTGAGCTGGGCTTGACCGTTACCGGGATCGATTCGACCGCCCGCTCACTCTGGGAAGCCATCCAGTCGGAGGGATATCAAGCAATGCCGTTATTCTCCGAAACGTCTCGTGAGCTGGATTTCAGTCAGTTTACGGTGCGGGGGCATTATGATTGCGACGAATTGCGAAACTATTTCAAGGCCATGATGTGGCTGGGACGGATCGATTTTTTTCTGACCCGACCTCCTTCGCTTAATCCCTTAGCCTGGCAAAAGGAAGAAATCCGCCGCATGAATCTCTCGGCCGCCCTTATGGATGAACTGATCCGGGAGGCGGGGGTAGCCGATCGACTACAACAGATTGACGAACTACTGAGTTTGATAGCCGGCCAGAGTGATAATTTAACAGTCGCCGAATACCATATATTTCTTGACTCATTGGGAATCACCAAACCAACCGATCTGCTGAACGATGCCGTCTATGATCCCTATCTTGAAACCCTGGCCCGATACCCTCTTTCCGGTCAAAAGATTCTCTCCAGCATTTTCCGGTCCGACATCAATGATCCGGCCTCGATCGATCTGCCGGTTTCCTACCGATTGATGGGGCAGCGCTTTACCATGGATTCCTATATTTTTTCCAATGTAGTGTATGACCGCATCCATTATCAGGGACAAAAAGTCTGGCGTCCCATGCCCGATCCTCTGGACGCCATGTTCGCCCTCGGGAATAACAATGCCGGCGAGTTGATCCGGGATGATCTGGAGCGCTACCACTATGCCGGATCATTGGCTGCAATGCGTTATCTGGTCGAATCCTATGATCCGGAATTCTGGTCGGCCAACATCTATCATCACTGGCTTCAATCGATTCGACAACTGAATCAGCCGTTGACTCACTACGACAATCTGCCTTATCTTTTCAAAACGACAGCCTGGCAGCAGGAAAAGCTGAATACCCAGCTGGCTTCCTGGTCCCAGTTGCGCCATGATTTTCTGCTGTATGCCAAGCAATCCTATACCGGGGGATCATTGTGTTCCTTCCCCCATAGCTATGTGGAACCCTATCCTGAATTCTACCGGGATATGGCCGATTTTACTCGTGGAGCCGCCCAAACCTTTGCCGCCGTTCAGGGAGAGGGATTCGGTTTTCAATGGATCCCGGCCTATTTCGGCCGATTCGCTGAAATCATGGATACCCTGGCCGGTCTGGCCGATAAGGAAATCAATCGACAGGAATTCGATGAGGGAGAGACGGCTTTTCTCAAGCGAATGCTGTTCAAATCGAGCGAAAGCGGCGCCCCGCCCTTCAGCGGCTGGTTCGGTGATCTGTATTATTCCTCGATGTTATATCTCAATACCAATTGTACCGATTGGGTGGTGGCCGATGTCCATACCCAGCCGACCGATCTGGGGGGAGCTATTGTTGGGAATGTGCTGCATGTCGCAACCGGTCCGGTCAACCTGGGGATTTTCCTGGCTGAAGCCCCTTCCCTGAATTACCAACCGATGGTGTTCATCGGACCGGTCATGTCCTATTATCAGTTTGCTACTAAAGATTTCAAACGATTCACCGACCAGGAATGGCAGGATTCCTTATTGCATAACCGGATTCCCGAACGGCCGGATTGGGTCAATCTTTATCTGACCGATGCCAAGGGAAATGCCCGGATCCAGGGGCGGGAATTGGAGGGATCGTTCCTGGCTTGGCTGGATGAATCCCCCTTTACCGGGTTGAAGGAGAATTTTCTGCTCTGCTCCAACTATCCCAATCCCTTCAATCCAACTACCGAAATTCCCTTCTATCTGGCTGAATCCCAGCCGATCAGACTGATGATCTATGATCTGTTGGGACAGCATATCATAACGCTGGCGGATAAGTCTTATTCCCAGGGCTATCATCATCTGCGGTGGAACGGCAGGGATCGCCATGGGAATGAAATTCCGGGCGGGATCTATTTTTATCAGATTGTCACCCGATCCGGGCGACAGGTCCGTCGGATGCTGCTGCTCAAGTGAATTTTACGTAATATGCATTACCGCATTCCACTGTTAAAGCGAATTCGGAGTGATTGTACAACGATAGATTTATGATTTAAGGGATAGTAATACGGGTCAATGGCGCAAGCGACAAACCGGGCCGGCAGGAAATGGGGGGGTAGGGGGGAGAGAATCCCGGCCGGCCTGGATTGTCTTAGTCTTGGGGGAAATTGGGCATTACTTCAACAAAATCATTTTTCTGACCTGGGACTGATCACCGGTATCCAATCGGTAAAAGTAGATTCCGGTGGTGAGTGATCCGGCATCAAAGCTCAGTTCATGGTTACCGGCCGGCAGCATCACTTCGGTTACCTGGGCGACCTGGCGTCCGGTAATATCATAGATGGCCAGCCTGACCGCCCCGGATTCCGGGAGAGAAAACGGAATCCGGGTCACGGCATTGAACGGGTTAGGGTAGTTCTGATTCAGGCTGAATCCTTCATGTTTCAGGTTGCTTTCACCGATGGCGGTCTGATACTGGTTGAGCTGGGTTTGGAGACTGGCCAGGCGGTTTTGGGTGAATGACAAAATTCCCGGGACGGTGATTCACAGGCTGATGGTGACGTAGCTCTGGATATTGGAGGTAAAATTGGCGTAACTGTAGAGTTAGTTGGTGTCGGCCTGGCCATGGGCGTCGATCAAGGGCTGAATCTCCTG
>JAGOEH010000321.1 GCA_017997825.1 Candidatus Delongbacteria bacterium | reverse complement strand
CATTCTCTCGCGCTTGCAGCCGACGTTGAAGCTGGGTTTTCCCAATCGCGACGACGAAATGGCGATCCTTAAATACCATCTCCCCTTCGCGACGGCGGACTTGCTGGGACTGACGGTTGAATTTTTCACGGTAATACCGGAAGGCGGGATGGTTTTGATCGCCTCCGTCCGACAGGTACTCCAGGTAGTGGTAGTCGAAGCCGGCGGCAATCAGCTCCAGGGTGCTCCGGATCTGGTCGTTCAGGTGCCGGAGATAGGCATTCCGGGTGATATGATAGTATCCCCGCGACATTCCCAGCACCAACAGCAGGGTGATCAGACTGAAGGGGATGATGATCCGATATTTGATCGGCAGGCGTCTGAGCTGGGTAAATCCCTTCATCAATGGCGTTATTGGTACTCCGGTTTGGATAGTTTACCGATGAACAGAATGGTTCCGGTCTGCTGATTGTGGATCACGATGATAAAGGGACGGTTGACCGTTATGAACCGGATGTCGGGCACGCAGGTATCGCGGAAATCGATGATGGTGGCGGCCGCCGCTACCGTTCCCTCCTCGTTGACTTCCACCATCGATTTATGGCGGACTTGACTGATATAGATCGATCGATCGGTGATTGCTGAAAAGTCAGCCTGTTCCGGGATAAAGGCATCGCTCATCCCGAGGCTCTGCAGGACATCGTTCAGTTTGATCTCATATTCGGTTTTAAACCGGGGCAAACTCAGGTGGACCGAATCGGACAAGAATCCGGACCTCCATTGATCCCATTGAGATTGGGAGAACTGGTCCATGATTTCGTTGACGGTATGACCGACACGGGGCAGCAGAATTGCCATATAGAAGAGACTGTCGCCATACGGCAGGTTAACGGCCTGCATCAGCTCGGTTTCCTGGTAGTCCAGGCGGGCTTCCTGATCCATCATGTCGCAGGTCATTTCTCCCCCGGTTTCGGGATAAAAAGGTGCCGGTACGGTCTTTTTCGGATCGAATTGAAAGGTCCAGGTTCCCTTGAAATAGATAGCGTTGATGATGAACATCATGCTCATCGGATCGATCTGATCCAGGATGGTCGGTATTCGGTTGAAGGTTTTGTCTGAAACCCAGCGATTGATCCGGTCGATCGCGGACTGGGATGAAAAATCGAGCGAATTGACCTCGGCCAGATAATAGGTCCGGTTGACGTTCAAAAAGCTGTCCTTGACCGGATATCCGTTGCGGTACCAAATCGAATTGGCGATCTGCAGGGCAACATCCCGATCCATGCCGACCAGATACTCGGTCAGACTCCGGTTGGCCTGGTTGATATCCTCCAGGCTCAGATCGTGCATCTCGAGGGTTTGGATCATCTGATCCCGGGTCTGGCCTGCAGCCCCGTTGACGGCCATGCTCAGAGCCAATGAGACGCTGAGAGGGGAGATGAAGATGTTTTGACTGTTATCCTGACGGTTGATCTCCCGGAAGAGTTTCAGTCCGAAGGCGTTATCGACTTGGCTGAGTTGTTCTTCCTGGTCGGTTAGTTTATGCAGGGGGAGTTCAGGCTGCTCTTCCGGTTTGACGGATCTGGAACAGACCCCGACCAGGCTGAATAACAAAATGACGATGATGGTGGTGATGACCGATCCATGACGGTTCATGATTGACTCCTTTTTGGTATGGATCAAATGCATCATCTATGCCGGGTTATGATGAATGCTTCTGAGCATCCTCCACGAATCGGGAATGGCCGAGCGAAGCGGATTCCGATTAGGTTGATGCGGACTGGGACAGGATCCGGCAGATACAAAAAACTGAATCCCATTATCAAATTTTTGAATAGATGCGACGCGGTCCGAATCTCAATTTGTGGTGGATATTTCCAACTGTACAACATAACAATGGAATTGCCGGCTTGAATATATCAGATATTGGTAAGCTAACATTAAAAAGCAGAAAAGTCAAATACTAATTCTTCGAATCGGCTATTGGTTTGAGACTATAGAAATGGTTTCCTGGATTCGGGATTCAAGCAAAAATAAATCTTGGAGATTTGGATGAATGGGGTTATATTTTAATGGGTAGACTATTGTCATCCGCATGGTGTATCATACCGGATTCTCACGGCTGAAACGATTGTCAGTCTGTGTTTACGGGATCCGGTTAACCGATGGAGAGAGCCAGTCCCTCAACAGTTTAGGAGTTAGTTATGATTCGATCAATTATGGTATGGGTGTTATTGTGTATGTCGGTCCTTTGGGGGCAGACCGGGAATATTATCGATCATCACTGTACCGATCCCTCGTTGATTCCGGGGACTTGGATTATCCAAGCCAAGAACAGCTTACGGATCGGATACAGCCATACTTCGCATGGTAGTCAACTGATCAGCGGGATGGAGGCGATCCGGGGCCAGGCCGGATCCCGTTATGATTATACCCAATCATCCTGGGGTGCCAATTCCGGCGTATTTCTGAATGATTATTGGGCCAATGAATATGCTGAGGACTTAGGACATAGTGGGGATTTGGGGTGGCGTAATGCCACTATTATCCGGCTCCAATCGCCATCGAATGACCGAAATGTCGTGATCTGGTCATGGTGTGGCGGGGTCAGTGACAATGATTCGGCCGGGATTGATCTCTATCTGGGGGCTATCAACCAATTGGAAACCGCCTATCCGGGAATCCGATTTGTCTATATGACCGGACACCTGGACGGCGGCGGTCGGGAAGGGAATCTGCATGTGATGAACGAGAGGATTCGCCGCTATTGTAGCGCCCACAACAAGATCCTATTTGATTTTGCCGATATTGAAAGCTATGATCCGGGGGGACAGGTCAATTTTATGGAATTGTATGCTACCGACGGCTGCGAGTATGACCGGAACGGGGATGGGAATCCCTGGGGAGACGGTAACTGGGCGACGGAATGGCTGGCGGCCAATCCCGGGAGCGAGCTGGCCCAGTTGGCGGCCGGGTGCGGGGATTGCGCCCATTCCGAGCGCCTCAATTGCGTGCTCAAAGGCCGGGCTGTCTGGTGGATGCTGGCCCGATTGGCCGGCTGGGACGGTACCA
>JAGOEH010000078.1 GCA_017997825.1 Candidatus Delongbacteria bacterium | reverse complement strand
GGATTCGCTTGCGATTCCCCCGGGAAAAACTGCCGGTATTCCGTTCCAATCGCAAGATCCGCCTGATGAAACTGGAGCTGAACCGTTCCCTGGATTACAGCCGTCATCCCTGGCAACGGAACCACTCGATCCTGAGCCTGCTGCAACTGATCCGAGACCTGTCGGACCGGAATGATATCGATGGGCTCTATCTGAAAATCGGTGGATTTTCCGCTCCTCCCTCATTGGTGTACGAGATTCGGCGTGAACTGGAGCATTATCGCTCCCATCATAAGAGCATTCAGGTTTACCTGGAGAATCCCGACCTGATGGATTATTATCTGGCCAGTGTGGCCGATACCATTATGATGGATGAACTGGGGATGATGCCGACCCTGGGACTGATATTTTCCGGCACCTATTACAAGGGACTGTTGGATAAATTGGGGATTGGAGTCGAGGAATGGCGGTATTTCAAGTATAAATCAGCCTTTGAGGCACTGTCCCGGAGTGATATGTCGGAAGGGGACCGCGAGCAGAAGCAGAAGCTGCTGGACGATTTTTACCGGGTCATTCAAACGGCGCTTTTGGGCAGCCGGGGATTCAAGGATAGCATCCTGCAGGTCCTGTTTGACCGAGAAGGACTCATGACGGCCGATCGGGCGCTGGAGCTCGGGCTGATCGATCGGGTGGCGCGCGGAGATCGCTATTTGGCTGATCATCCTCGCTATCAGGTTGTCAATGCTCCGGTTTATCGAGCGATCCGACCGGTTCAGGACCAATGGGGTGAACCTTGGAAAATTGCGGTGGTGTATGCGCTGGGCGTGTGTGATATGGATTCCGGCATCCAGGCCCGGCGGCTGGAACAGATTATGAAATCGTTGGGACGCGATGATGCCGTCCGGGCCATCGTGTTGCGGGTTGATTCGCCCGGCGGTGATCCGTTGGCCTCCGATCTGGTGGCCGAGCAGGTCCGGCTGATCGCCCCAACCAAGCCGGTCATCGTCTCCCAGGGATGGCTGGCGGCTTCCGGCGGATACTGGCTATCGATGTATGCCTCTCGGATTGTGACCACTCCCTTTACCCTGACCGGATCGATCGGGGTGATCGGCGGGTGGTTCTATAATCAGGGATTGAAAGAGAAGATGGGCCTAAGTACCGACGCTGTCCGAATCGGTTCCCATGCCGAATTGATGCAGGGAATGTCGCTGCCCTTTTTAGGCACTCTGCCCGACCGCAATCTGAATGAATCGGAGAAGAAAAAGGTGGCAGAGGTCTTGATGAACAGCTATCGGCATTTTACCCGTAACGTGGCTCAAGGCAGAAAAATGCAGGAGGAGAATGTCCGGAAGATTGCCGAGGGACGGGTCTGGACCGGGTATTCCGCCTGCCAGATCGGACTGGCCGATCATCAGGGTAACCTGATGGAAGCGGTGGAAATTGCGGCCTCCGAGGCCGGACTCGGGGATCTGTCACGAGTGGAGATCGTTGAGTATCATAAACCGGGATTCGGATTACGGGAACTGATGGGTATCGAAACCTTGGAAACCCGATTGGATAAATCTCCGCAGTTCCAGTACTGGAAAATCCGAATGCGCTATAATGGAAAACCACTGATGATGATCGATGATTACTATCAGATGCCGTAAAAGGATGGTATAAATGGGGGATGGGGGATAGGGTGATTAAAAAAAACGTCGTTGAGCGCAGTCGGTCTTAATCGTTGCCGCGTTCCAACCAGCGTTCCCACTCTTGGTCATGGAGCTCGTTGCGGGCGGTGGAATGGACCAGGATATACTTGCCGTCGTTCCAGATATCCACAAAAACAAAACTGGCGCCGCCTTCCAGCTCAAAATAGTTCCATTGTTCATAGGCCTTTTTACCGCTGAAAACCGCCAACCGATCCAACTCGTCCGGTTTGCCGTAAACGATATAGACCCGGCCTCGGTCGGTTTTCCACCCTTCCTGGCCGGATGCGCCGTATGTCCGATTGACATGATTAACCCGTTCAAAAAAATCTTGCCGGAATTCATTGAGAGCTGTTTCGGGGCGATTATCCCGTTTCAGCCAGAACTCTTTGAGGAATGATCGTTTGCCGATGATGTTGAGTGATTTGAAGGTCTTTTTTTCTTTGTCTTCCGCAATTAGCGAGGCAATCTCGAATTCCGTCTTAAGGGCGGATTCGCTCATTTCATCATACACCAGGTATTCGGAGGCATTCAGATTGGCCTCTTCCGAACCCATATCCTGACTGCCGGCTCGGACCAGGTTCAGCTTATCCTGATTCCGTAACAGCATAATTTTTTTCATGACCGAATCCTGCTGATTCCGGATCAGATCCAGAACCGTCATCTTCAGGTAATAGACTCCGGAATGGTAGGTCGCCAGGTTGAATCCATTGATCTCCACACTGCTGGTGGCCGGAACGCTTTTTTCACGGTCGAGCAGAACTTTGATCGGGTTATAACTGCTGTCCAGCAGGGAATAGATGACCCGGTAATTGGGTATCGTGTCGGAAGGCACCAGATTGTGGATTTCGGCATAAAAATAGAGGATCGGTGATTCGGAGGTATAGATCCCGGATGGATTGGGGATAACCTGACAGGTATTTTTGGTGAATTTATCGGGCTGATCGGGATTGGATTTGATGGAACGGGCGGTCTCGAGATCGGATAGCCGGATGCGATCGGAGGGTGACAGATCGGGGATCTCGATTTCAAAATCCTGCTTGCCGTAATACCCGGTCGCCGGATCGGTCAGTTTGATCTCCAGACGATATCGGCCGCTCCGGATCATAAAAGCGGATTGATCGACCAGTTGCTGACTTGCGGTGACCTGATCGGGATTATCCGCCAGAGTCGATGACTTGATCCGATCTTCGGCCATCAGGGAATCCCCGGAGAAGATCCGGGCCACGATGTGATAATCGGCCTGATAACGTTGACCGCTGGGGATGAATTTGAGTTGGGATCGATAAACCGTATAATAGACTTCCAGAAACGCAAATCCCTGATCGGAAGGGAACCGGGCATAATCGGCCTGAAGCTGAAGCCGGTTAAAAAGGGGATTGTGATCCGTTTGAGGGACCACAATCCCCGGTAAGAAAAGAAAAAATCCAATCCAATGAGCGAGAATCGACAGTTTCAAAAATAAGTTCCGATTCAGTTGCGGCCGTAGTAAGGGGCGCCTTTTTTCATCATATTGACCTTTTGAATTGCATTTTGGGTGGCGTCAGTGCCGCGTTTGCAGACATACATGAATTCGTTGTTGCCCCAGGCCATGTCGTAGATGGTCGGCTCCATCATGCCGGTGTAGAACTGTTCGAAGGTTTTGTCGGAATGAACCACATAGGCCGCTTTGGGATCGTTGCTGCCAAGGTAAATATTGCCTTCCAGATCACCGGTCATGCTGGTGATGTAGTAATTGGCATCAGGCTGGATGGCAGCCCATTCCATAAAGACTTCGCGGGCGGCCAACTGGGTCGGGCTTTCGATTCTGTTCCGCCAGATATATCGTAGTTTGCTGGTTTGATCCTGCCCGGCGACATAGACATAGCCGTTCAAAACCCGGATGTTGCTGACGATGACATTGGGATAGTCGGCAGCGGCCGTGGCTTTACCGGCTCTGTCAACGATATGGATAGCATCGGCTTTACCGCCGATATAGATCTGCTGCTGTTCCCCGAAGTCAAAGGCATTGACGGTAATCGGAGCGGTGATCCATTTGGCTTCTTTGGCGCCGGTCAACGGGATACGGTACACCAGCTTGGTTCCGCGGGTGATATACAGTGAATCATTGGGGCCGACCAGCATGCAGGTGGTGCTTCCCAGGCCGTTATTCGCAAGATCGATGGTTTGACCGTCTGGGGTCACCTTCTGGATATTCTTGGTATACGCATTAACGATATAAAGATTTTCATCCTTGTCGCAGGCAATGCTGTAGAATTCGGACTGAGAGAGAAATAATCCGATTTTCTGGACCGTAACCAGTAGTTTATAGGAAATGGGATTGCTGAAATTCAACGCTCCCAACACGGTGGCTTTCAGGTCGAGAGTTCCGGTGACGGTTGGGCTTTGGATGATCAATTGATTGGCAGATGCGCTTAGAATGGTACACTTGGTTTTTCCGAAGAATACTGCATTCAGATCCTTATCAGTCGAAAAATTCTGGCCGCTCAGAGTAATGGTGACCACGCCGGCTAATGCGCTGTCTGCCGGCTCGACGGAGGAAACAACCGGATCGGCATTGTACTGTTTATTATCCTGGTAGAGACTGTCGGTTTCAGTTTTACTACAATATGAAATCAGACCACTTAATATTGCCAAAGACAAGATCAAGCTTCTTTTCATAGCCAAGCTCCTTGATTGGATTTTAAAAAATTGTTCCGTAAGATTTGATTCCACTTCATTTATACCACATGCTGAATAAAAAATCAAGAGTAAAATGGTACCGAATGAAAAAAAGTCTTAGAAACCTAAAAAATCGATTGACAATTCTGATTTTTATTTTTATTATTGATTCACACGTTAGTAAGATTTGATTCCATTTTTTTAGTAACGAATTGAAGTAGTGGTACTGAACTATTTAGAAATTATTGGTATGGATTAATTGGTGTTTAATCCGAACTTTAACAGGAGCTTTTCATGAAAATAGCACGAGGTGTTTTGGGATTGACGGTGATGGTGCTCATCATTGCCATGGCGCTTTGTTCCAAGTATGATGATAAGGAATACTCCATATCCGCTTTGGACGAAGCCTGTTGTCAGGAATTCAGGAATGCCGTACGGTATGATACGACCTGGAATGCGGATTCTACTGCGTTTACAAAAATAGATACGGTGATAATCAGCGTTGATACAGTCAGTTCCATTCCAAGCCAATTGTATTGTTGGGTTCGCCAGGATACGGTCAATGGCTTTCCGGTCGATGTGTATGATACATCAGCAGTATCCTCGAATTTTCAAGCCATGATGGATTCTTTGAACATGGAGAAGTTTCAATCATCCAAAATTACCTTGGATAAACCATCCATCTATTTGACTACTCCATCTCTTTATAAATCTTCTTATCTAAACCTGATCTGTACCGGCTCTTCGAATTATCTGTTGATCTTCAATGATTATATTAACATCAATATATACAAGAGCGACGGACAGATTGTCAAGCTCAGTCGGAACAATATTGACATGGAAACCTTTGTAGGCTGCAGAAGCATAAAAACCCGGCTGGAGTATTCGTTGGATGCCGGCCGATACATGCTGGAAATTGTCAGAGATGATAAAACTCTGAAATCGAATATGTTACTGGTAATTAAACAGAATCAGTAATCCTGAAATAAAACTATTGATGGAGGCCTATATCCAATGAAACGAACAAAAGTTTATATCCTTATGCTTCTGATCGTCAGCCTGATCGGCATGAGTCAGGAGCTTTTGGCCAAGGAAAAGCTGGCCCAGACTGGAATGATGTTCCTGAGTGTCGGGACTGATGCCCGGGCTGCCGGGATGGGTGATGCCGCCACGGCTCTTACCATGAATTCCGGAGCTTTGTTTTACAATCCCTCAACCATGGCCAATCTTGGTGCCATGACCGATCTCTCCTTTACCCAGGTCAACTGGATTGCCGATATGAAACTGAATGCTATTGCCGCCTGTTTCAGCCCTTTTTCAGGTAAATATGGTGTGTTTGGCATTTCGGTATTATCGATCGATTACGGTGATGTTCTGGGTACCTTGGCCTGGAACAACAGTGACGGATATATCGATACCGAAATCCTGAAGCCTTCGGCTTTGGCGATCGGAATAGGTTATGCACGGGCTTTGTCCGACAAATTCGCGGTCGGCGGACAGGTTAAGATGGTCTATGAAAATCTGGGCAAGAGTGTGACCCAGGATGATAATTCCGAATATCATACCAAGCGGAATGCCTGTAATACGATAGCTGCGGATTTCGGCACCGAATTTAAGACTGGATTCAAGAGTATGGTTTTCAGTATGTCGGTTCGCAATTTCTCGACCGATGTCAAGTATGAAAATGACAACTTTCAGTTACCGATGACCTTCCGGATCGGAATGGCCATGAATCTGATGGATTTCTGGAAGAATGCCGATCAGCAGCCTCATTCGTTACTGTGTGGGATTGAAGCCCTCCATCCCCGTTCACATTCCGAACAGGTCAACCTCGGTCTGGAGTATGGATTTTCCAAAATGTTCTTTGTACGGACCGGCTATATGTATAATATGGATGACACGGCCATGAGCTACGGATTTGGTCTGAAAAAGTTCGGTCTGGCTATCGATTATGCCTATACTCCTTTTGATATTCTGGATAATGTCCAGCGCGTAACCCTTAGGTTCGCCTATTAACCTTAATGATTAAGAGACTCTGATCAAGGAGGAATTTCAATGCGAAAAGTTTTGAGTATAATACTACTGCTGATCGGGTGTTATTCGGCGCTGTGGGCGGCCGGAACGGCAGGCAAAATCGCCGGCCGGGTGGTCGATGCCGAAAGCGGTGAACCCCTGCCCAGTGTCAATGTCATCCTGGATGCTATCTGGATGGATGATATCGAAGTTGATATGGCCATCAAACAGGGAGCGGCCAGCGATGCCAATGGTTACTTTACCATTCTGAACGTTTCGCCCGGTGAATATACCATCAAGTTTTCCATGATCGGTTATGCCGAGTATATCGTTAAGAAGGTCAAGGTTCAGATCGATCTGACCACCCAACTCAATGCCAACATGAAACCGCAGGCGGTGATGGGAGAAGAAGTCGTAATTGTGGCCCAACGGGCGGCTGTGGTTAAGGATATCTCCAACAGCCAGATGAACGTGGAATCCAAGGTCATCAAAAACCTGCCGGTCCAGAATGTCAATAATGTGGTATCGTTGCAGGCCGGTATCCTGATCGGTTCCCAGGGCGTGGAAATCCGCGGCGGAGCGGCCAAGGAAACTGCTTTTATGATCGATGGTCTTTCCCTGAACGACGAACGATCCAATATTCCTTACTCGGCCGTCAGTTTGAGTTCGGTTCAGGAAATTCAGATTCAGACCGGCGGATTTAACGCTGAATACGGAAATGTCCGTTCCGGATTGGTCAATGTAGTGACCAAAGAGGGCGATGTGGCCCGCTACAGCGGAACGGTCAACCTGCAGTATACTCCGCCCCAGGATAAACACTTTGGTATCTCGCTGTATGACCCGATGTCCTACTTTAACCGCCCCTATATGGACCCGCAGGTTTGCTGGACCGGTACCAACAATGGGGCCTGGGATGCTAATACCAGAAATCAATATGTGACATTCGGCGGTTGGAATCAGATTGCCGCCAATACTTTGATTGATAATGATCCTAATAATGATTTGACTCCCGAAGGGGCCAAACGGTTGTACGAGTGGCAGCACCGCCGTCAGGGTGATATCGAAGATCCTGATTATGTGATCGATGCCGGTTTCGGCGGTCCCTTGCCGATCTTCAGCAATAAGCTGGGAAAAATGCGTTTTTATATCTCCCATTTCCGTGAAAAGGAAATGTATATCTACCCGCTTTCCCGCGATGCTTATTCCAATAACCATACCCAGATCAAGATTACCTCTGACTTAAACTCCAACATGAAGTTGGTTTTCTCCGGTTTGTACGGAGAAACCTATGGCGTTTGCCCCTACCAGTGGACCACCACCCCAACCGGGCGAGTGTTGAGTGACAACAGTGAAGTAGCCGACATATTGAGCAGCTCGGAAGGCCTCAGCGTGCTGTATGTGCCTGGATATTACAGTCCCAGTGCTATATACCGCAATATGATGGGCTTAAAGTTCACCCACATGATGAGCCAAACGACTTTTTATGAAGTCAGTCTGCAGAACAATATCAACCGCTATCGAACAACCCAGACCTCAGTTCGCGATACCTCCAAGGTTAATGAAATTATCCCCGGGTATTATGTTGATGAAGCTCCTTATGGCTATTGGGGTTATAGTACTTCAGCCATTGAAGGGATGCGAACCGGCGGTTGGATGAATCTGGGCCGGGATCACAGCGATATTACCACCTTCAAAGCCAGCGTCGATCTGACCAGTCAGGTGGGACAGCGCAATCAGATCAAGACTGGTTTGAATCTGACGCTGAATAACTATGATATTCATTCCTTCACTGAGACCTGGGCCGCTTCCTCGTGGTGCCGAAGCCAGATTTACGATGTCACTCCTTATCGAATCGGCGCCTATGTTCAGGACAAACTGGAATTCGAAGGCTTTATCGCCAATGTCGGTCTCCGTTTGGATTATTCCGATGCCAATTCGGATGTCTATATTTTTGATACCTATGATAAAAATTTGGGTTCCGGTTATGGTAATAGCTTGGAAACAACGGTCAAAACCGAGAATTCAGAGGCTCAGTGGGCCCTCAGTCCCCGTCTGGGTGTCTCTCATCCGATCAGCATCAATTCCAAACTCTATTTCAACTACGGCCATTTTTATGCCGAACCGGAATCCAATTTCCGTTTCAGGATCCAGCGTGAAAGCAACGGACAGGTCACCTCGATTGGAAATCCCAATTCCAAGATGGAAAAAACGGTGGCTTATGAATTAGGTTATGCTCACAATGTCATGAATATGTTCCTGGTCAATATCGCGGCTTATTATAAGGATGTCAGCAATCAAGCCAACTGGATCACCTATATTAATATCAATTCATCCATCAATTACAGCCAGATTGATAACAATAACTATGCCGATATCCGAGGGCTGGAACTGACCGTAACCAAGCGGCTGGGGAAATGGATCAGCGGATTTGTCAATTATACCTATGATGTCAAGAGCTCCGGATATTTTGATCTGCAGTACTATTACGAAGATCCGAATAAACAGAGGAATTGGTTGATCAACAATCCGCCCTATCAGGACAAACCCCGGGCCCGGCCTTATGCCAGAGCCAGTATTGATCTTCATACTCCGGAGAAGATTGGTCCCAATTGGAACGGTTTTTATCCGCTGGGTGAGTGGAATATGAATATTCTGGCCAATTGGCGGGCGGGCTCCTATACGACTTATAATCCCAATAATCTGCCTTATGTGGTGAATAATGTCCAATGGCGTGACAATTTTACCATGGATATGCGTTTGTCCAAGGTCATCCGGATCAGCAAGAAGGATATCCAATTTTATTTGGACATTACCAATGTATTTAACCTGAAATACTTGAATTATGCCGGTTTTGCCGACAGTTATGATTATCAGGATTATCTGGCTTCACTCCGCTTTTCCTGGGAAGAAGGGGATCAGAAAGGGAATGACCGGGTTGGAGACTATAGGCCGGTCAGTGTAGCCTATGATCCGTTGGAATCCAATCCCAACAATGATCCCGATATCGCGGCCCGTAACCAGAAACGGATCGATGACAAGGCTTATATCAATATGCCGAATATTACCTCGGTTACTTTTCTGAATCCTCGCCAATTTACCTTCGGTTTCCGTTTTAATTTCTAACCTCAATTCAAACAAAGGTAAAGAATAATGAACAGAATGAAAAATAAAAGCCTGATATTCCTTATGATCATCAATCTGGTGGCATTAATCCAACCGATGATGATCAATGCGCAGGTGACTGCTACTGATCGTCGTTATATTCGAACCGGTCCGCTCCAGTCTTTTATTGCAAGTTATGGCCGTGAACGAGCCTATGAAGCTGCTTCTTACTACGAGGGACTGGTTTATCCGGCTGAATACTCGAAACAGGATAATGCCGTCATCAATCGAGTCGTCATGGGGTGTCGTAATTATACCGATGAAGTCGGTAAAACCAAATCTTCCTTTGCGTTTGATTTCTATCAGCCCGGCGTTGGAATTACAATTTTCCCGGTTGTTCTAAACCAGACCTCGAAATTTGAAACTCCCAATGTGTATGTTGATGGAAGTAATGTCAAAGCTCCCTACATTGCGGATGTTGATAGTGTCGATCCCACCCAGATTGCTGATCGGGTGGTGACCAGTGTTTTCAATACTGTGATGGGTGTGACGGTTACCCGTAAAGTCTATTATTTTACCCAGCAGTATCACGATAACTATTTTATCAATGTTTATACCTTTAAGAATACGGGGAACCGGGATTATGATGATGATATTGAATCTCAGGATCCAATTACCGAATTTCGGACTACTTACTGGTCCCGTTATTCCTGCGGTTGGGATGGAGCGGATGTGATGGATGGCCAGCAGGAATGGGGGAAGTATAGCTGGTCGACTCAGCGGGGTGAGAATTATGCTGATCATTATCAGGAAAAAATCACCGAAGCCAATCCGATTGTAGACTGGATTCGCTGTGGTTTTCAGTGGATGGGACAATCCGTTAAAAACACGACATATGATAATATTGGGGCTCCCTGGCGTGCCAAGGGAGGACGATTGGCAGGTCCCAATCACCCCGGTATTGGAATTCTGCATGTCGATAAAAGCCCGGCCGATCATACCGATGATCCCCATCAGCCCAATCTGCTGGGATGGCATCTGGGTGATTCGTATTATGGCGGGGTAACGGATCTGACCGATACCGTCAACATGGCTAAAGCATACCTTCTGACATCCGGCATTCCTTATGAAAACAATTCGACTTTGGGTGGAACCAATCGGTTTGATGAAGATAATAATGCAGCAGGGGGAGTCAGTCCGGTTACAGCTCATGGAAATGAAGCGGGAATGAATATCTGGCGCTGTTATGGTCCGTGGGATCTGGCTTTTGGTGATAGTATTGTAATCGTGGAAGTGGAAGGGGTTCATGGATTGAGTCGAACCCTTTGTGAAGAGATTGGGGCCCGATGGCTGAAAGCTTATAATGATCCTAACGATAACGGTCCGTTTATTTTGCCGAACGGCCAGACCACTACCGATGAGAATGAATACAAGGATCATTGGGTATGGACGGGTAAAGACTCGATTATGCTGACCATAAGCCGTGCCAAACGAAACTTTGATTCCGGATTTGCCATTCCCCAACCCCCGGCTCCCCCGGCTATGTTCAACGTAGAATCGGGCGGCGATCGAATCAGCTTGAGTTGGTCACCCAGCGTCTCAGAATCGGAAGCGGGTTTTGCCGGTTATGAGATTTATCGGGCCACAGGTAAACCGGATACCTCCGGGTATGTCAAGATCCATACCGCTCTGCCGGGTGTAACCAAGTATGACGATCTGTCTCCGGTCCGTGGATTCTCTTATTATTACTATATTGTCGCGGTTAATGACGGCAGCAACAATACCAGCAATGAACTCAATCCGACCGGTCCGCTGTACAGCAACCGCTTCTATACCCGAACCACCGATGGGGCTTATCTGCGGCGTAAGGCAGGTAAGAGCCTGGAGGATATACGGATTGTTCCCAATCCCTACAACATCAAAGCCCGGAATATCCAGTACACCGGCGAAAAAGATAAAATGATGTTCCTGAATATCCCCGGTAAATGTACCATCCGCATCTTTACCGTCAATGGTGATCTGATCGAAACCATTCATCACATCGACGGCAGCGGTGATCAGGCTTGGGAATCCGCCACCTCTTCCAACCAGATCATTGTCAGCGGTATCTATATCGTTCATTTTACCGTCGATGAGGATCAGAAGGATCCGGACACGGGTGAGATTCTTTATAGAAAAGGCGATACCCAGATTCGCCGCGCGATTATCGTTCGATAAGCTTATCTCTCGATACTAACGCATGTAAAAAGCGGGTACGGTTTTCTTCCGTACCCGCTTTTTTGTTGTGCGCCCGGCAGGGCGCACTTGCTTGGAGGTGCAAGTCCTGGAACTGTTAACCGAACAGCAAGGATGTCTGGGGTGACCCCGAATCTGAAGGAAGCTGTAAGCAAATCACTGCCCTGACGAACAGAAACCGTATAAGAGGCATATCATTCGGATGAGAAAGCACAATTCTTCAAAGTCCCATACCTGTTCCGGAAGGATGTGCTGGAGGAAAAGGGGATTGAATTGCAGACGGATTAATCTGATAACGGCTATGATCATCATACTGAGGCTTTAAAAAAGGGAGCAGCCCTTATCAGAACTGCTCCTTTTGATTTCTGTACGCCCCGAAGTGGTGCACCTACCAAATTATTTAATGATCGTGACCTTTCGGATCAACGTTCGATCCGGATCTTTGATCCTCACCAAATAAATCCCGGATGCCAAATCGTCCGTATTCAGTTTCAAATGCTGGATACCGTTAGCCGTCTCCATCGATTGTTCCATAATCTTTTGCCCCTGGATGGTGTAAAGGCTGATAACCATGCTTCGAACACCGTTGGAACGGATCGGAATGAATATCTCATGGTTGGCCGGATTTGGATAGATGGGAGCCTCCAACCGCCAGGTACGTAACGATTCAAGCTGATCATCCTCTTCGACTCCGGTCGCCGATACCGTAAAGCTCCAGTTCAGTTTTTCAATATAACCGGATTGCTTCAGCAAGCGAACACTGACCTGATGAGGCCCGAATTCCAGGTTGCGGACCGTACACCGGATATAAGAACTGGTCAGATAGCAGGAGTCGCTCAAATCCTGTCCGTCAAAAATGAATTGGGTACTATCCGGCAACAGGCTGTCGGATGTTACGAATTTCAGCTTGATCTGGAACGTGGTCATCAGGATCGTAGTGTCCGGAGCCGGAAAGATGCTGACCGGCACAATCTGATCCTGCTTCAGATTGAATTTTTTAAGAATCTTATCATTGGTGGTCAGGATTTTATCCCGGCTGGAGTCGGTAACCAGATCGGCTTTGATGAACATTCGCTGCGTCATCTGCAGCGAATCCAATCCAAGGCCGAAGATGGTATCGACGGCTTCCATCTCTCCCAGATGAGGGATTTCCAAGGCATAGCGGATCAGCGTATCGGTTGTCTTGTCGAACCCAAAGCTGAAAGTGACCTTGGCGCCTCCCAGAGTCGGTAAGACTCCGGCATTTTTGATGGTAAAGGGGATATACAGGCTATCTTTGGTATAACGAAGGGAATTATAGACACAATAATCGATCCCGGGGCGCATGTAAATCAGGCAGGCAGCGGTATTCAGATTGGCGTAGCCGTTATTCTGTCCCGGCCAGTCATATTTGACCATCCGGCTGCTCTCATAATTCAGATAGCTTTCCAGATTCCGGTTGCCATAAGGATCATTATAGATTCCGATCTTTTTATCCTTGACGTAACCGACCGAGAGGATATAGTGACCGGAAGTGGTCAAGAGATTTAATACTACCGTAGGACAACGGTTATCGACCTCGTGGATCAGTTTTTCAAAGGTCGGACTCCAATCGGTATCCGAATTGAGTCCATGATTCCGAATCAGATTGCGCATGTGTCCCTTGGTATCCTCCAGGTAATTGCGGTAAATCCAGCCGTACATGCCATAACCGACCGTGCCGTTGCGGTTGTAGGAAATATTGTAATCCACTCCATTCAGACGATAAATTTCCGTGATGTAATTACCATAAGGACTGACATGGGTATAAGGACTGTTGCAGGTTGTCGGCCAGGGTGTTAGAACCTTGTAATAGATCAGACCCATGATACTGGAGGCGGCCCCACAGCAGCCGGAACCGATTCCGGATTTGATCGGATTGATGTCGTAGACCTGGTTGAAATAGATGCTGTCGAATTCAGCAATGAAGACATCATTGCTGTCATGCACCGTCTTCCTGATCGAGGGGCGGAGTGAAGATTCTGAAATACTCCGTACGAAAGCTGGGTTGATGATCACACGGTTCAAACGGGTCGGGTTTTCCCGGCTTTCCAGGTAACAGCCGTGATCCGTATCGATCATCAACATTTCATGGTTGCGGGTTGGTCGGATTTTCAGGATCATGGGATCGGAATACTCTTGAATGATCCGGCTTTGGGATTGACCCAGCCTGTATTCCATTAGCCGGCTTTGAACGGGACGCATCTCCGGATCATACTTGATTTCAAGATAACGGAAACAATCCGAGCCCGTCCAGTAGGGGGAAATCCCCGGCATCAGGGTTGATGAGGATGGTTTAGCAGGATTGATCAGCGCCAGACTGCCTTCTACCGTCGGAACCAGCAGATGACTTCCGTCCGGCGACCAGATCGGCTGGTATCCCTCCCGGCCGGAAGGGGTATTTAGCTGCATCCTTTGTCCTGTTTGCCAGTTGTAAATCACAACCTGTCCCTGAT
>JAGOEH010000077.1 GCA_017997825.1 Candidatus Delongbacteria bacterium | reverse complement strand
GGATATCTCCGCTGATGGTTCTGGCATTTAAAAGCTTGGTTGTGGTTCCTGAAATTGTGATATCGGCGCTGATTCCATTGACCAGGATCTGATAGCATAGTTCCGGGACCTGGAGTTTCAGGATGGCGTCACCGTGCTTGATATTGCCATCTTCCGGTAATTCCACCTTGATCAATATTTTGTCGTTCTTTTCTTCGATTTTCAGTTCCTTGACATCGTCACCTAATTGGGCATTGATTTTGACCTGGTTGTTCTTCCATCCTATGATCTCAATCGATCCTGATATGTTGTCCACTTCTATTGTGTGTGCTTGCCCGGCTGGGATGATTTTATCCTCGGTCCGATCGGCTCCCAGGGCGTATCCTGAGGGTTCGGCGGCTTTGACTCCGATCAGAGCGCACATCCATAGACATACCGGCAATAAAAACCACTTTTTCATGAGTTCCTCCTTGTACAGTTCAATCGGATCTGCCGGTATTCCTCCAGCAGATTCAGTTCTTGAGTGTAGGCATGGAAGAGTTGGCTGATCAGATAGGGATCGTCACAGTGCCGTTCCAGCGCGTCACGGATAGTTTGTTGTTCGATCCGGATGATCATCAGATTATGATTGATGATCTCGGTCAGATTCGTATCGACGGGGCATCCGGCATCGGCCGAACTCAGCAGGGTGCGGGCGGTTTCGCACTCCTGCAGGGCTTGCCTCAGACCGGGATCGGATATCCATAATGGTTTGGGTGAAGGCTGCCGAGCGATCCGGAAGACGGACAATCCGATCAGTAAAACCAGACCGGCCGCCACGCCGCTCAATCCGTATCTCCACAGGTTCCGGTACCGCTCCGATATCCGGATTCGCTTCCGGATATCGGGCCATAGATCCAACTCCGGTTGATGATCGCGTTTCAGATGATTCAAATGGGATATCAAGTGTTGCATTTTTTGGTACTCCTCGCGGCAGCTTGGGCATTCCTCGATATGCCGGAGCAGTTTGGAGTTGAGATCCGGATCGGGAGATTGTTCTTCCATTTGATGAATCAGGTTTTTACAATCGTGACAATTCATGCCTGCCATATCTCCTTGATGATGGTTCGGGCCCGCTGCAGTTGAGTTTTACTGGTGCCGACCGACAAATTGAGCATCTCGGCAATCTCCTCATGGCGGTAACCTTCGATATCGTGCAAAATCAGAATCATCCGTGCTCCGGGCGGAAGCCGGTCGATAGCGCGTTCCAGATCGATCTGCAGGTTGATGACTTGTCCCGAATCCCCTGACATCAAGATCCGGGTGTCTGAAGGATCCGGTACCCACTGGCTCTGTCGGGATGATTCACGTCGTCGGTCCTGCAGATAACAATTGACGGTGATCCGGTGCATCCAGGTTCTGAAACTGCTCTTGAATTTAAATCCCCGGATACTCTTCCAGGCCTGGACAAAAGCATCCTGGGTCAGCTCTTCCGCCGGCCGGGGCCTTCCGCATAATCGGAGAGCCAATCCGTAAATCGTGGCTACATGCTGCCGGTACAGACGTTCATAGGCTTCCAGATCACCATGCTGAGCCTGCCTGATGATGGAATCCTCTTCATTAATGGGCCTTGTCATTATTAATGCTGCATTCTCCCTGGTTTCAAATCCGGCCGTCGGCATTCGAAATCGAAGCGCTTGAAAACGTTTTCTCTTCCATTCGCTTTATATTTAGATGATTCATACCGTTCCAGGGTTGGAATTTTATATTGCCCCGGTACTTTTTTATAGAGGGCGAGACCATTTTCCCCGGTTCGGATATCGAAGGCCGGATCCAGTTTCAGGTTGAAGGGAGTCAGGGGCATGTCAGTATGTAGGAGGGGTTATCCAGGCCGGGGCAGGAGATCGGACATCATAATCAGTATTTTCCGGATCACTCCTGACGAGAAGCCGGTACTATAAAAGATCGACTCTCATGTGGAGGGCCAGAATGGGAAGGCTGAAACGAAAGTTTTTCAGCTTGACCATATCCTTTTCGGTCGTAATGATGGTGTCGATTTGCCGGAGCCCGGCTGTATCTTCAATAAGCTGAATATCGGCCGGCTTGTAGGGATGATGATCAGGATAGCTAAGGGGAGTAAGGGTATGACGGCACAGTTGGTTCAGGGTATGGTGAAACCCATCGGGCTTGGCGATGCCGCTGACGGCCAGGATCTTCTTATGGCTAATTTCATCCAATGGCTTCATCTCTCCGGCAGGCGAGATCAGATAGTCAGGGCGATAGCCGGATCGAATCAATCTGGCGCGGGGATTGATTTTCTGGAGGCGGTTGATCCAGTACTCTAATTGATCAGACGGTATCCGGTCGGCCCGGCTGAGCCAGATGATATCGGCCAATTTTATATCCATCAAGGGATGCCGCAAGCGGCCCCATGGAAAGAGATGTCCGTCTTCCAACGGCTCTTCGGCGTCTAAGACACAGATTTTCAAATTCTGCCGGATGCGGTACCAATGAAAAGCGTCATCGATTATGGTGACCGAATAGGGAAATGAGCAGTTAATTAAGGATTTTTCCTTATCAGTACTGATTGAGAAAAAGGATTCGGGAGAGTGGGTCGCCAGGAAATAGGCTTCATCCCCGGTGATTCCTGCCTCCATCGTTTCGATCATATCCCGGCCGTAAGCCAGGATCGGATCGGTGGCGGTACGCCGGTATCCCCGGGTAATGATATTGACCTGTCCCTTGAACAGCCCGGCCAGATAAAGTTCGATCGGGGTTTTTCCGGTCCCGCCCAATGCCAGGTTGCCAATGCTGATGATATAATGGTTGAGAAGGATCCGGGCCGGATAGCACCCCATGATAACATGGCGGACCAAACAGAATAGATAATAAAGGCCCGATAAAGGCCATAGAATAGGGAAAAGAAGAGTTTTAAGACGCATGCTGTCCATTTTCCGTTTGGGGTTGGAATAGCGCTCTCGATTACGGAAGATTATAGTGGAATGGGCGTTAAAATGCAAGACTAAAAAGAATTAATTCGACTCTGTGTCATTTTTTCATTGACGCTCATGCTGATTTTGCTTATATTAATGGATGGTGATAGAATCAGATTCGGCTGATTTTATAATATTTAACCTGAAGGAGGAGTCTGTGGATTTTAATGTTCTGTTCATCCTGGTCCCTTTAGCCTCCGTGATTGCGCTGGGTTTTGCCTATTACTTTTTTCGTTATGTATTGGGCTTTGAGCCGGGCACACCGCGGATGCAGGAGATCTCCCGATTTGTCCGGGAAGGGGCTCTGGCGTATCTTAAACAGCAGTATAAGGTCGTAGCCTATTTTTTTATCGCGGCCGTAATTTTTCTTTCGATCCTGGCTTATGTTTTCAATGTTCAGTCGCATTGGGTTCCCTTCGCCTTTCTGACCGGCGGTTTTTTCAGTGGTCTGGCTGGGTTCTTCGGTATGAATATGGCTACCAAAGCCAATGCCCGTACCGCCTGGGCCGCCAAGGAGAGCCTGAACCGCGGACTGACTATTGCCTTCCGCGGCGGAGCGGTTATGGGACTGTGCGTGGTCGGATTAGGATTGCTGGATATCAGCCTGTGGTTCGGTGTTTTGTATTACTGGCTGGATAAGGATCTGTTCGAGGTTACCGCCACCATGCTTTCCTTTGGGATGGGTGCTTCCGCTCAGGCCTTATTTGCTCGAGTCGGGGGAGGAATCTACACTAAAGCGGCTGACGTAGGGGCCGATCTGGTCGGAAAATCCGAGATGAACATTCCGGAAGATGATCCTCGCAATCCGGCCGTGATCGCCGATAATGTCGGCGATAATGTCGGTGATGTGGCCGGAATGGGCGCCGATCTTTATGAATCTTATGTCGGTTCGATTCTTTCCACCGCCGCCCTGGGCGCCGGTCTCTATCAGGCTGTCTCGACCGACATGCAGTTGAAAGCCATTTTCCTGCCGATGTTCATTTCTGCCATCGGAATTATCTTGTCGATTATTGGTATTTTTTTAGTTCGCTCCAAGGAAGATGCCTCCCAGAAACAGCTGCTTTCAGCTCTGAATCGAGGCGTTAATTCGGCGGCTTATCTGACTATCCTGACATCCGCCGGACTGATCTATTGGCTCTTCCCTGAAAATATGGGATATATTCTATGTATTCTGTTCGGCGTTTTATCGGGTGTCTTTATCGGTAAGATTACTGAATATTATACCTCCAGTCAGTATAAACCGACCCGTGAAATTGCCGAGCAAACCACCGCTATTCCGACCGTCATTCTGACCGGGATCAGCGTCGGTATGAGTTCCACTATCTGGCCGGTGCTGGCTATTTCCATTTCCACCATCATTTCTTTTTTTGCGGCCAACGGCATGGAAAACACCAGCCAGGGACTGTATGGGATCGGATTATCAGCAGTGGCCATGCTGTCCACCCTGGGAATCACTTTAGCCACCGATGCTTATGGCCCGATTGCCGATAATGCGGGTGGTAACGCCGAAATGGCCGGTTTAGACAAGAGTGTCCGTGTTAAAACCGACGCGCTTGATCAATTGGGCAATACGACCGCGGCTATCGGCAAAGGTTTTGCCATCGGTTCGGCCGCGCTGACCGCCTTGGTGCTCTTTGCCGCCTATATTGAAGAGATTCGGATGGCCATGATACGGATGGGCCAGGAATCGATTAACATCGCCGGAACAATCATCCCGGTAACTCAGATCACCCTCGGTGATTTTATGACCTTTTTCCATGTTCATATGCTCAATCCGCTGGTGATCATCGGCGTCTTCATCGGCGCCACCATGCCCTTCTGGTTCTGTGCTTCTACTATTCAGGCTGTTTCCCGAGCCGCTCAGGGCATGATTGCTGAAGTGCGTCGCCAGTTCAAAGAGATTCCCGGCTTGATGGAAGGCACAGGCCAACCGGATTATAAAGCCTGTGTTGCTATTTCAACCAAATCCGCCCAGCGTGAAATGATTCTGCCGTCGCTGGTGGCCATTCTGACTCCGGTAGCCGTCGGACTGTTGATGGGAGTTGCCGGGACTATGGGTTTGCTGGCTGGAACTTTAGCGGCCGGTTTTAATATGGCGATCTTTATGGCTAATTCCGGCGGAGCCTGGGATAATGCTAAAAAATACATCGAAGAAGGCCATTTCGGCGGCAAAGGTTCCGATAGGCACAAAGCGGCTGTGGTCGGTGATACCGTCGGTGATCCCTTCAAAGATACCAGCGGCCCGTCCCTCAATATCCTGATCAAACTGATGAGTATGGTCGCGATCGTGGTTTCAGGTCTGGTTTACAAATTCAACTGGCTGGGTGACCTCTTTAAATAACCTTTTATCTTTCTGCTCCCTGTCTCTTTCCAGACGGGGAGCAGCGAGATTCCTATGAACCTCAAAGAATCAGTAAAAATACCTGCCGTTTCGGAACGCAATCTGGTATTATTGGTGATTTTGCTGATTCTTCTGATCGGTATCGTCCTGCGTCCCCTCAAAGAGGTCATGATGCCGATCATTATCGCTATCTTTCTCTCCTTCCTGCTCAAACCCCTCGTCATCTTCCTGAAGCGCAAGAAAGCTCCTTCCTTTCTGGCCGTCCTGATTACCCTGCTGATACTTTTCATTATTCTGAATCTGCTGGGAATGCTGGTCTATTCCAGCGTACTCTCTTTTATCCGCGAATTCCCCCATTATGAACGAAAATTTGAAGACCTCTATTTTTCACTGATCAAACAGTTCCATATCACTCATTCCGATGTCAAACAGTTCTATTTTACTGACCAGTGGACCGGCGGATCCGTTAATTTACTGATCAATTATGTCTTCGGTTCGGTTTTCAATTTCTTTTCCACCTTTTTTCTGATTCTGATTATTCTGGCATTTCTGTTGTTTGGAGAGGGAAATTTGACCCGGAAAGCCGCTATGGTATTCCGAGGCCGGGTGAACTATGAAAAAATGTTGAAACGGATCAATTTCCAGGTTTTTTCCTATCTACTGACCAAGACGGTTATCAGCTTTCTGACCGGGTTGGCTGCCGGCCTTATTCTGGCCATCTATGGCGTGGATTTTCCCATCATGTGGGGATTCTTGACCTTTTTACTGAATTTTATTCCTAATCTGGGCTCGATTGTGGCAACCGTATTGCCGTGCCTGCAATCGATGATCCAGTTCGGCGACTTGTCCCGTCCCCTTTGGATCCTGTTCACCTTATCATTTTTACAAATGGTGATGGGTAATATTCTGGATCCGATGTTCACCGGACAAAACATGAATATGAGCCCGGTAACGGTCCTGATCAGTCTGATATTCTGGGGCTGGATGTGGGGGATTCAGGGAATGTTTATTGCCGTTCCTCTGACTTCAATCATCATGATTGTCTGTGAAAATATCCCGTCGTTGCGCTTTGTCGCTATTCTGATGAGTAACAAGGAAGATGAACTTCTCTTTGAGGATTGATATCGATCATTTCGGTATCAGGATCACTCGACCTTTCCAGATTCCGGTCACCGCCTTGATTGAAATTCATTCGAGCCGGTCATCAGGATCTGATTGATCGGGAACACTACATCGTGCGCTTTTCAACCCTCAGGCCGGGAGTTAGCCGATGCGAATTCTGATTGTTTTTCTTTCCCTCCTGATTCCGATCGTTATGGATGCTCAGCCCGAACAGAATCTTAATCCCGATCCGGATTCCTTGTGGAAGGAACGACAGGAATTCATCGCTGATTCTCTGCTGAAAGAAACAACCCTTTCCGATTCGGCCCTCTGTCGGCATGGAAAACGGCTGTTTGATCTGCATGCGGATAAAGGGGCTGAAAAAGTGTTCAAGTCCCTGCTGGAACGAAATTATGACCCGATGAATACCAATCGGGTGCTGGGTGAAATCTTTCTGCGAAAACCGCTCGAAAAGATTATCCTACTGACCTCCCTTAAAAAACTATTCGATATCGATAACTTTTCCATTGCCGTTAAACATTTCAAATCCATGGTTGCGTTACGGCCTGATTCGGTGGTGGGCTATTATCATCTTGGAAAAGCCTATCTGACTAAAACCAATCCGGATGATTACCGTACCGGATTGGAATGGACTGATCAAGGTATAGCCATTAGCCGGACTTACCGGGATATTCTGATGATTCAGGCTGTGTATTATTATTACCTGAATCGCTCGTCGCTTTCTATCCGCACCCTTTTGGATTACCTGACGATCAACAAACAGGATGCCGGCCGGGTCTATTATTATATTGCCCTGAACTACCAGAATCTGAATGATCCCGCTAAGTGCACCCAATACTATTACCGGGCGATGGATTCTCTTTCCAATCCGGAACTGGCCGAGCGAGAAATCCGATTTCTGTATCCCCTGCTGAGTGATTCCGAAGCCATCGAGATTACAAAACTGCCGATCAGCGGTCAGGGCCTGTATATCAAGAACTTCTGGCTTAAAAATGATTCCGACTTTAAAACCCCGGCCAATGAACGATTGATGGAACATCTGGGGCGGTGCAAAATGGTGAGGGAAAATTACCATACCCAGCTCGTCCCCCACGGTTTTGATGACCGCGGAAAGATTATTATCATTCACGGAAAACCCGATAAGATTTTTCGATCCTCAGCCGCTGAAAACAATGTCCTGCCCAATGAAAGCTGGATGTATAAAGTGGATGAGCAGGAAATGGTTTTCGATTTCGTTAAATTCGAAAATGTGTATTATCTGGCTCGGTCCCTGAAGGATGCCGTCAGAAGCTATAGTGAATCATACCGGATTCTGCCGGAACTCTACCGGGAACGCAGCCATATCGCCATGCAGTATGAAAAGGTCTCCAATCGATTACTCAGCTTTCAAAATATGCGGATCAATCAGACGATGATGTTTGATCTGGATCAGATCGACAACCAGTATGTGCAGGATAAAACCCTGACCGAACAGGCTCTGACCCGGGATGTTTCCCAGGTGGGCGGGGTGAGTAACTATTTTTCCTTTCTGTCTCAGTTCTATCAGTTTGCCGGTGATTCCGGAATGACCCGGCTGGATTTCCATTTCGCTCTGCCGACCGAGCGCCTTAATATCATCCGGTCGGATGAATATTTCGGGCAGATTCAATTGACTATTATTCTGCTGGCGGAAAACCTGAATGACCATAAAATCTATCGTATCGAAACGGAAAAAAATTTCCGATTCAGCAAACCGGAAGATATTAGTTACTATTCGGTTTTTAAAGATTCCTACCGACTCAAACCGGGACCTTATAACCTGGTGCTGAGTATTAAGGATAATTATTCCAACCGCTCGGGAATCTTCCGACGGAAGGTCACAATCCAGGATTTCAGGCAAACGCTGCTTACCAGCGATATTCTGATCAGTATTTTCAACGATCCGAAATCAGAAAAAACGATGGAGAATCTTTCTCCCTATCCTTTCACGGTTATTAAAAAATCCAACCGGAATTATGTCTATTTCGAGATTCATAATCTGCGGGAACTGTCCGATTACAATACGTATCTGGTGTCCTATCGTATTTATTCAACCAAGCCCAAAACCAATGTTTTGAAGAAGATTTACAATCAGGTGATTTCGCCGATATTCGGCGTCAAACCGGGATCGGTGGAGGTTAGCATCGACCGGCAGGGAAGAGGGAATCACAGTCGTGAATTTTTTCTGCTGGATATGAAACATGTCCCTGCCGGTGAATGTTTGTTGCGGATCCGGGTTAAAGATAATCTGAGTGATCAGGAAACGGTCAAGGAATATCCGTTTACTCTGAAGAACTAATCCGGAATGATGCGGCGGATCCGGCGTAATTGTTTCAGACGGCGTTCACTAAAATTGGCGCTGTCGGGGTGAAGAGAATTAATGTGGACATCGGTCGCTTCATGAATAAAGGCATGCTTTCCCAGATAGATTCCGACATGGGTAATGATTTCACGCTGTCTCAAACTATCGTATCGTCCGAAAAACATCAGGTCGGCGGGTTTGGCATACTCCAACCCGGGGGTGATCGGGATACTGTCGCCAACAAAGCATTGCTGGCTGGCATCGCGCGGCAATTGGATATTGTTCATTTTGTAACAGGTCTGGGCTAATCCGCTGCAGTCCAGCATTTTAGCGGTACACCCTCCCCATAAATAGGGGACACCCATAAACTGTTTGGCCAGATCGATAACCCGTTCCCGGGTCGGCCGGATTTGCTTCTTCCAGCTTTGGTAATCAACCAGCTCGCCGCTGGGAAGATAACCGACGCGTCCATCCGGAAATTTAACCTTGGTCCATCCTTTTTCCACTCCCAGTGGAGTCAGCAGACTGGTCATGACTATATCCGACAGGAGGGGGGATTGGGGATCGGGGGATTGATGGATCCAACCGACTTTTCCGGTATACATTACCAGATTGGATGCCAGGTAGGACCGGTATTCGGCCGGAGTAACCCGATAAATGACTGAAGCTTCAGCCCAGCCGATGTATTCATCCGGGGTTTGAATCAACAGATAGCCGTCGTCCGATTTGAGGATCCGAACCGGGGTACCGAGAATGCTCTGGTTGGTTAATTCCTCGGTTACATCGGGCTGAGCATGAATGGTGACGGAAGAAATGCTGACTATCCCATAGGTCTTGTCACCCAGCTCCGCGGCCGGCAAAAGCCGGACCTGGTTGGTATAGGGAATGGTCAGCGATTTCAGATAAAGCTCAATCTGACGGATCGCTTCCGGCTGGTCCGTATCCCCGGTAAACAGCAGGGTGTCATGGCTGAGTTGGGCTTTGACTGTAAATACTTTGACCCGTTTATCCGGTGCGTATTTCAGTCTGATATCATCCAGTTTTTGCTGATGGCTGGAGAGTTCCTGCGCGGATAAACCGGCCAGCAAGCCGGCCAGAGCTATCAGACACAACAGAACACGTTTCATGGTTCCTCCCGGGGTGGTTTGATGGTCTCATAAAAGATTCGGTAATTGATCGAATGAGGTTATACTTTGGATAGGATGATAGGCGGTCAGGATTTCGGGCCGGGTATAACCATATAGGCATGCGATACCGGCGATATCGGCCCTTTGAGCGATCTCCATATCGGGAATTCCGTCCCCGATCATGACGGTTTGTGACAGATCAAGCCGATACTGATCGCGCCAGTGATAAATGACGGCCGGATCCGGTTTGAAGGGCATTACCCCTCCCCCCATGGCGTCGGTGATATAATCGGCGATTCCATAATACCCAATCAGATCGACGGTCATCGAATGCGGTTTATTGCTCAATACAAACAGGGTGTGGCCGCAGGAATGAAAATGTTCCAGGACCGGAATCACCCCGGGATACAGCCGGGTTTTGATCCGGCTGTGAGCATGATAATGATCCAAAAAATTCTGATGAATCGACGGCAGATGGTCCCGAATCCAGGATTCATCAAGGCTGGGCTGCTGCGATTTAATGGCCCGACTCACCAGATAGATGGAGCCGTCACCGATAAAGTTCTGAATCTCTTCCATCGGGATAGCGTTGAACCCATTATCCGTCAGAATATAATTAATGCTGTCCGCCAGATCCGGCAGGGTATGAAGCAGCGTTCCATCCAGGTCAAATATCAGATTGGTGAAGGGCATTCGTGATCACTCCTTGGACTGAAAATTCGAGATTAACAGGTTCAGATGATGCTGATACAACTGCCTGAAAATATCCAATAGGCTAAGGTAAATCGGCTGAGCAACCCGCGGGGCAGTCAGGATGGATGGAATATCCAGCCGGGCCAGGATCTGCATTTCCGTCTGACTGATCCGACGGTATCGGTAATGGTCAGGCCGGCATTTTATGCAGTAAAGCGCTGAACCGTTCCAATCCAACACCGCTTCCTGTCCGAATGGGGTTCCGCATCGGCTGCATTGATTAAAATTCAGACCCCAGCCTCCGGTTTTTAAAAAAGCATTCAGAAAATAGAGATAAGCCAATTCCTGCTGGGATGAATTCTCACAATAATCCACCAGGGTCATCACCTTCAGTAATTCGGAAAAAAGCTCCGGCAAGGGTTTGCATTCCATTAGACAGCGGTTGAGAATCCAACCGATCTGGCCCACCAGGGCCAGCTTGTCCAGATCGATCAGTATCCCCTGGTGAAAAGCAATGAGGTTGACTTCACACAGGGTTTGAATCTGTCGGGTTTCTTTATAAGCATACACCAATTCCACATGAGAGAATAATTCAAGGTTACCCATGAATTTGCTCTTGGGGCTGCGGGCTCCTTTAGCCAATACAGCCACCAGTCCATGATCACGGGTAAGGCAGTTCAGGATTTTACCGGTATCCTGAAAATGGGTGGATCGCAGAATGATCGCTTCGGACCGCAGATAGGGCATAGGTGGTTATTCGGCATAGCTTCGATAAACCAACAGCATGGTTTCGATTCCCCGCCACAGATTGGACAAACTCATGAATTCATTGGGTGCATGCGAGTTTTCATTGGGCAGACCGAATCCCAGCAACAGACTGTCGCTGCCGGTGAGTTGTTTGAAGGTATGGACAATCGGTATGGAACCGCCCTCCCCGGCCATATAGGGAGCCATGCCGAAAGCCTGGGTCAGGGCCTGGGTAAAGCGGGGAATAAGAGGATGGTCCGGTTCCAGCCGATAGGCTGATCCGGAATGAAGGGCCTTAACCTCTCCGGTGACATAGTCGGGGATCAGACTTTGTACATAGCTGACAATCTGTTGCGAAATCAGTTCCGGATCCTGGTAAGGAACCAGGCGGCATGAGAATTTACAAACGGCTTCGGCCGGGAGCACCGTTTTGAAACCGGGGCCCGCGTAGCCGGAATATAGTCCATTAATTTCGAAGGTCGGCCGAAACCATAATCGTTCGTAAACTCCATATCCCGGCTCTCCCACCATCCGGCTCAGGCCGATCTCGGCCGCCATGACGGCTTCATCGAGCGGAAGTTCGCCTATCCGGCGTCGTTCTTCCGGGGACAACGTCATCACCTGATCGTAAAAGCCCGGAATCATGATCTGTCCCGATTCCGCCTTGAGTTGAGCGATAATCCGACAAAGTACCTCCGCCGGATTGGGCGCCACTCCGCCGAATCCTCCCGAATGGAGATCGGTATTAGCACCCCGGATCCGCATCTCGAAGGTGGCCAATCCCCGTAACGAACAGCAGATACTGGGCAGATTCTCTCCCAGCATCGAGCTGTCGCTGATAATGATCAAATCCGGATCCAGCTTCTCCTCTCCCGATTTTAGAAATTCGTCCAAATTTACACTCCCAATCTCCTCTTCCCCTTCCAACAGTAAAATCAGATTCAGCGGAATATCCCCCCAGCGCTGCTGATAATACTCGACGGCTGCCAAATGAATATATAATTGTCCCTTGTCGTCCGAGGCTCCGCGGGCATATAAGCGATCCCCCTTGATGGTGGCTTCAAACGGAGGGGTCGTCCACAATTCCAATGGCTCCTCCGGCTGAACATCATAATGCCCATAGATCATCAGCGTCGGTCGTCCCGGATGACGGCGCTTCTCCGCCAGAATGATCGGATTGCCGGGTGTCTGAACCAGTCTAATCCGGTCAAAATCCAGGCTCTTGATCTTGAGCATCAGGAATCCCGCCGCCTCCAAAATCGATTGGTGGTTTTCCGGTTTGGTGCTTACCGACTGAATACTTAAAAACTCGGTCAGTTCCTGTAAAACTTTATCTTTCCATTGCGGATCCAATGAAATGGTCGCCATTCTATTCTCCTCGATTTTCAGGGATTGGCCCTTTCCCGGGTTATGGTAAACGCCATCATAATCTGCGCTGAAGAAGCCCGGGACAACCAGTCGAGCTTAGTGTTCATTATACACTGAATTCCGCTAAAAGTCAACGCTTTTCTAAAAAAAGACTTGACTTTGAATCCGATATAATATATATTAGCCACTCATTATGGTGGGTATAGCTCAGTTTGGTTAGAGCATCAGATTGTGGCTCTGGGGGCCGAGGGTTCGAGTCCCTCTACCCACCCTATAACTCTCAGCCTGTATCATCATTTTATGCTTTGTGCCGCTCAGTTTTATTTATTTATGGGTTTAATAACAAACCGATTGGCTATCCGGCCTGTTGATGGTTTTGCCTGTCACCGATCAATACCGGTCTTGTGCGACTTCAGTCTGTCTGATCGGTCCGATACTCGGCCTTCCGGACAAATCAACAGGATCTCCCGGCTGCAGTCAACCAAACCAAGGAGGAACACCATGCGCTATGGTCTGTATGCAGTGATTTGCCTGAT
The DNA here is from genome assembly GCA_017997825.1 of Candidatus Delongbacteria bacterium. Classification (GTDB taxonomy): domain Bacteria; phylum JAGOEH01; class JAGOEH01; order JAGOEH01; family JAGOEH01; genus JAGOEH01. The sequence goes on along the minus strand of JAGOEH010000077.1, from coordinate 975 downwards.
TCTTTTATCCGGTATCGTGCGGGCGGAGAATCCATTGGGAAAGGGTGTTTTCACCCTGGGCGGTGAAGTGTTTTATGGCTCATCCGAATTCAAAACCGATTTTTATAACGACAAGTATATGAAAATCGGATTGAATCCCTCGGTAGGCTGTTTTATTCATGACCGTATTCTGGTCATCGCCCAACTTGGATTTCAATACAGCGAGTCGGAATATTCCAGTCCGAAATCATCTTATGTCAGCAAATACTACTATCGCGATTTTACCTTCGGGTTGGGATTCCGCTACTATTTCAAAGCCGAAACCATTATTCCTTTTATCGGAGCCAAGGGCATTTACGTTAAGGATTTTAAAAGCAAATTGGAAGGCAATGAATTCATCGGCAGCATTGGAATCAACTATTTTCTGACCCGTGAAGTGGCACTGGAACCCTTCGTGGAGTATACCAAACGGAATTATCAGGTGAATACCGAGGAAACATTGTTCAATACCGGAATCCGGGTCAACTATTATCTGATTCCCTGATTAAGATGAAATTATAGGTAATATCGATCGCAAAAAGCGGGCGAATGATCTCTCCCGCTTTTAATCAATTCGGTATTGTCTGACTGGATTATGTCATGGTATGCATGAATATAAAGGGTCCATGCAGACTCGGAGATGACCGAAGCCTTTATTGTAGTGTATAAAATATTCGGCTGTCGGATTGATTGTGGTTTACAGCCGGTGGGATTTCCGATGCTGGAATTTTCCGGCTTGGAAGTCGTTATCCGGTGAAAGGAGTTGAGCGATGCTGATCAAGGATCTGAAGGAATGTGCCGAGTTTGTGGCCGGTGACAATACCATTTTGCGTGAGCTGTTGAATGGACCCAATGAGAAGTTGGAGTTCCGATACAGTCTGGCTCATGCTATTGTCAAGCCGGGGTTGAAATCTTATCGGCACAGCCTGAAAACCTCTGAGGTATACTATATTCTGC
>JAGOEH010000320.1 GCA_017997825.1 Candidatus Delongbacteria bacterium | reverse complement strand
ATTTTTTCTGATCGCATCCATCGCCATTTGCGGATTGCCCCCCTTGAACGGATTTGTGGGTGAGTTGATGATCTACCTCGGGTTTTATCAGGGGATTCAATCCCATACCGCCGGACTATGGACCGGGTCGGTGATCGGGGTGGCAGCCCTAGCTCTTATCGGAGCCTTATCCCTGTTTTCCTTTGTCCGGTTGTTCAGCATGGTTTTCCAGGGATTTCCGCGTTACCAGTCCGAACAGCGACCCCAGGAAGCCCCCCGCCTGATGAAGCTTTCCATGATTCCTTTGGTGGCAGGCATGCTGGTGATCGGTCTGTTTCCCCAGGCCGGCCTTCGATTGATCCGGATGCCGCTGGCCGCCATCCTGCCCGGATTATCCATACCGGACGCCCTCACGGCGGTGATGACCACCCTGTCCTTTTTTATGGCCGGACTGATCCTATTGTGTCTGATACTCTTCGGACTGCGACGCCGGCTGATCAAAAACAAAAACAATCATGACTATAAGACCTGGGATTGCGGATATCAAGCCCCAACATCCCGGATGCAGTATACCGCCGCATCCTTTGCCGATCCTGTTGTCGGTCTATTTTCCCGCCTGTATGTCCTGCGGGATATCCGTCAGCCGGTGGAAGGGCTCTTTCCCCGCCACGCCTCCTTTGGAAGCATAATCCACGACTGGCTTGAAAAAAAGGTGTTGGATCCGGTGCTGGGTCTGATCCGAAACGCTTTCGGCTGGCTGCAGCTGTTTCAGAGCGGCCAGACTCAGCATTATATCTTGTTCGGTCTTATTCTACTGATGCTGATCATTATCTGGATCATCGGAGCGCTATAATATGCTGATCATGGTATTGAATATTTTGATTCTGTTAATCATTCCCTTTCCATTCATCGGTTTGATCCAGCGAACCAAATCATGGTGGGCCGGACGGCAAGGACCATCCATCACCCAGTTTTTCTTTGACCTGCTCCGATTGATGAGAAAAGGGATAATCCGGAGTTGGGCGACCTCCTTTATTTTTCAGATCGGACCGATCATTCAATTGGCCGCCGTGCTGGCCGCCGCCCTGTTGGTACCGATGCTGTCCGGTCGGAGTATCATGGGAATCCCGGGAGGATTTATTCTTTTCTCCTATCTGCTCGGACTGAGCAAGTTTATGGCGGTGCTGACCGCCATGGACAGCGGCAGCAGCTTCGAGGGGATGGGATCTAACCGCGAAGCCCTCTTCAATATTCTGGTCGAACCGGCCTTTTTCATTCTCCTGGCCGGATTCGCCACACTCAATCCCGGCCTTGAATTCCATGAATTAATCCGGATTCTTCATACTTTGAACTGGAGTCACGGCCTGATTGCCGGATTATCCGCCCTGACTTTTTTTCTATTGCTGCTGATCGAAGGTTGTCGAGTTCCCATCGATGATCCCAACACTCACCTGGAACTAACTATGATCCATGAAGTCATGATTCTGGATAACTCGGGACCGGATCTGGCTATTCTTCACTATGCCTCCGCTCTCAAAATGGTGGTCTTCAGTTCGCTGATCGCCACCATCCTGATTCCGGTCGAATTATCGACTCCTCTCACGATTATCCTTTATCTGGTTATGCTGGGCATCATCCCGATCCTGATCGGGACAATCGAATCGCTGACCGCCCGCATCCGGATGACCCGATTGCCCCAGTTTCTGTTTATTCTGACCTCTTTCAGTCTGATCATTCTGTCGGTGCTTTATCTGGTCGAATTTGGAGGTCTACAATGATCAGTCTTCTGATTATCCTGTTCGGGTTGACGATGCTGTATGCCGTTTCCACCAGCCGGATCGAGGCCTATATCAAGATCCTGATCGTCCAGGGCATCATCCTGTTTCTGATGATCCTGATCGATGACCACCGGATCAGTCTATTGAATCTGTTTTTTTTGACTCTGGAAACGCTGGGAATCAAGGCCATTCTAATCCCGATCTTCCTGTATAGAATCCTCCGCAAGACCGGGGTTTACCGTGAGATTGAACCCTATTTACCCAATTTTTATTCGCTGGTAATCACCACCTTCATCTTTTTGCTGGGATTCCTGGTGGCTTTTCTGTCGCTGAAATCCAATTATCCCGTCAAACCGCTTTTTTTCGGGGTATCGATTTCGACGATTATCACGGCGTTGTTCATCATCACCAGCCGCTTGAAGATTATCACTCATGTGATGGCTTATATGATGCTGGAAAACGGTATCTTTCTGCTTTCGCTCTCGATTGCCCACGAGATGCCGATGATCGTCAATCTGGGGGTACTGTTGGATCTGTTCCTGGCCATTTTCCTGTTGGGAATCTTTGTTTATAATATCAAGCGGACATTTAACGAATTAGACATCAACACCCTATCCCGTCTCAAGGACTGATCCATGATTGCCCTGATTCTGATCTTACCCCTGGTCATTTCGCTCATCCTGTATGGTGTGAAATCGCAGCGAATCAACCATATACTGAACCTTGGGTATGCCACCTTTTTTTTGGGGGCCGCAGGCCGGCTGATGGTTTGTCCGGGCGGGTTTACCGACTATTTCCAGGTGGATCCGCTCAACCGGATTTTTCTGGGTATCCTGGCCTTGCTTTACTGGTGCGTCAGCCTGTATAACGGTTATTTTTTCAAAAAATCTCCGGTTTCCGATCTGCGGCACACCCAGTTTCATATTTTCATGCTGGTGTTCATTTTTTCGCTGGCCGGGGCCACTCTGAGTACCCACCTGGCTTTATACTGGGTTTTTCTGGAAGCCACCACCCTCAGCAGCGCCTATTTGATCTATTTTGAGAGAACCTCCTCGTCGCTGGAAGCGGCCTGGAAGTACATGTTCATCTGTTCGATCGGTATTGCGCTGGCCTTTGTAGGAATCATTCTGTTATCGATCGGACATGCTTCCGGCCATTCCTTGTTTTTTAAGGATCTGTATCACCAGGCTGCCGAGATGGATATTTTCTGGCTGAAACTGTCTTTTACCTTTATCCTGATCGGACTGGGAACCAAAATGGGACTGGCCCCGGTGCATGCCTGGCTGCCGGATGCCCATTCGGAATCTCCCTCGCCGGTATCGGCC
>JAGOEH010000319.1 GCA_017997825.1 Candidatus Delongbacteria bacterium | reverse complement strand
ATCCATCCGAACTCTCACGAGTTTCTCCGCCGGAATAGAAAATCCGTTGAAACAGGGGCAGCCGGGCTTCGACAGCCGGTACAGGAAGGGCCAGGTGGAGATGAAATACCAGAAATCCGATTGTTTTTAAAACAACACTCTTGCCTCCCATATTCATCCCTGTAATGACATGAATTCGATCCGTACAATTCAATTCCAGCGGTTGGTATCGCCATTGCCGGTGTTCCAGTTCCTGCTGAAAAAATACCCAGCGTCCCTGCTGAAGGCTGATCCGATGCTCGGTAATTTCCGGAATGACAGCTTTAAAACGTATGGCATAAGCGATTCTGGCCAGATCAAGATCCAGTGACCCGATCCATTGGGTATTGCTGGTGAACCGATTGCTCCACGGGGCTATCGCTCGGGTCAAATTCTCCCGAATCTGCTCTTCGATCCGTTGGATCCGATCCATAATTTCAATTTGCTGTTGACGGAGTTCAAGTTGGGTGGGCGAAGGCTGAAGCTGAAGAATGGTGTTGTGGAAATTTTTCTCACAGATTAGAAAGGATCCGGAGCGGACCAGTTGGTCGATCAGGGCGTCCTGATCACGATTGGAGAGGCTCAGGCGCTCCGGTACGGTCTTTAAGTTAAATCGTTCCGCTGTTTCCCGCCGGAGTTGGATGCCAAGTTCCGTTTGGCGGCGGCTGAGGGTCCGGTACGCATCCCGGGCCGACTCCAGATCCGGATGATGCCGGCAGGAGTATTCGAAAGCCGGAGTTTCCTGCCCGTCGATATCCAACCATTGCCAGACGGAAGGCATCGGATCGGCTTCCCCCGAAAGGGGAAAAGGGGTATCCCGGAGCTCTTCAATTAACCGGCGGGTCACATAGAGATGCTTTTTCAGGATAAAGATCTCCTCTAGGGAGAGCGGGATTTCCGGCCGGCTTAAATGATCCAGAATCGAATCCACCGATTCAATTTCACCCAGTCGGTTTTTTAGCCTGTCAAGGCACTGGGGATGGCGGATAAAATAAGCCGGCATCCGGTCGATCCGTTGGTAATGTCGGATACACTCTTCTTTAGGAAGAATCGAATAATCCGTCATCTCCAATTGGCGTCGGCCGTAGGGAGTGGACAATTCGAGACTGTCCATCAGCCGATCTCCACCGATAGCTTTCAGTGTCAAGGGATCAGGTCGCACTGGAGGCCTCCGGAAAAGGGTCACTGATATCGGTGATGGTGAGGTCGGGAAAAGTTTGCCGGAATGCTGTCCGCATTCGACGGCAGTCGATGGAATGTAGGGGGCTATAGGAATTGATCGCAATTTCACGCAGATTTAAGGGATGGCGTAAATGGATAATCAGGCCTTCATGGTGGATTTTGGACCAGGATTCCGGATCCAGCTGGAGATGGAAGGCCGTTTTGAGAATCAGGGAGCCATTCCATTTTTTCCAGAATGGAAGGATCCGGGACAGGCTGGATTGGCCCAGGCCGGCGGGTAGGTAGAGATAATTGCCCTGATAATCGGAGAGCTGTGCGAACAGATCGAGTTCATGCCCAAGCAATGGGAAGGAGTAGGTGTGGATGATCGAGCCGGTATGATCCAACAGCACCGGATGATTGATCGAGGAGGGGATGGGGAATGGAGAAGCCGGAAGCCGGCTCAGATCCGCCCAGAATCGGCACTGATCCAAAATGGACTCCAGATGGGGGGAGCAGGCCGCGCCGGCCGCCAGAATCATTTCATCCAGATGATCGATATTCAGAACGGATTTCCGATCAAGCGAGGTATCCAGAATTAGGTAATCCAGACTGATGCTTTCAAAAAAGCGGCATAGGCGGTTCAATTGGCATGAGGTGGCCGGCCCGGCCAGCCGAATGGAGATCGGAGCCAGGCTCTGATAGATGAAAAGGGGACCTAAAGCGGTTGAAATGGCCGGATGGCTGATGACGCGGACCAGACCGCGGGTGGAACGGAGCAGATCGGGAATGGTGGTGAAAAAGCAGCCGGAAGGGATCGAAAGCATCGGCTTGTAATGGGTCGCAGCCGGACGGTAAATACCCAGGGTCGATACGCCGATGCGAGCCGATGGGATTCGACTCAGGTAATCATTAACGATGCTGGTTTTACCGGCATCCTTGCTCAATCCGGCAATTCCGATCGTCCGCATGGATTATGATCCGGATTCCGGCTGATCCGAAGAAAACTCGATCCGTCGATGCCGCCGAAGATCTTTGGGTTCCAAGACGTTTCGTTGACCCGACATCAGGGAAATGATCCCTTCAGTGGATCGATGGAGCGGATCGGCTCTTCCGGTCAATGACTCAGGCTGGTAGTGGTAATCGAGAGGTTCGGGATAGGATACAATGACTCCTTCATAGTTGCGGAGGATAACCCGGTTGTGTCCGCGGGAAATTAGATAATCCGGCATAACAGGGATTTTCCCGCCGCCTCCGGGGGCATCTACCACATAGGTTGGAACGGCCATACCGGTGGTGTGTCCCCGCAGCGATTCAATGATCTCGATTCCGGTACTGACCGGGGTCCGAAAATGACTGATCCCTTCCGAGAGATCGCACTGATAGAGGTAATAAGGCCGGACACGGTGACGCAGTAACAAATGAACCAAATTCTTCATAACATCCGGGTCGTCGTTGATTCCGCGCAGCAAAACCGACTGGTTTCCCAGCGGTATTCCGGAATCGGCCAGCAAGGACAGCGCATTGGCCGCCTGGGGCGTGATTTCCTGAGGGTGATTAAAATGGGTATTGATATAGAGCGGATGATAGCGCTTGAGCATGGTGACCAGTTCCCGGTCAATACGCTGCGGCATGACGACCGGGGTGCGGGATCCGATCCGGATGATCTCGATATGGGGAATGGCTTTGATTTTCCGGAGGATCGCTTCCAGGCGGGAGGTCGGCATGACCAGGGGATCGCCGCCGGAGAGCAGGACATCCCTGATCTCAGGATGATGGTGGATATAGTCTACTGCCCGGTCGATCATCGTCATCGGCAGGGCATGATCGGTTTCGCCGGCCTTTCGCCGCCGGGTGCAGTGACGGCAATACATGGAACACTGATCGGTAATGAGGAGCAATACCCGATCCGGATAACGGTGCGTTG